>JAGBTK010000076.1 GCA_017631375.1 Tidjanibacter sp. | reverse complement strand
GTATATTCTTGATGAGCCCGAGAACAGTCTCTCTTGTAAATTGCAGCAGGAGCTTGCACAATTTATAGATATGTCTGCAAAATATTGTGGGTGTCAATTTATTATTGCTACTCACTCACCATTTTTACTGGCTTTGCAAACTGCCAAGATATATAATTTAGACGGAGAGCCAGCTACGGTCTCGAAGTTCTGGGAATTGCCTAATATGCGCTCCTACTACGAGCTATTCCATCAGTTCGATTCTAAATTCCGCAAGTAAGTTTAACTGTATGTCGCAATTTGTCAGTGTGGCGCGGTAGTTTTGCACTATAAAATTACAATAGTATGAATAACGAAACTTTTGATTGGAACAGCCACGACCCGCTGTTTGATGAGGTTGTAGCGTATGCACGAGGGCAGAACAGATTGACCGCTTCGGGCATTAGCAAGAAGTTCTGCATCGGCTTTAACCGAGCCTGCCGCATTATCCGACAAATCGAGGAAGAAAATGGAAACAACAATCTACTCTGCCGCAAATTGGCAGAGTAGATAGATATCTTTGCCTCGTAATAAATAGTTGAGATATGGAAGAGATGATGATTAAGAAAAATGAGGCAACCTTATTGTCAAGTATCGACCGAGTGGTTGAATTAGCTATTGACAGCAAATTAAGTAATTATTTCTACGAGGAGGCAGATGAGGCGTTGCAGTATTTATCGCAGCGATTGGACATCACACCTACTCAGGCATTGGTCTTTTCTCTCTTTATCGAGAAATGCACCGATCGTCGTATAACGATGAGCGATTTTGCGAATATGATAGGTTGTCGCACCACACGCCTGATAGAACTAATGAGTGAGGCTGACGCACTCCATAAAATGGGGCTCATTGGGCGTTACAAACGAAACAAAGAGTGCTACTACAATGTTCCTATGGAAGTGATTGAGGCAGTCAAGGAGAATCGCAAATTCACCCCCAAATCTCTCTCGGAACTGAGCAGTAATGAATTCTACGACTGCTTAGACGAGATATTTGAGGCCGACCACGACGACACCTACACCCTTAGCGACCGTCTTCGCGAACTCGTCACAGCCAACCCTCAACTACCCATAGCCCAAGTTGTCAAGCGATATAATATAGGGTGGTTTCGAGGGGATTGGTCGGGGATTATGCTCTGTGTCTATCTGAATCGTTTCGTCAACCACGACGACGATATGGTTGGCACGCACGATTGGGAAGATTATTTTTCGAGCAAGCACATTGTGCGTAGCATAAACGAGGATCTCAAAGATACCTCCTTCACACTCTGCAAAGAGGGTCTTGTTGAGCCTTATAAAAACGATGGTATGGCCGATACCAACTATTTCCACTTGACCGACAAGGCTAAGCAGGAGTTATGCCCTGAGTTGATTCCCAAAGTCAAGGAGAAAGGCAAAGATAAGAGATTGATTTCTCATACCTCTTTCGCGCCCAAGAGCCTCTATTACAGTGATAACGTACAGCAGCAGATTGAGCAACTAACATCACTGCTACAACCCGATATGTTCTGCAAAGTAACTGACAGACTTGCCCAAAATGGTATGCGTCGTGGTTTTGCCTGCCTATTCTATGGCTCACCCGGAACAGGTAAAACCGAGACCGTAAATCAGATTGCTCGACAGACAGGGCGCGATGTGATGATGGTGGACGTGAGTAAGATAAAGAGTTGTTGGGTTGGCGAGAGTGAGAAGAATATCAAAGAGGCATTTGACCACTATCGCCGACTTGTTGAGAACAGCGAACAGGCTCCAATTCTGCTCTTCAACGAGGCCGATGCTATCCTGGGCAAACGCAACGAAGCTGCTGAGAGGTCTGTAGACAAGATGGAAAACGCCATACAAAACATAATCTTGCAGGAAATGGAACAACTTGAAGGTATTATGATAGCTACCACAAACCTGACTTCTAATCTCGACTCGGCATTCGAACGAAGGTTTATCTATAAGATAGAGTTTGAACGTCCCACTTTATCTGCTCGAAAGGCGATTTGGCAGTCAATGATTTCTGAACTCAACGACGAGGACGCTGCATCATTGGCCTCACAGTTCGATTTGAGTGGCGGTCAGATTGAGAATATAGCCCGCAAACGCACCGTCGAATTTATACTGAGCGGCACTGCGCCCGATCTGCACCAATTGACTGCCTACTGCCAAGCAGAGCAACAACTAAGCAAAGGTCCTACGCATCGTCGCATCGGCTTTTAATACTGATTCTCTTACAAACCAGCGGGGTTGGCCTCCACGGCCAACCCTGTTAACTTTATGCATATTGCAATTATTTTTGCTTCTCAACGCAATTATAGACCACTTGGACTGCCTCGTTGGTAAGTGGGTGAGATTGTTCTTCAGTGTGGTGGTAGGTGAAGCCACACTTGGTTTGGACTCGGGCTGAGGCGTGGTTATAGTCGTAGTGGCTGGCCCAAACTCTACAAGAGCCCAAATCCTCAAAGCAGTGGTTCAGCAGCACCTGCGAGGCCTCAGTAGCGATTCCTCGTCCCCAAAGAGGTCTACCGACCCAAAATCCGAGTTCAAACTCGCCCTCGGCAACGCACTCCGAGTGGGCCACACCCGAGGCAAGCAGTCCAACACTGCCAACCACCTCGCCGCTCTCTCTCAGCACAATGGCGTATGTCTCAGGGGCGGAAAAGATAGTCCGAATTATCTCCCTGTTCTCCTCCACAGATTGATGTGGTGGCCAGCCTGCCATTGGGCCAATCTCCTCCGACGATGCGTAGCGAAACAGTTCCTCGGCATCCTCCACACTCCAGGGGCGCAATAAAACTCTATTTCCAATCAGCTCCATAATCTCTAAATAAGTCCCAACTTCTCGGCTACCCTGCAAGCCTCCAATGAGTTGCCCGCATTGAGTTTAGCAAGTATATTTTGTCGGTGGCGGTTGACGGTATTGACACTTATAGAGAGTGTTGCAGCAATCTGCTTGCTCTGCTTGCCACGACTAATCATTGTTAAAATCTCTTTCTCTCTCGCCGAGAGGAGTGTCGAGCAGTTCTCCTCTGCCACCCTCACCACACTGCCATCCACATAGTTCACAATTCGGCTCTCGGCAATCACATCGGGCACCACATTGTATAAGCAGAGTGCCATCGGCACACTCTCCGACTTGGTCGAGGCGAAATAGGAGATTCGGTGACGCACATTATGCCACTCGCCCTCGTCGTCACACATTCGCAACGAGCACTCCATATAATAATCCGAGCGCACCGAGGGTGAAGAACGATTTATGAAGTGGAAAAATTTCAGTTCGTCAAGTTGTTTCGTGAGCAGATCTTCGGGTGCGATGCGCTCAAAAATCTCCTCCTCCCAGATAGTATCAACCACCCTACTCTCCCCTTTTCGAGCCATACCGAGCAGAGCACCAAGCCCTCCGTAGAAGATATAGCTACGACGTTTTGTCAAATCGCTCAGCACAGCAATAGAGTTCTCCACCAAGGCATAATGCTCAGCAATCAGCAGTGAACGCTCCAAACTCACCGATTCCCCATCAGCAGGTATAAACTCCTGTCGCAGAAGCACTTCGTTTAGTTGTCTATGTATTATCTCCTCTTTCAAAATGGTTATAATTCAGTATTGTTTCACTCATCAGTTGCGCGTAAATTTGTGAGCAACTAAATTAACTAACACAAAGGTATGAAAATTTTTATTTTGACACTAACTACACTCGCTCTTTCGATGACTCTCTCGGCGCAGACCCTCGAGAAGATGCAGTGGTTCAACGAGCCTGAGAATTGGACTATCAAGAACAACTCGCTCACTATGCAGGTTACCCCTCAGAGTGACTATTGGCGTATATCGCACTATGGCTTCACTGTTGACGATGCACCCTTTATCTATACTACTCGTGGTGGCGAGTTTGAGGTTAAGGTGAAGATTAGCGGCGACTATAAGGTGCGCTTCGACCAGGCAGGCCTGATGCTCCGTATCGACAAGGAGAACTATATCAAGGCGGGTATCGAGTATGTGGAGGGCAAGTATAACCTCTCGTGCGTGGTTACCCACCACACCAGCGACTGGTCGGTTATCGAGCTTGACAAACCCGTAGAGGCTGTATGGATTAAGGCAGTGCGCCGCCTGGATGCTGTGGAGATCTTCTACTCGTTCGACGATGTGAACTACACCATGATGCGCAACTGCTGGCTGGCCGATAACTCGCCCGTTATGGTTGGTATGATGGCCGCCTGCCCCGATGGAAATGGCTTCGAGGCACGCTTCGAGTCGTTCCAGATTAAGCACCTCCCCGACCAGCGTCGCTTGGAGTGGCTGAAAAACAATGCTGAGTAATTACATTGTTTGGATAATATAAATAGAGCGGACACATTGAAAAGTGTCCGCTCTAACTTTACATTCTATTTAACTGCTCTTATTTAAAAATCTCGTTCAGCACAGCAGCCAGGCGGAGGCCACCTTTGAGCAACTGCTCCTCGCACAGAGGGCCGAAGTCGTAGAGGTACTGGTAGGAGAGGTTTGCGCCTTCAACCGTACCGGCATAGATTGCCTTGCTGATATCGACGGTTTCGAGAGTCCAATCCAGAGGAGTGCCGGCCATAATAGCCTTCTGCTCCTTGCGGCTCACGCGGTCGAGCTGCACCTGCCACTCGGTGTGGCTCCAGGTGCGGTAGGACTCGATAAACTTGCTATCCCACACAGAGTGGAGATTGGTAGCCTGGCCAAACCATTTAACATCAAACTGATTACCACCCAGATCGGTTTTACGACCGGCGTGCATCGGGCAATGCATATCGCCAATCATATGGATAAGCATCTTCAGATGATCTGCCTTCAAACTATCTGATAGGTTACCCGAGCGGAGTGCTGCAATCGAAGCCTCGGTAGCGGTCAGCACATCGCCCTTAGGCTCGCGCTCCATAGTCTCGAGGGTCTTGCCCGCGTCAACATTGATATAGTGCCAGGTTTTGGTCTTATCGTAGCCACCCTCCCAATCGGGCGAGTTCTGGATATTATCCATCCACGATGCATAATAGACCATCGATTTACCATCAAGAATCTCACTAACAGCCTTACGAGCACGCGATGTGAGGTGCTGCTCAGCGATATAGGCAACAACATCGTGACCCTTACCGCCCCAAGCAAAGAGCATATCAACTCTCAGCAACGAAGCCAAGAGCAATGCGGTTAAAATAAATTTCTTCATTTTCATATTTAGGTTAACGTTAAAAATTACTTATTCATTGTAACGAGCAGTTCCTCATTGGTCACTGCGCTTGCCATATGGCGTGTCATATCCTCCATAGCCTCGTTGGGAGTCATATCGGAGAGGTAGCGACGCAGAATCCAGGTCTTCTGAAGCACCTCCTTGCTTACCAACAGATCCTCACGACGAGTACCCGAAGCGATAATATTCACAGCAGGATATACGCGCTT
>JAGBTK010000075.1 GCA_017631375.1 Tidjanibacter sp. | reverse complement strand
CCTCAGCCTGAGTAAGACCCTCGTAGTAGTTCATAGCCGAAGTTTGGAGCAGATCCTCGCCCTCCTTCTGGTTAATCTTCACTGCATAGAGTGTGGGGTCGAAGATGATGGGGGTGAGGGTCGAGAGCAACTCCTCAACACTGCCAAGCTCGCTGGGCAATTTGTCAGCAGGAACACCCTTCACCAACTGGAAAAAATACTCCTGCGAGAACTCGGGGGTGAACTTGTCGCCCGAGTAGTGGTGGTGGATACCGTTGGCAAACCACACCTTTTTGAGGTACTTCTCAAATGCCAGCCACTCGGCACTCTCGCGCTCGCCCTTGTGGTTGTTATATACACCCTCCAAAGTTCTACGAATTGCAAGGTTGTATTTAAAATTCTGGTCGAACATAATATCGCGACCGCAGAGTGCTGCCTCGGAGAGGTAGTAGATGAGTTGTTTCTGCTGCAAGGGAAGTTCAGCAAAACCGGGTACCTGATAGCGGATGATTTTAACATCGTCAAACTTGTCGATTACCCAATCGAACTCCTCTGCGTTGCTTTTATCGCTCGAACACGAAGTAAAAGTTGCTACTGCAAATATGGACATAAGTGTAAAATAGAGTAAATTTTTCATACTTTTAAATGGATAGGTTCTATTAGGTACAAAAGTATAAAATTATTGCGAATTATTGGCCCGTGTTTTATATTTATTCCTAACTTTGCCACACCTTTTGGTGAATAACGAAAAAAGTGATGAAAGTAATATATACCGTTGCCGACCTTCGCTCGGCACTCGCCACCCACAAGGGCGAGCAGATAGGATTTGTTCCCACTATGGGAGCACTCCACGCAGGCCACCTCTCGCTCGTTGAGAGAGCACGCAAGGAGTGCGGAGTTGTGGTGGTGAGCATCTTTGTAAACCCTACCCAGTTTAACGACAAGGGCGACCTTGCCGCATATCCCCGCACACTCCCGGCAGATTTGGAGTTGCTCAGCCCCATCGGCCCCGACTATGTGTTCGCACCCTCGGTAGAGGAGGTCTATCCCACCCCCGATACCCGCGAGTTCGACTTCGGTATGGTGGATAAGGTGATGGAGGGTGCCTCGCGCCCCGGTCACTTCAACGGCGTGGGTCAGGTGGTGAGCAAACTCTTCGACTTCGTAGAGCCCCACAAGGCATACTTTGGCGAGAAGGACTTCCAGCAGATCGCTGTGATCAAGGAACTTGTGCGCCAGATGGGTAGCCCCGTGGAGATTGTCGAGTGCCCCATTGTGAGAGATACCGATGGTCTTGCCCTCTCCTCGCGCAACACCCTGCTCGATGAGGCTCACAGAGCCGCCGCACCCCACATCTACGCCACACTGCGCGCAGCTGTGGAGCGCAAGGCCGAGTTCGCTTCGCCTACCGAGATGGTCGCTTGGGTTGAGGAGGAGATTAACAAAAACCCGCTGCTCAAATGCATCTACTTCGAGGTGGTCGATGCCCTCTCGATGCAGAGCGTAGCGGAGTGGACAAATGATTGTAACACACAGGGTTGCATCGCTGTACAGTGTGGTTCGGTGCGCCTGATTGACAATATCAAGGTATGACAATAGAGGTACTTAAATCGAAAATTCATCGCGTGCGCGTTACGCAGGCGAACCTCAACTATGTGGGTAGCATCACTATCGACGAGGCTCTGATGGAGGCTGCCAATCTGATTTCGGGCGAGAAGGTGCAGGTGGTTGATATCACCAATGGCGCGCGCCTGGAAACCTATGTTATCAAGGGCGAAAGAGATAGCGGCATCATCGCTCTCAACGGCGCAGCAGCAAGACTTATCAATGTGGATGACTTGGTGATCATTATGTCCTACGCCCGCGTCGATTTTGAGGAGGCAAAGAGATTTACCCCCTGGGTTATCTTCCCCGATAGCCAGACAAATAGACTTGTAGAGGAATAATACAGAATAGGTGAAAATAGAAAACAGCCGAGTTGGTATCAGCCAACTCGGCTGTTTGTTTGAGGAAGGTTAAGAGGAAAGATGGGGGTAATGGGGGTAATGGGGGTAATGGGGGTAATGAGAATTATGGGAATAATGGGATAATCCTTAAACTCACAAAATTCCCATAGTTCCTATAATTCCTATTACTCCTACCCTCCCTAACAAAACAAAACTGAGAGTAGTTCGATACTACTCTCAGTTTTTATCTATTTTGAATTACAAAAAGTTATATGGCTTAGGAAATTTTGTGCTTCGCGAAGGGAGGCAAAGCGCAGTTTACTTAAAGTAAATGAGCATTTGACTCACAAGGGAAGTGCAAAATTTACAAGCCAGATAGCTTTTTATTTTAGTTCATTGAGCCACCGACTATGTCAAGAAGCTCATTAGTAATCGCCTGCTGACGCGACTTGTTGTACTCAACGGTCAACTCGCCAAGCAACTCGTCGGCATTCTCGGTTGCCATCTGCATAGCAATCACACGAGCAGCGTGCTCCGAAGCCGAGCTGTCGAGCAGTGCGGTATAGAGTTGTAGTTTAACGCTCTTGGGCAGGAGTGTTGCGAGCAGTTCCTCGCGCGAGGGCTCCAGGATATAGTCTGTGCCCAAGCCCGACTCCTCAGCCTGAGGAAGTTCGAGAGGAAGGAGTTCGCTATGGGTAAGCACCTGAGAGCCGGCACTCTTAAAGCGGTGATAGACAACCTCTACCCTGTCGAGTGTGCCCTCCACAAAGCGATCCATAAATTGCTGTGCCAGAGTAGCCATCACATCGTAGTCGGGTTTGGCAGCGAGGCCCTCGAAGTTCTTGACTACATTATAGCCCGCCTTGCCAGCCGCCTCGAAGACCTTCTTGCCGACGGTATATACCTCCACCGACTCGGCGGGGAGGTGGCGGTACTCAGCCACACGCTCGGAGAGCAGTCGCGCAACATTGGTGTTGAACGCACCGCAGAGCGAGCTATCGGAGGAAAAGGCAACAATCGCCACACGCTTCGCCTCGCGGTGAGCGGTGAGCGGGAAGTCGAGCGTAGCCCCTGCGAGCAACCCCTCCATCACCTGCGAGAGCGCACGCGAGTAGGGCCCCATACCGACAATTGCGGCTTGGGACTTGTGCAACTTCGCAGCCGACACCATCTTCATTGCCGAAGTGATTTTTCGGGTGCTGCTGACAGAGTTGATACGTTCTTTAATCTCCTTCAACGAAGCCATTTCTTTTCACTTTATATATTTCGGAGACCCTATACCTCAGCGGGTTAGGCTCCACAAATAAGCAAACTGTAAAAATTACTTAAACATTGCCGCTACCTCAGCCGCGCTCTTCTCGATAAGAGAGGTGATACCCTCGTCGAGTTTGCCTGCACGCAGGGGCTCCAGCACATCCTCGCGATGGTTAGCAAGGAGATACTGTACAAAGGCCTTCTCGAAGTCGCGTACCTTATCAACGGGTACCTCGCGGAGCAGACCGTTCACGCCGCAGTAGAGGACAGCAATCTGCTGCTCAACGGGCATAGGTGCATACTGAGCCTGCACAAGCAGCTGGGTATTCTTCTGACCCTTGTCGATGGTGAAGGCAGTTACGGGGTCCAGATCGCCACCAAACTTGGTAAAGGCCTCCAACTCAGCGTACTGAGCCTGATCCATCTTCAACGAACCTGCCACCTTCTTCATAGACTTAATCTGTGCGCTACCACCCACACGCGATACCGAGATACCGACATTAATTGCGGGGCGGACACCCTGGTTGAAGAGGTCGTTCTCGAGGAAGATCTGACCATCGGTAATCGAAATAACGTTGGTCGGGATATATGCCGACACGTCACCTGCCTGAGTCTCGATGATGGGGAGCGCGGTGAGCGAGCCACCACCCTTAACCTTACCTTTGAGACTGTCGGGGAGGTCGTTCATCTGCTCGGCAACCGAGGTGTTGTTGATAATCTTCGCTGCACGCTCCAAAAGACGCGAGTGCAAGTAGAAGATATCGCCGGGGTATGCCTCACGACCACTGGGGCGACGCAGAATCAGCGACACCTCACGATAGGCAACCGCCTGCTTCGAGAGGTCATCATAGACCACCAAGGCGTGGCGACCGGTATCGCGGAAGTACTCACCGATGGCAGCACCTGCAAAGGGTGCAAAATATTGAAGCGCAGCGGGGTCGGCAGCGGTTGCCGAAACAACTACGGTATAATCCATAGCACCCTTCTCGCGCAGTGTATTTACAATAGCAGCAACAGTCGAACCCTTCTGACCCACAGCAACATAGATACAGTAAACGGGCTCACCCTTCTCGTATGCCTCGCGCTGGTTGAGGATGGTGTCGATAGCAATTGCTGTCTTACCTGTCTGGCGGTCACCAATAATCAACTCACGCTGACCACGACCGATAGGAATCATCGCGTCGATAGCCTTAAAGCCGGTCTGCAAAGGCTGGTTTACGGGCTGACGGAAGATAACACCCGGCGCCTTACGCTCCAAGGGCATCTGGCAGGTCTCACCCATAATCTCACCCATACCATCCAGAGGCTGACCCAGAGGGTTGATAACACGACCAAGCATACCCTCACCCACATTGATAGAGGCGATACGACCGGTACGCTTAACGGTAAAGCCCTCCTTAACCTGGTCGGTGGGACCGAGGAGCACAGTACCTACGTTGTCCTCTTCAAGGTTCATCACCACACCCATCATTCCGCTCTCAAATTCGAGCAACTCGCCCGCCTCAGCGTTGCGCAAGCCGTAGATGCGGGCTACACCGTCGCTAACTTCAAGCACGGTGCCCACCTCATCGAAACGCAGGTTGGTGTCTATTTTCTCGAGCTGCATCCTCAGAATATCGGATACCTCACTCGCTTTTATCTTATCGGCCATAATAATCTATTAACCTTCTAATTAAAGGGTTGATACACTTGTTTGTTTAAATGCCTTGGCGATACGCTCCAGAGCACCCCTAACCGAGGCATCCAGCTGCTTATCGTCAATGCGGAATATGAAACCACCTCCAAGAGAGGGGTCGATGCGGCAGTCTAGCTCGACCGCACCCTGAGTCTTAGCAACAACACTCGCGGCAATCCTGTCGGTAACCTCCTTGTCCAACTCGGTAGCCGAAGTCAGATGTACCACGCTGATATTGTTACTCTTACGGTAGAGCGACATATACTCCAACGCCATTGTGCGGAGATATGCCTCGCGGCGGTTATCCAAAACAAGCCTCACGAAATCACGGAAACTCTCGGCAGGCTCAGCACCCACCGCGGCACACACAAGCGACATCTTCTCCTCACGACTAACCACGGGGCTGACCAACGTGGTGCGAAGAGCAGGCAACGCCTCGAAGCTCCCTGCAAGAGAGCCCATCTGCCTATAAAGCAGTTCCGTCTGACCACGCTCGGTAGCATAGGCCATCAGAGCCTTGGCATAACGTCTGGCTATAAGTCCTGTG
>JAGBTK010000074.1 GCA_017631375.1 Tidjanibacter sp. | reverse complement strand
CGAGCCTAAGGATGAGGCTCACTTTGAGTATTCGTGGCAGTGGGCTTACCGTGAGCGTTTCGAGAAGGCTGGTCTGACCGCTATTCTCGGTTGTGGTTTCGATCCCGGTGTGTCGGCAATCTTCGTGGCCCACGCTGCAAAGCACCACTTCGACGAGATTCACTACCTCGACATTGTTGACTGCAACGCCGGTAACCACGGTATGGCGTTTGCTACCAACTTCAACCCCGAGATTAACATCCGCGAGGTGACCCAGAACGGTAAGTATTGGGAGGATGGTAAGTGGATTGTTACCAAGCCCCACGAGATTCACCAGCCTCTGACCTATCCCGGCATTGGCGAGCGTGAGTCCTACCTCATCTACCACGAGGAGTTGGAGAGCCTTGTGCTTAACTTCCCCACCATCAAGCGTGCTCGTTTCTGGATGACCTTCGGTCAGGAGTACCTCACTCACCTTCGTGTGATTCAGAATATCGGTATGGCTCGTATCGACCCCATTATTTATAATGGTGTGGAGATTGTGCCTATCCAGTTCTTGAAGGCTGTATTGCCCGATCCCAAGAGCCTTGGTGCCAACTATACAGGCCAGACCTCTATCGGTTGCCGTATCCGTGGCGTAAAGAACGGTGAGGAGCATACCTATTATATCTATAACAACTGCGACCACGAGGAGGCCTTCAAGGAGACCGGTACTCAGGCCGTAAGTTACACCACCGGTGTGCCTGCTGCGCTTGGTGCGGCTATGTTTGCCAAGGGTTATTGGCGTAAGCCCGGTGTACACAATGTAGAGGAGTTCGATCCCGATCCCTTCTTGGCTGAGTTGGGTGAGCAGGGTCTGCCTTGGGTGGAACTCCACGATATCAATCTTGAATTGTAGGAGAGAGTGCATACTCTGAAAGATAAAGAATTTGCAGCGTTGGGTGCGGCTCTTAGCCGTATCCCATCGCCCTGCTATGTGTTGCAGGAGAGCAAGTTGCTCGAAAACCTTGCTCTGATTGACCGTGTCCGCAAGGAGGCGGGTGTGGAGATTATCGTGGCTCTGAAAGCTTCGGCTATGTGGAGCATATTCCCTATATTGGCTCAGCACTCCGACGGTGCTACTGCAAGTTCGCTTGCAGAGGCTCGCTTGGTATATGAGAAGTATGGCGCAAGGTCGCACACCTACGCCCCTGTCTATACCGAGGAGGAGTTTGATGAGCTGATGAGCCTGAGCGACTTTATCACCTTTAACTCCGTTGGTCAGTTCGAGCGTTTCGGGGGTAGGGCGATACTTAACGGTATCTCTTGCGGTTTGCGTATCAACCCCGAGTACTCCACTGTTGAGACCGATTTGTACAATCCTGCCAGCCCCACAAGCCGTCTGGGTGTACCTGCGAGTGAGTTGCAGGAGTTGCCGGAGGGTATTGAAGGCTTGCACTTCCACTCCCTTTGCGAGTCGCGTCCCGATGATCTGCGTCGTACTCTGGAGGCTGTGGAGGAGCGTTTCGGCCACTTGATTGATAAGGTGAAGTGGTTTAATATGGGGGGTGGTCACCTGATGACCCATGCCGAATATGACGAGCAGGAGCTGATTGAGATACTTCGCGGCTTCATGGAGCGCCATCCTCACCTGAGAGTGATTCTTGAGCCCGGTAGTGCCTTCACTTGGCGTACGGGTGAGCTTGTGGCTACGGTTGAGGATGTGGTGTGCCACGGTGGACAGCCTACGGCTATGCTTAATGTGTCGTTCGCTTGTCACATGCCCGACTGCCTGGAGATGCCCTATAAGCCCGCTATTGTGGGCGCTCGCGATGCTGAGGAGGGTGAGCAGGGTTGGCGTTTGGGTGGCAATAGCTGCCTGGCGGGTGACTTCTATGGTGATTGGGTCTTCGAGGAGGAGCCTAAGGTGGGCGATAGAGTGATATTCGAGGATATGATTCACTATACTATGGTCAAGACCACAATGTTTAATGGTGTGACCCACCCCTCGATTGCTATTCTGCACACTAACGGTGAGTTGGAGATGGTGCGCAAGTTCGGATTTGAAGATTACAGGGACCGTATGTCCTAACAGAGATAACCCAAAAGAATAATGAACAAAGAATTTGAGGCTACACAATATAAGTTGGTATGTGTGGCAACAGGCAGAGAGTTTGATGACGAGGGCTGGGTGCTTGACGATCGTCAGAGTAAGAGCCCCTCGTTGGTGAGAGCGCAGTATGCGAAGAAGCAACTCACTGTGGGTGGTGACGAGATGGGTCTGTATAAGTTTGCAGATTGGTTGCCCGTTAACCACACACTCAAAGGCTCGGCTGCTCCCGTTACCTACAAGAGTGAGGGCTTGGCTAAGGTGCTGGGTCTGGAGAATCTCTATATCACCTTCAATGGCTATTGGCCTGAGAAGGGTGCTGGGATGAAGACCTGCTCGTTTAAGGAGACCGAGGCCTACTCGGTGTGTGGCAGATTTGATGCCGAGTGTGGTCAGGTGCTTGTTGTAGCGTCGGCAGGCAATACCGCCAGAGCATTTGCCAAGGTCTGCTCGGATAATAATATTCCTCTATTGCTCTGTGTGCCGGAGGATTGTCTGAGTGCTTTGTGGTTTGATGCGCCGCTTAACGACTGCGTGAAACTTATCTGTTCGGAGCACGGCTCGGACTATTTCGATGCTATCCGACTGAGCAATATGGCGACCAAGTCGAAGAGATTTGTGGCTGAGGGCGGTGCTAAAAATGTGGCACGTCGCGACGGTATGGGTACCACTATGCTCTCGGCAGCGACCACCATTGGCCGTATTCCCGACTACTATTTCCAGGCTGTGGGTAGCGGTACTGGTGCTATTGCCGCGTGGGAGATGAATCTCCGACTGATTGAGGATGGTCGTTTTGGCGACCACAAGTGCAAACTTATGGTGTCGCAGAACGCCCCCTTTGTGCCGATGTACGATGCGTGGAGGGCCGACTCGCGCCATATGTTGCCGTATGAGGAGAGTAAGGCTCGTCGCGATGCGGGAATTATCGATGCAAAGGTGCTCTCGAATCGCCGACCTCCATACGGTATTATCGGCGGTCTGTACGATGCGATGAAGGATACCGATGGCGAGATGTTTGTGGTGACCAACCCCAATCTGCGCAAGGCTGCACGCCTCTTTGAGGAGGTTGAGGGTATCGATATCCACCCCGCAGCTGCTGTGGCTGTTGCCTCGTTGCAGAAGGCTGTTGCTGAGGGTAGAGTAGAGCGCGATAAGGTTGTTATGCTAAACATTACAGGCGGTGGCGAGCGTAAGTTTAAGGCCGATCACGAGATTTTCTATCTCAAACCGTCTGTTGTCTTCCCCGTTACTGCAACCGATGGCGAGGTAATTGAGAAGGTAGAGGCACTATTTGAGTAAGCGATTGATAATTAATATTATGTATTGCCCGAGTGAGTCTGTCGCTCGGGCATATTTTTAGAATAAGGCGTGGAGGTAAACGAGATTCTGACTGCCATCAGGGAGCGTAAGGGAGTCCCTGAGTTGTTGCATCATCTGTGGTGTAGTGCTGTGAGTTACTACTCGGTGGATAGGAGTGCTGCGTCATATCTTGCATATTGCCACGAGATTGGGGTGGGTGTTGAGTGCGACCCCTATACCGCTATGCTCTGGTATCGTCTTGCGCTGAGAGATGCATCGGCTGAGTGGCAACAGAGTTGGGTGGCTGAGCAACTTGCGCTATTGGAGAAGATGAATCACCGACCGAAATATGGGGTGGGCGAGAAGATTGTGATAGAGGATTGCGAGATAGGCACGATAGTAAATTCTACGACGCCCTGCGCACCTATGGCGGTTCCGAACTCTACCGCTACGACACCAACTTCATCCCCACCGCCAAAGCCCCTGCGGATATCTGATTGGTGGCTTTGAGCTGATTTTTTTTGGGATTTTAGTAGTTGATGTAGCTAGGGTTATAAGTTGGCGAAATACAATTTTTTATAAAGACCACTAAATAAAAAAAACGACCGAGTAACCTCGGTCGTGCACAGTTGTCTGTTTGTTCGTAAGAAGAAATCAAGGTAGACAAAACCTTAGATTTTTGATATGTTAGTCACCAGAATCCAATATAGGTAAATCAAACCCATTGGACAATAAATATTAGCGTTTTTGCGATTACCACTTTTTATTAAACATTACGTCTTCAAGCAACTCTCCATTAATCTTAACAGTAAGGTATGCAGAATCAGAGTTGACACCCCAAACATAGAAACTAATGTCAACATCTTCTACAAAGTCCTCTATGTCGGTGGTAATCGTACGACCATCTAAGTTGTATGTGCCGTAATAATCACCTAAATATGTATTCTCAATATAGAAAGTACCTCCATTGAAGAATTTTACAACAACAATGTCAGCTTCATCTTCAATTTCAATCATTTTACCATACTCACTATCGTAATAATGAGTACTCTCCCAAGCTCCTACAAGAAGGTTGCTTATACCCTCATCATTTTTGTCTTTTGAGCATGAGATAACAGTAATTGCAGCAACTGCAATACATACGAATCTAAATAGTCTTTTCATCTGTCTTTGGTATTTAAATTAAACAATGTCATTGCTGTTAGATAGCAACCGTTTAATTCAAAAAAAGAAACGTGGGTAATGCTTACTGTCAAGAAGGTACGACCAAGCACCCATACAAACATAAGCACACCCACGCCATAAGGGCGTGAGCATTTAATGTGCCTATTGTTTCGTTTGTAGTAATAATTTGGTCGTTTTACTTGACAAAAACAATAGCCTAAATGCTATCAAATAAAATTGCGTATTCCGCAATTCAACTGCAAAGGTAGAATATTTATCACAAACTCAAAAATATCTGTTACCTAAAAATAGATAAATGCTAATTTCTCTGTTCTCTCAGCCAAAGTGTGCGCGGGTAGTGATTTTGCTACCCGTGAATATGAGAGGGCAGCTTGTCTTCTTCTGGGATGAGTGGTTTGCTTAATGGTTTCATGGGTACGATTTTTCGTACCCGTGAGTATGGGGAGGGTGCTTGTTTCCTTTTGCTGAGTTTGGGTTGTTACCAATGGCTACACGGGTACGATTTTTCATACCCGTGAATATGGATGGGTGGTGTTTGTTCTTTTCTTGGAGTGTGTGTTACTCTCAATGGCTACACGGGTACGATTTTTCGTACCCGCGAGTATGGGGAGGGTGCTTGTTTCCTTTTTTTGGTGTGTAGTTTGCTTTATGGCTTCATGGGTACGATTTTTCGTACCCATGAGTGTGTGGGTAGTGGGGTTATTTTTGAGAAGGGGTGCGGTGTAGAAAAAAAACAGTGGGTACGAAGAACTCGTACCCACTATTTATAAAGGTATATTGTTTAGTTACAGTTTGACCTCTTGGAGGCGTTGGCCGAGTTGGTGGATAAACTCCTCAATCTCCTGTTTGCGTTCGGGGCTTGGGTGTTTATGTCCATTAGCATAGTGGTTCATAAGGCTTTCGTTTATGCCCATACTTTTAGCAACTTGGCGAATATTCAGTTCGGGGAATTGACGAAACAACGCCACAATAGGGTAGTCGTCAATAAACATTGGTTTGTTACTCTCCATCGTTCTCTAATTCTCCTTATTCAACCCTAGAACTCTGCCAGGCGGTCGAGGGCCATCTCAATCATCTGACGCACAAAGGGTTTATAGTCGGTGTTGGCGTTCTTGTTGATGCGCTGGGCGATGATGCAGCAGATTGTGCCACCTCGGTGGCCCATAAGTGCTGCCAGACCTGCGAGTGCTGAGGACTCCATCTCGTAGTTGGTGATGCGGCGGCCCTCATATCGGAATGCCTCGATCTTCTCGTTCAGCTTAGGATCTGCGGGCTGGCAGCGCACCCAACGACCCTGTGGACCGTAGAAGCCGGGGGCGGCAATGGTGATACCCTCAGTAGTATAGTCGCGGAAGTGTTCCCAGAGTTTGGTCGAGGCATCGATAAAATAGGGCGCGGGGAGTTGGGGATTCCATCCCGTATGTTCCACAAATGCCTTCTCAATCTCCAAGTCGCACACATCGTTACGGCCGGCGTAGTAGTTGAGCAGGCCGTCAAAGCCAACCGAGGAGCGTGCAAAGACGGGTTCGCCAATCTCGATATCGGGTTGCAGTGCGCCTGAGGTGCCGAGGCGGAGTACGGTGAGTGTGCGGTGTTCAGGCTTTACGGTGCGGGTTGCGAAGTCGATATTGGCAAGAGCATCCAGTTCAGTCATCACAATGTCTATATTATCCGTGCCGATACCGGTCGAGATGACGCTCATACGGCAGCCCTTATATGTACCTGTCACTGTGCGGAACTCACGGCTCTCCACGCAGCACTCTACATTCTCAAAATAGGAGGCTACCATCTCTACGCGACCTGGGTCGCCAACAAGTATGACGATGTCAGCCAACTGCTCGGGCAAGAGGTGAAGGTGGAATATCGAGCCATCTTCATTAATTATAAGTTCCGAAGATTCAATTACTCTCATAGTGGTAAATAGTTTGAAAATTTTTGTTAAAATTAAAGAAAAAATCTATATTTACAAACTATTTGACAAAACTTAGACAGAGATATAATATGACACTTATTAAATCTATTTCCGGTATTCGTGGCACCATTGGAGGTGGTGTGGGCGATAATCTGACCCCCATCGATACCGTTAAGTTTACCACCGCATTTGCCAAACTTCTGGCAGAGTACAACCCCGGCAAGCGTCTGCGCGTTGTTGTGGGCAGAGATGCACGCCTTTCGGGTGAGATGGTGGAGAATCTGGTTGTTGGTACTCTGCTCGGCTGTGGCGTTGATGTTATCAATGTTGGTCTTTGCACCACTCCCGGTGTGGAGGTGGCTGTTGTGGCAAAGGGAGCCGATGGCGGTATCATCCTCACTGCCAGCCACAACCCCAAGCAGTGGAATGCACTCAAACTCCTCGGCTCGGCAGGCGAATTTCTGAGCGATGCCGAGGGTAAGCGTGTGTTGGCACTTGCCGAGAGCAACGACCTTACCTACGCCCCGATTGATGAGATTGGCGTGGTGGAGGAGTGTTCCGACTTCAACGATGAGCATATAGACA
The DNA here is from genome assembly GCA_017631375.1 of Tidjanibacter sp. GTDB lineage: Bacteria > Bacteroidota > Bacteroidia > Bacteroidales > Rikenellaceae > Tidjanibacter. The sequence continues at coordinate 19,506 of JAGBTK010000074.1, read as the reverse complement.
AGGTTCTGGCACTCGATTTGGTAGATGTTGAGGCGGTGCACAAGGCGGGCTTCAAGGTGGTGGTAGATGCTGTCAATTCGGTAGGCGGTGTTGTTATTCCTCGCTTGCTGGAGCGTATGGGTGTTGAAGTTGTGAAGATCAACTGTGAGCCTACCGGTCAGTTTGCACACAATCCTGAGCCTATCCCCGAGAATCTCACCGAGATTAGCGAGGTGGTGCATGCAGAGGGTGCCGATCTGGGCGTTGTGGTTGATCCTGATGTCGATCGTCTGGCACTTGTGCAGGAGACAGGTGAGATGTTTGGCGAGGAATACACCCTTGTTGCGGTTGCCGACTATGTGCTGAGTCACACCCCCGGCTCAACGGTGTCTAACCTTAGCTCGTCGCGTGCGCTGAGGGATGTTACCGTTGCTCGTGGTGGCAGCTATGAGGCTGCTGCTGTTGGCGAGGTGAATGTGGTTACCAAGATGAAGGCTACGGGTGCTGTGATTGGAGGCGAGGGTAATGGCGGAGTTATCTATCCCGCATCGCACTATGGTCGTGATGCTCTGGTAGGCGTGGCACTTCTTCTGACCCATCTGGCTAAGAGTGGTAAGAAGATGTCGGAACTCAGAGCCGAGTATCCTGAGTACTATATCTCTAAAAATAAAATTGAACTCACTCCTGAGATTGATGTTGACAAGGTATTGTGGGAGATTCTCAACCGCTACACAGACTACAATGTCACCGATATTGATGGTGTGAAGGTAGATTTTGAGGATGGCTGGGTGCATCTTCGCAAGTCGAACACCGAGCCTATCATCCGCATCTACAGCGAGGCGCACACCCTCGAGGATGCAAATAAAATGGCACAAGGAATTATTAACGAAATAAAAGATATCTGTAACTTATGGTAAAGAATTATATTGAACAGAACAAGGATCGCTTCCTAAGCGAGCTTTTTGAACTTTTGCGTATCCCTTCGATCAGTGCGCAGCCTTCACTACACAAAGGTGATATGGTACTTGCGGCAGAGTGGTTGCGCGACAGCCTCCTGAAGGCAGGTGTTGACCGAGCAGAGGTTATGCCTACCGAGGGCAATCCCGTTGTGTTTGCTGAGAAGATTATTGATCCCGCAAAGCCTACCGTAGTTGTGTATGGTCACTACGATGTGATGCCAGTTGATCCTATTGAGCAGTGGAATACCGAGCCTTTCGAGCCTGTGGTTAAGGATGGCCGTATTTGGGGTCGTGGTGCTGATGACGATAAGGGGCAGCTCTTTATGCACGCAAAGGCTTTTGAGGCGTTGGTGGCTACCGACTCGCTCACATGCAATGTGAAATTTATGCTCGAAGGCGAGGAGGAGATTGGCTCCGAGAGCCTCTATAAGTGGTGCGAGGAGAATAAGGAGCTCGTGGCAGGCGATGTTATCCTCATCTCCGATACAAGTATGATTGCCTGGGATATCCCCTCTATCACCTGCGGTCTGCGTGGTCTGACCTATATGCAGGTTGAGGTTACGGGTCCCGACAAGGATCTGCACTCGGGTCTTTATGGCGGTGCAGTGGCTAATCCCGCAAATGTTTTGGCTGAGATGATTGCTTCGCTTGTTGATGAGAAGGGTCATATTACCATCCCCGGATTCTATGACGATGTGCGCGAACTCTCGGCTGAGGAGCGCGAGGAGTTCAACAAAGCGCCTTTCTCGAAGGAGAACTATATGAAGGGTGTTGGCGTTGAGGAGTTGGCTGGCGAAGAGGGCTATACCACCCCCGAGCGTACCGGTGTGCGCCCCACTCTTGATGTGAACGGTATGTGGAGTGGCTATATTGGCGAGGGTACCAAGACTATTATCCCCTCGACCGCTTCGGCTAAGATTTCGATGCGCCTTGTTCCTCATCAGGACTACGAGAAGATTGCAGAACTCTTCGAGGCTCACTTCCGTGCAATTGCACCTCCCACCGTCAAGGTCGATGTCAAGTTCCTCCACGGTGGTGCTCCCTATGTTTCGCCTACCGACCTGAAAGCATATCAGGCAGCAGCCTCGGCTGTTGAGCAGACCTTTGGTCGTCGTCCTCTGCCTTTCTACTCGGGTGGTAGTATTCCTATCGTGAGCCACTTTGAGAAGGCACTCGGTATGAAGTCGATTTTGCTTGGTTTTGGTCTGTCGTGCGACGCTATCCACTCGCCCAACGAGAGCTTTGGTTTGGATAATTTCTATCGAGGAATCGAGACTATTGCAGCCTTCTACAAACACTTTGCTGAGTAGAAAAAGACTAACAGAGGGGATTATTGACAGATTTTGGTCTGTTTTTTACATCTGTTGCGAAGATTGAACAATTTTTTGCTTGGATTTAAAAAACATATTTATAAATTTGTAGTAGTGGAAATCGACTTGTGTGGGTGAAATGGTGGCAGGATGACTTGTCGACCCTTTGGATTTGGAAGCACATATTAAATATAAAGACTTCAAAAAGTAAAAAAACCTTTAACTAAAACTTATTTAACTATGAAAAAACTATTGGTTCTTGCTTCGGCTCTGATTTTGTCGCTGGGCCTTAGCGCACAAGAGTTGGGTAACTTCGTAGGCATCCGTAATGCCGTATCGCCCGAGATGAAAGATGGTAAGCTGACTCTCCGTCTGGCTGCTCCCTACGCAACTCGCGTACAGCTCAATGGCGGTTTCTTGGCTAACGGTGCTGTTGAGATGAAGCGCAACGACCAGGGTGTTTGGGAGTATTCGCTTGATATGCCCGCTCCTGAGCTCTACACCTACAACTTTGTTGTTGACGGTGTTTCGGTTAACGACCCCGCAAACGTACTGCAGCAGCGCGATGGTACCCGCTACCTGAGCATCGTTATCGTTCCCGGTGAGTTCACTGAGAACTATTTCGAGGCTAACCAGCGCGGTAACCTGACTAAGGTATGGTATGACAGCCCCACTCTGGGTCTGAACCGTCGTATGTATGTTTACACTCCTTATGGCTACGACGATGCTAAGAATAAGAAGGTGAAATATCCCGTTCTCTATCTGTTGCACGGTGGTGGTGGCGACGAGGATGCATGGAGCAACATGGGTCGCGCTTGCCAGATTATGGACAACCTCATTGAGAAGGGTCTTGCTGAGCCTATGCTGATTGTTATGCCTAACGGTAACGCTAACCAGACTGCTGCTTCGCCCTTGCAGATTGCTAACAAGCAGGGTCAGTCGCAGCCCAACGCTTACGTTAAGTCGTTGGCTGAGGATATCGTTCCTTATATTGAGAGTCACTACCGCGTAATCGCTAAGAAGTCGGCTCGCGCTGTCGGTGGTCTGTCGATGGGTGGCGGTCACACTACCGCTGTTACCGGTCTCTATCCCGATATGTTCGACTACATTTGCCCCATGAGCTGTGGTATGAGCGACACTCCTGAGAACCGTGCTGCATTGCAGGGTATCAAGAAGGCTGGTTACAAGCTCTACTGGGTAGGTTGCGGTGACGATGACTTCGCATATCCTGGTACTCAGGTTATGGACAAGATGTTGACCGAGCTTGATATGCCTCACACTATGTTCATCAGCGACGGTGGCCACACTTGGAGCAACTGGCGTTACTATCTGAACACTGTAGGTAAGCTCCTCTTCAAATAAGAAGTAGGTAAATCCAAAATTAATAGTGAGAGTGGTTTATGCCACTCTCATTTTTTTTGTTAGGGCGGGTAGGAATAATAGGAGTAATAGGAGTAATGGGAGTTTAAGGATTGTCCCTATGCTCCCTAAATTCCCTAATCTCCCTAATTTCACCTTTCCTATTGCTCTTATAATTCCTATCATTCCTATTGGCCCTACACTCTCTCATTTCACTTTTGCTCTTTGCTCTTTCATCTCCCTTTAACCCATCCCTCGCTACTTAATTTTGCATTTTCAATTTTGCATTTTGAATTTAATAACGTATCTTTGAAAGATTAAAGTGGTGTAATCTGTCCCTCCTGCACCGAAAGATGCTGTATGTGTGGGGTAAGTTGCACATTTTAAGTGGTTTGTGGTATGAGGATTGTGCTGTTCTCTGCTGCTGCAAACAATAAAACAAGAGAACAAAATCGTTAAATAAATAATAAAACACAAGACCTATGAAATTTGTAGTATCGAGTTCGTCGTTGTTGTCGCTCCTGGCAGCAACCGGTAAGGTGGTTAGTTCGAAGAATACACTGCCTATTTTGGATTATTTCCTCTTTGAGTTGAAGGGTGACACCTTGAAGGTAACCGCATCCGACTTGGAGACCACTATGGTTGGTTCGCTCACCGTGGATAGCGTAGAGCGCGAGGGTGTGATTGCTGCTCCCGTGAAGCTTATGCTCGACTCGCTCAAGGAGTTCTCGGATCAGCCCCTGACCATCGAGGCTAACGAGGAGAGCTGGGAAATCCGCATCAGCTGGAAGAGCGGTTCGCTCGCCATTCCCGGTACCTCGGGCTTGGGTTATCCCCCCATCGCAGAGCCTGCTGAGGATAAGTGCGAGGTGGAGATGGATGTGGATGTCCTGCTGGCAGGTATCAACAAGACCCTCTTCGCAACTGCTGACGACGATCTGCGCCCCGTAATGAACGGTGTGTATGTTAATCTCGCAGGCGAGAGCCTGACTTTTGTGGCTACTGACGCTCACAAGCTCGTTAAGTTTACCGCAGATGAGGCAGGTGTTAATCAGAACGCCTCTTTCATCCTCCCCAAGAAGCCCGCAAACCTGCTCCGCAACCTGCTCCTCAAAGAGGAGGATGCCGTTAAGGTATGCTTCGACAAGAAGAATGTTGTATTTACCTTCTCGGGCAGCACTCTGACCTGCCGTCTGATTGAGGGTAACTACCCCAACTATAACGCAGTAATTCCTGCTGCAAACCCCAACCGTGTGATTGTGGATCGCGTGGAGTTGCTCAACGCTATCAAGCGTGTGGCTGTCTGCTCGAACCAGGCAACCAACCTGATTGTACTCAGCATTGCATCGAATATGATCAACCTCACTGCACAGGACCTCGACTTCTCCTACTCGGCGAAGGAGGCTCTCAGCTGCAGCTACGAGGGTGACGCTATCACCATTGGTTTCAAATCGACCTTCCTCGTGGATATTCTTTCGAATATTGAGACCCCGAGCGTAGTTGTTGAGTTGGCTGATTCGTCGCGTGCAGGTGTCTTCAAGCCCGTTTATGACGACAAACAGCCCTATTCGACGCTGATGTTGCTTATGCCGATGATGATTAACGCGTAAATTTTGCTCTCTTTGGGCTCTTTTTACTTCTTGTCGTCGTCACATAGTACCACTATGCTCCTCGACTGCGAAGCAAAAATAGCCTCAAAGAATAGCAAAATTTAATAAGGCTAATGCGCAGACAATGTTTTCCTTGAGTATTTTGCTCCGTAGCAAAACACCCTCAAAGAGGACAAGATAAGGTGCTAATATAGAATTACGAAATTTCAATGAAACTAAACTTAAAGAGACCGATTGTTTTTTTCGATCTTGAAACAACTGGTGTGGATGTCACAAACGACCGAATTGTAGAGATTGCAGTGGTGAAGGTGGATCCGAACGGTGACAAGGATGTGAAGGTTAGGCGTATCAATCCCGGTATGCCCATTCCGCCTGAGGCTACTGCTGTACACGGCATCACCGACGAGGATGTGAAGGATGCACCACGCTTTGAGCAGATTGCTCGCTCGCTCTACGCTTTTATTGATGGTTGCGATCTGGGTGGTTTTAACTCCAACAAGTTTGATGTCCCGATGTTGGCAGAGGAGTTCCTCAGAGCGGGTGTCGAGGTGGATTTCAAGAACCGAAAATTTGTCGATGTGCAGACCATCTTCCACAAGAAGGAGCAGCGCACCCTCTCGGCGGCCTATATGTTCTACTGCGGTAAGGAGTTGGAGAATGCTCACTCCGCCTCGGCAGACACCCTCGCAACCTACGAGGTATTGGAGGCGCAGCTCGACCGTTATCCCGATTTGGAGAACGACATCAACTTCTTGTCCGAGTATAGCTGTCGTGACCGTTCGGTGGATTATGCAGGGCGTATTATGCTGGACGACAATGGCTGTGAGGTCTTTGCCTTTGGCAAGTATAAGGGTCAGTCGGTGGCTGAGGTATTCCGCAAGGAGCCGAGCTACTACGATTGGATGATGAAGGGTGATTTCCCCCTCTACACCAAGCGAGTGATTACCGAGATCCGACTCAGAGAGATTGCTACCAAATAGTTAAGATGAAGTTTTTTGCAAAAATAGCAGTTTGTTTGCTCCTGAGCGTGGCAGGTGTTGTGGCAAGCACCACAACTATCTCGGCTCAGAGTAGCGACGATAAGGTGATTGCGGTCGATGGTCGCAACTACTATATCTATACCATCTCTGCGGGTGATACCTACTACTCCCTGTCGCGCCAATATGGCGTTACGGAGCAGGATATTCGCGAGAGTAACCCCCGAGTGGATATGTTGCGCACGGGTGAAACAATCAAGATCCCCTGCCGAGATCTGCCTGAGGAGAAGATGTCGGCGCGCAAGCGTGCCCGTCAGTTTACCGACCACATTGTCAAGCAGGGTGAGACCACCTACTCGATTGCGCGTAGTTACTCTATGTCGGTCGATGCTTTGGTGGCGGACAACCCCGGTCTTGACCCTTCGCATCTTGCCATTGGTCAGGTGCTCAGCATCCGCAATGCCGAGAAGGGTGGGGCTTCGTTCTCCGAGATTGATGAGCAGATTGCCGACTATGCCCGCACGATGAATCAGCACTCTGACGACTACATCTACCACAATGTAGTGCTTGGCGAGACTATCTTCTCGCTGAGTCGTCGTTTTGGTGTCAGCGAGAGTGCAATTACTGACAACAACGACCTTGCTGCGGGGCTGAAGGTGGGTATGATTATCCGCATCCCCTCCGACAAGAGTACTGTGCCTGCCACAAGTGAGGCCGAGGAGGCTGTGGTGGTGCTTGATGAGGATCCTGCCGACCTGCCACAACCCGGTGAGGAGGGCTATGGTGACCCGATGTGGGGTATGGAGCCCGATATGGCCGATGGCTTGGAGGTGTCAGACTTGGGTGGTCGTATTAGAATCTCTATGTTGCTCCCGTTGACCAATGCCACTGGTGCGGTGCGTAATATCTTTGTCGAGTTCTATCAGGGTGCACTGCTTGCCCTCGACAGACTGAAAGGCGAGGGATATTCTGCATCGCTCAACCTCTTTGACACTCGTGATGACTCGCTCCGAGTTGCCGAGATTGTGGAGAGTGAGGCTTTCCGTGAGAGCAATCTGGTGGTTGGACCGGTCTATGAGCGTAATATAAATCCTGTGTTGGAGTATGTTCAGAGCAGTAGAACTCCCGTAGTGTCGCCTCTGGCGGCTGTTGAGAGTGCCGAGTCGCCCTGTCTTTTCCAGCTCTCGCCCGATGCGGAGCAGAAGAGTAACGGTATTGCAGAACTCTTTACTGAGGATAAGAACATTGTCTTTATAACCTCCGGTCAGACCGACACCGATTTTGAGAACGAGATGAAACAACTTGCAGAGGGTAAATCCTATCGCACCTTTACCTACAATAAGGAACTCTTGCACGACCTCGACTCGCTATATTTTGCTTCCGATGTGGAGAATATGTTTGTCGTTTTGCCACGCAGAGAGATGGATGTCGATCTGGTTTTGGCGGCTCTCAGCTCTATTCAGAACAACCGTGTGGCACGCTCTATCCCCACAGGAGATATCCGTGTGGTTGGTAGCTCGCGCTGGACAGGCTATGAGGCACTCGATAGAAACCTCTTCTTCAAGCTCAACGCTTCGCTTGTGGCCTCTTACTTTGTTGACCCGACAAGTGAGCGTGTAAAGCAGTTCGACAAGGCCTATATTAAGGCATATAGCAATCTGCCTACACTCTACTCTTATCGAGGCTACGATGCTGTTATGCTCTTTGCTGAGGCTATGCTCACGGGAGGCGGAGAACTCGGAGTACGACTGAACACCTCAGACTCGACACTTGTTCCCTATCTCTTTGAGCCTAAAAACGGGGTATATCGCAATATGCATTGGAACTATATACAATATCAGGACAACTATACAATCGTACTTAAATAGTTTCAAAATTGGGAATAATTAAAGGGCTTGCGAATAAGAAGATTCGCAAGCCCTTTAATTATGAACAATCTGTGGGTGTATTGCTATTTGCCGAGGGCGAGTGTCTGCTCGGCAGTGAGTTCGGTGAAGTCCTTGATGATAAGGTCGGTTTTGGTATTTGCAGTGATTTTATCGGGCGAGAGGGTAGTGGCTACACCAATCACCTTGTTCTCTGCCGCGTGTGCAGATGCGATACCCGAGAGAGAGTCCTCAAACACCACACACTCCTCAGGCTGATAGCCAAGCATACGGGTTGCGGTCTGGAAAATCTCGGGGTCGGGTTTGCGACGAGTCACCATATCGCCATTTACCTTCACGTCGAAGTATTTTTCAATGTCGAGTGCGCTCAGCACAAAATCAACATTCTCCTTAGGGCCTGACGAGCCAACCGCACAACGCACACCGGTAGCGGTCAGTTCTGCCAAATACTCCTGCAAACCCGCCACAGGCTCAATGGTGGCAGCATACAGTTCACGATAGATAGCCTCCTTCTCGGCTGCGAGTGCGTCGATACCCATCTCCTCAATTACCTCGGCGGGGAGGATAGCGGGGATAATTGTGTCGTTGCCCTGACCGAAGAGTTTGTCAATATCGGCAGGTGTGAGTTCTGTATTGTGACGACGGCAGAACTCGGTAAATGCTGCGATGTGTGCATCGAGATTATCTACCAACACACCATCCATATCAAAAATAGCTCCTTTAATCATTTTTCTGCACTATTTGTTGTGGGGTTTAATAATCAGATCTTCCTCTATTACTTTGGGCACATAGTGTACTCCGTTCTTACGATAGTAGTCCCTGCCTCCATCTGCTCCGATAGGGGCAATCTCAATCTTCTCGGCTCCCTTGCCTATTGCGATGATAAGTATTGGCTCGTAGGGCAGGTCGAGTGCTTCGCGCACAGCCTCACGGTTGAAGGCAGCAATGCAGATACCGTTCAGACCAATCTCTACCGCTTTCAGCAGCATAGTCTGGGCAGCAATGCCGAGGTCGATATCGACATAGCGCACCTCCGGAATGGTTGAACAAACCACGACAAATGCTCTTGGCTCTGTTCCGGGGATGGGGAGTTTCAAATCTTTCAGCGCACCACCAAGACGAATGTGTGGCAATACCTTCTCTGCCTCATCTGTCAGTACAGGGCGGAAACGCAACACCTGCTGGTTGCAAGCTGAGGGTATTCGACTGCACACGCCGATAATGTGGCGCAGTTGATCTTCGCGTACGCGGAAAGAGTTGTCGTAGCCACGATAACTGCGGTTGCGGGTGATAAGTTTATCGAGCGATGGTTTTGCTTTGGGCGCTCGTGCAGGTGTGGAGCGATAATCCTCCATCTTCTTTTCGAGATAGTTATCTGCCATTGTGGGTGCGGTTTTTGTTTACAACCACCAAAGATAGTGTTTTTTTTTGTTATTCATTGCAGAAATTAGATGAGTAGATGTGGATATTTTTTCGCCCATAATGTAGCAACAAATCGTGCAAAATAATCGTATATTTGCATAACTAACTTTTTACCAATTTAGAGTAGATGATACAAAAATTTTACACACTATCCCCCGAGGAGGTTGCTGCGAAGTTGGAAGTAAATCCTGTCGAGGGTCTGAGTGCTGATGAGGCTGCCCGACGCTTGGAGCGCAATGGGGCAAACGAGTTTGGCAAGACCAAACATACATCGTTGATTGTTAAGTTTTTGAGCCAGTTTAAGAGTTTTATGATTCTGGTGCTCATCGCTGCCGCTGTTGTGTCGGGCGTTGTGGGCTATATCGGTGGCGAGGGTATGACCGACGCCATTATCATTATGGCTATTGTGGTGATTAACGCCATTATCGGTGTGGCACAGGAGGCCAAGGCGGAGAAGTCGCTCGATGCGTTGGAGCAGATGTCTGCCCCTCACTGCAAGGTGCGTCGTGGTGGCGAGGTGCAGATTATACCTTCGCGAGAACTGGTCGTGGGCGATGTTGTGGTTATCGAAACGGGAGATAGTGTTCCTGCCGATTTGAGGCTTACCGAGGCACTCAATCTCCAGATTCAGGAGGCTGCCCTTACGGGTGAGTCGGTGCCTGTCGATAAGTCCACTGCTACAATCGAGGGAGAAGCGGCACTTGGCGACCGTATAAATATGGCGTTCTCTTCGTGCAGTGTGACCTACGGTCGTGGCGAGGGTATTGTGGTGGCAACTGCAACTGCAACAGAGGTGGGTAAAATTGCGGCTATGATTCAGTCTGTGCCCGAGATGAAGACCCCTATGCAGCAACGACTCGACGGTCTGGGTAAGGTGCTTGCACTTGCTGCTCTGGCTATCTGTGCTGTGATATTTGTGGTGGGAGTGCTCTATGGTAAGCCTATCTTGGATATGTTTATGACGGCTGTCAGTCTGGCTGCGGCTGCAATTCCTGAGGGTCTGCCCGCCGTGTCAACCATTGTGTTGGCTATGGGTGTGCAGCGATTGGCGAAGCGTAATGCTATCGTTCGCAATCTGCCTTCGGTTGAAACGCTTGGTAGTGTGACTGTTATATGTTCCGATAAGACGGGTACGCTCACTCAGAACCGTATGACGGTGACTGAGATTTTTGTGGATGGGGCATCGTATGATGCGACCACCCAAAGTGAGAGTGTGGCTACGCTGTTAAAGGTTGCTGCGATGGCAAACGATGCCAAAATTTCACGCGAGGATGGCGAGGTGAAGACCATTGGCGACCCGACCGAAACCGCCCTTGTAGATGCTGCTTTAGCGCAAGGTTTTGACAAAGAAGATCTCGACAAGAGAATGCCCCGTGTGGCTGAGGTACCATTTGACTCGGAGCGCAAGCTTATGTCAACCATTCACCAGACCGAAGATGGGCTTGTAGTGGCTGTGAAGGGTGGTCTGGATGAGTTGTTGGCTCGCTGCCACTCGGCTCTTATTGCAGGCAAGATTACTCCGATTGATGAGAAACTCCGAGCGACCATTGCCGAGGCCAATCTATCTATGGCTTCGCGCGCTCTGCGTGTGTTGGCTATGGCGGCCAAGAGAGTTGATGCGGTGCCTGATGAGGTGAGGAGCGAGAATGTTGAGAGTGATCTTATATATATAGGTATGGTCGGTATGATTGATCCACCACGCACGGAGGTTGCCGGATCGGTGGCTCAGTGTCGCGGTGCGGGTATCCGACCGGTTATGATTACGGGCGACCACCTTATCACCGCCTCCGCCATTGCCCGCTCGCTTGGCATTATGGCAGAGGGTGACAGTGCGCTGACGGGTGCTGATGTGGAGCGTATGAGCGATGAGGAGTTGCAGAAGGTGGCGGGCTCGGTGTCGGTTTTTGCGCGTGTGGCTCCCGAACATAAGGTGCGTATCGTGCGTGCCTACCAATCGCTTGGTAATGTGGTGGCTATGACGGGAGATGGTGTGAATGATGCGCCAGCTCTCAAACTTGCCAATATCGGTGTGGCGATGGGTATAACGGGTACGGATGTATCGAAGGAGGCCTCAGATGTGGTTTTGGCGGATGACAATTTTGCTACGATTGTCAGCGCAGTGTCGGAGGGACGCAGAATCTACGACAACCTGATGAAGTCCATACAGTTTATGCTCTCGACAAACCTGGGTGAGGTACTGGTGCTCTTTATTGCTGTTATGCTCAATATCGACACCCCTCTGCTGCCGATACATATCCTCTGGATTAATCTTGTGACGGATAGTCTGCCCGCTTTGGCACTTAGTTTCGACCCTGCCGCCAAGGATTTGATGCGTCGCAAGCCAATAGACCCAACTCAGGGAATTATGACACGAGGTTTTTCGATCCGCCTGCTCTTGCAGGGTATTTGTATCGCTACGCTAGTGCTGATTGCCAATCGTATCGGTGCCCAGACCTCTCTCGATGTGGCTCGTACGATGACCTTTGCTGTGTTGGCATTCTCGCAGATCACCTTAATTTTCAGTATCCGCTCGGGTATGCATTGGGCAGGTAGCGGTCTGTTCTCAAACGGCTTCTTGTGGGGTGCTGTGCTGTCGGTTGTTGTTCTGATGAGTGTTGTACTATTTATCCCTGCCGTGCAGTCTGTGTTCCACGTTTGTTCGCTGACAGGTGTTCAATGGATGTGGGTGATTGGTTTGTCGCTGGGGGCTATGGTGTTGAGTGAAGTTGTAAAAATGTTAGTCAGATTAATCAGACGATAGAGTTTTGTTAAAATCTGTACATACCTCAAAAAAACTTTAAAATTGTTTGAAAAGTTCTAAAAAGTTTTGCTAATTTTGTTGAAGATAATGCCGGATAAGAGAATCCCTTACCTTATTACCATACCATAATATATTGTAACATTGTAAGACATTGATTATTAACCAATTATAACTATTTGTTTAACCAATTTATTTTAAAGTTATGAAGAAACTTGTACTTACCCTCGCTGTTACCCTTATGGCAGTATGTGCTTCGGCTAACAACTATGTAGCAAATGACCTTGCTATTGACGCTCTTGTTGAGAATTCGATTGAGATGGTAGTAGAGACCGCTGCTCCCGCAGCAGCTGATATGATTTCGCTCTCCAGCAGCAAAAATCCTGTTGTTGCTACCGCATTGTCGGTAATTCCCGTGACCAACTGGCTCGCAATCCACCGTTACTATCTTGGCACTAAGGCTTGGATGGGTCTTGCTTATGCTTTGACCGGTAGTGGTTTCGGTATTCTCTATGTTGTTGACTCGGTTGTTCTCGTTCTCGATTTAGTTCAGAATAATAAAATCAGCAGCAAATATGTCAATAATGGCAAAGTAATTATGTGGGCAAATTTGTTCTAATTCCCCAAAAAAACATTACCTTTATGGGGCGAAGGCGAAATAGAGCTTTCGCCCCATTTTTTTTGAAATATCTGCTTTGTGTATGAATAGATTGTTTTTAGTTCTTCTGTTGTTCCTGCCGTTTGCTGCTTCTGCGCAAGTGCGTCTTTCGATTGACGAGAAGAGTGTGCAGGTGGCAGATGGCAAGAGAATGACCAGTGAGCGCAGTCTGTATCTTCACCCCGACGGCAAACTTGTGAGCGTTCAATATAAGCCGAGCTATATCATATCGCTCAGTAACAATCTCGGTGAGATGCGTAACTATAACCCCAAGACCAATGAGGTTATGGTGATAAACGATAAGGGTGTGGCCTCAGGACAGGAGATGGTTGTTATGTTCGCCTCAGGCAGATATGTGGATATGTCCCTCCCGCAACAGGGCTATCGCCAGAGCGCGATCCGCAATGAGGACGGGATGATTATCAAGACCTTTGTGCCTGGTAATAATACGGTTGCCATTGGTAAGGTAGAGCTTGTTTTACAGAATCAGCTGCCAATATGTATGCTCTACTACAACACCAAAAACGAGTGTATTCGCAAGGTCTATTATTCGCAGTATGAGTATGGCAGAATCCCGATGCCGATGCGTATTACCGAGATAGACTATCCCAGCAAGACCGACTCTATCGTCAGACTAAACACCTATACCAATCTTTTGGTGGGCAACGATGCCAAGTCTGAGATGTTCGATTGGCAGATACCTGCGGATGCTAAACGCTCCGATCTGGATCTTAACCAACTTATGCAGAAGTGATTTGTCGCGCAACATATAGATGTTTGTTACTTGTGACTCTTTTGCTCGTTTGCAGCCTGACTGCTACGGCTCAAAAGAGTGATAAGGAACTGCTTCGTGAGGCTCGTTTTACCCCACCTCGCGAGGATAGGAGTGTGCCATACGGCATAGAGCCGGGGCGCACCACCATCTCACCACTCTATCACGGTGCAAGCAGTGCGCTGTGGCTGTGGGAGAATCTGGTGGCTCCCGATGTGTGCGCTCCGGGTGGCTATACGGATACCAATACCGCCTACTTCAAATCATTGGTGAGTGAGTATGGTGGCATCAGAGGCATTATCTATGGGGTGGATCGTATGGTGCGTAATACCAAGATTGGCCGCCACTCTGCACCTGTCAACGATGTGGGATTGATTGAGGATACCGTAGATCGCTATCGCAAATGAGAAAAATTGTTATCATAATAGCCTTCCTATTAGGATCTGCGCTCTCGGTTTGCGGACAGCGCAATGCCCTTGACGACTATAACTTCGGCTCCTATCTGTTGGGAAAAGGGCTGTTGAGGGATGCTGCTACCCTGACCGGCTCTCTCTCCGATAAGGGTTATACGCCCGCTGCTCTTGACACGATGCGCTATCTGAGGGGTTGGACGCTCTACCATAGCCAGAAGTTTGCCGATGCATCGTTCTCTTTTGCCGAGGTGGACCATACATCCCCGTTCTATCCTAAGAGTGTCTTCTTCGGGGCGATTTGTGATTTACAGGAGAATGATATCGTGGGTGCTAAAAGCCGTCTTGATAAGTTTGCCCTCACTCCCTATGCGGATGAATATGCAGAACTCCTCGCCTTTGAGCGTGGCGGTATAGCACTCTTAGAGAGGGATTATAAGAGATACGAAAAGGAGAGCGAGAAGTTTATGTACGACAATTTCGCACTCCGCACCGAGCAACAGACGCTCAACGAGATAGCACTCAACCGCCCCAAGAATCTCTCACCGTGGGTGGCGGGCGTGGCGAGTGCCATAGTCCCCGGCTTAGGCAAGATCTATGCAGGCGATGTGGGCGAAGGCGTGGCCTCTTTTCTGATGGTGGGAGCCTTTGCGGCACTGACGGCCAATAGTTGGGCAAAGGCGGACACACCTGCCAATTGGCGTACAATCACCTATGGCACCATAGGCTCACTACTCTACATAAGTAACATTTTCGGAAGCGTAGCCTCCGTAAAAGTATATTACCAACGCTTTGAAAAGATTAATCACGAGGCTGTTATGTACAGCATCCATATTCCTCTGCGCGATATTTTCGACTAAGGCACAACCTGTCGATTGGGATGTGAGGGCTTTGGAGCTGGAGCGTCAGATCTACACAGCCGTTTCGCCCTCCGACCACAATCACTCAGTGTTGGCTAAGTGCGAAATACGCAAACAGCAAGGGCTGTATAATGAGGCTCTGGCTGAATTATCGCGTGTCTATGCCTATGCACTCAGCGAGGAACAAACCGCAGAGTATTACACCCAACGTGCCTTGTGCAGCTACCTTGCAGAAGAGTTTGACTCAGCCCTCACAACCATTGAGGAGGCGGCATTCTATGTTCCGAGAAGTGAATTGTTGATACTTGTTGAGGCTCTTGCTGCGGGTGAGAAAGGCGATTGGGTGCGCTCTCGCAAGGCGGCTGAGGAGTATCTCGCGCTCTATCCTGAGGAGTCGGCGCGCGCTGCTGCCATTGAGGAGTTGTACCGCCATACGCCCTCGCTACGCAATCCTATGACTGCATATTGGCTTAGTCTGGTGCCCGGAGTCGGACAGCTTTATGCCGGTGAGGTATGGAGCGGAGTGGTGTCGCTTGTGGCAAATGGTCTGTTGGGAGGATTTGCTGTTAGTGAGATGATGGTCGGACAGTGGCTCAGTGGCTGGGTTGTGGGTTGCGGCCTGCTCAGCAATACCTATTTTGTTGGTCAGGAGCGCGCCCGTATTCTTACCGAACGACGAAATCAACGACTGCTGCGAGAGTATAACGACCAACTCCGCGAAACACTTTTAAAATAGGGCAAAACACCTTGGGAAACTTTTAGTTGCCTTCGTTAAGGTGCGGCTAATTAGAGAGAATAGGTAGAGTTACCTTTACAAAAAAACCGAGCAGAAAACTCTGCTCGGTTTTTTTAATTAGTATTTCAACTAAATATGTGCTCCTAATTCAGCGTTCTCGGTACAGTTAATCTTCTCTACCAAATCACCACACTGAACAGTATATGTACCCTCCTCGAGGTACCAATTAGCGTCGTTCTTAGCAAATGCCAACTCCTCAGCAGCAACCTCGAATATAACGGTCTTGGTCTCGCCGGGCTGCAACTCAATCTTGTCGAAATCTCTCAGACGGCGGCCGTCGGGAACAATCGAAGCAACATCGTCGTTGATGAAGAGCAGAACGCTCTCCTTACCTGCGCGCTTGCCGGTGTTGGTAACATCTACACTGATGCGTACGGTGTCGCCTGCAGCGAACTCAGCACCCTCCAGCACCTTCAGATTCGAGTAAGCGAAGGTGGTGTACGACAGACCATAACCAAATGCCCACTGCAAGTCAACCACTGCGTCGTAGTCGTATGCGCCCTGCATAGTACCTACGCTCTCCGATACCTTGTGGTCGTAGGTGGTCATAGCGTTCGAGTACTTAGGATAGGAGTGGGGAAGTTTACCCGAGGGGTTAACATCGCCATAGATGATCGAAGCGAGTGCGCGACCACCCTCAGTACCGGGCAGGAAGGTGTGCAGCACAGCATCCATCTCGTCAACGAACGAGCGGATGATACGGTTACGACCCTCGTTCAGTACGAGGATGATTGGCTTGCCGGTAGCGGCCAGAGCCTTAGCCAGAGCCTGCTGGTTCTCCGAGATAGCCATCTCCTTCAAGTTACCGGGAGTCTCGCAGTAGGAGTTCTCACCGAGGCAGAGGATGATGTAGTCAACGCTACGAGCAGCACGAACAGCAGCCTGAATATCAATCACGCGCTCCTGGTCGTAGGAACCACGCTCAACATACTCCACGCTGGGAACATACTGAACATTCGAGCCACCCTCAGCGCGCAGTGCCTTGTAGAAGGTTACGCCTTCGGGAAGACGCTCGTCAACGATATCGCCCTGCCACGAGAAGCTCCAACCACCGCACAGGGGGCGCATCTTGTTGGCGTTGGGACCTGTTACGAGTACCTTAGCACCACGCTTGATGGGGAGGATATTGTTGTTGTTCTTGAGCAGAGTGATACTCTCAGTAGCCGAATTGTAAGCAGCCTCGCGAATCTCCTCGCCCTGGAACTTGGGATAATCGGCAACATAGGTGTTGGGGGTATCCAGCAGACCAAGACGTGCCTTCATGCGAACAATACGCTCTGCAGCGTCGGTTACGCGCTCCTCGCTAACCAGACCCTCGTTAACAGCCTCAATCAGATAGGTGCAGAAACGGAGGTCGTAGGGAATCATAGCCATATCCATACCTGCATTTACGGCAGCCACGATAGCCTCTTTGTAGTCCTTAGCGATGTTTTCGCGAGTGTAAAGGTTGGGTACATCCGACCAGTCCGAAACGATAACACCGTCCCAGCCAAGACCCTCTTTGAGCCATACGGTGAGCAGCTCGTGGTCAGCGTGGGTGGGGATACCGTTTACCGATGCGGAGTTAACCATAATCGAGAGAGCACCGGCCTCAATAGCAGCCTTGAAGGGAGCGAAGTGTTTCTCCTTGAGCTCTGCTATCGATACATAGGCGGGAGTACGATCCTGACCCGAGTTAGTCATACCGTAAGCGAGGAAGTGCTTGGGGCAGGCAGCGATGTGGTACTTGTCGATGTTGTTGGGGTCAGTACCCTGATAGCCGAGTACCATTTCACGACCGAGCTCTGCGGTGAGGTATGCATCCTCGCTGAACGACTCCCATACACGAGGCCACGAGTGGCGACGACCAAGGTCGAGGGTGGGGGAGTAGGTCCAGGGAATGTTGCTTGCGCGCACCTCGTAAGCGGTCATCTCAGCCATATTGCGGGTGAGTGCTCGGTTGAACGAAGCAGCAGCATTTACCTCCTGGGGGAAGAGGGTAGCACCCGAAGTATAGGTGGTGCCGTGGATAGCGTCGATACCGTAGAGGGTAGGAACGCCGGTGTGCTTAATCGAAGCGTCGTTGATCTTCTCAATGATGCGATTCCACTCAGCAGCGTCGAGTGCCTTGCCGGGAGCGTTGAGCACCGAACCAATCTTATAGACATTCATAAGCGAGTCGAGAACATCCTCTTTGAGGATAAATGCCTCAGCGGTAGCTACACCTGTGGTGCTGTTGCCAAGAATATCGATACCGATCTCAGCCATTTGACCTACCTTCTCTTCGAGGGTCATATTTGATACGATCTCTTTAACCTGCGCTTCGAGGTCTTTGTCTGTGGGGATTGCCTGACGCTCTGCCGAGCCGCAGCAACCAACCATCATCATAAGCGAACCGATGATGGCAAATGTTTTAATGAACTTCATACGATAAATAGAATAATTTAGGTGTTTATGTGATAAAAAAAACTATTTCTGAATCAGTGTGCCCAGATATAGAAAACCGAGTGCTATGAGGATGAAGACCACAAAGCCCAGAACAAAACCAAGAAGGCTCTTTGCCTCGGTCTTGCCATTAGTAGCCTCTCCCTCTGCGAGCGTGGCATTTTCGAGGAACTGCTTCTCGCTCTCCTCGTATATTTTCCTGAAATCGTTGTTGTTACTCATAGAGGTTAGTATGATTACCCGACAAAAATAGTAAAAAAAATCGTTTGGCACTCAATTTGAAATTGCATTGCATACAAAATCGGCAATAGTGCCGACAAAACCACAAATTAAAACGAGTGATAACTATGAAAAAAGTTTTACTGACAATCGCTTCTCTTGTTGCAGTTGCAATGTGTGCCAATGCGCAGGTTTGGGCTTGGGGCCCTAAGGTTGGTGCCACTTTCTCGACAGCAAATGGCGTGACCGATGCCAAAGCGCGTGCAGGTGTTGTTGCCGGTATGTTTGCTGAGAGTGCCGTTAATGATTGGCTGGTGATGGAGGCTGATCTTCTGTTTAGTCAGCAGGGCTACGATTTGAACACTTCGCCCAAGGATCGCTTTCGTGCCGATTATCTGACTATGCCTGTTGTAGGTAAGTACTATCTGATGGATGGTCTTAACTTCCAGATGGGTGCGCAGTTTGGCTACCTGCTCGGCGTTAAGGAGAAGGTGGGCGACACCAAACGACAGGTGCGCGATGAGTTCAACAAGTACTCTATCTCCTTTATTGCGGGTCTTGCCTACGACTTCGACTTCGGAATGATTATCGAGGGTCGCTTCCACTACGGTCTGACCCCTATGACCACCGCAAACTCCAATAGCCGAGGTGGTCACTTGCAGGTGATGCTGGGCTGGAGATTCTAAGAGGTCCGATTTGCTGAAGTGTATAAAGTTGGGGGTCTGCTCTTATTCGCAAAGGGTAGACCTCTTTTTTGTCTGTTTGTACTTTTTTTGCTACTTTTGTATTCTATGAAAGTATCCGAACTACTTGGCAGATTGCAGACGGCTATGGTGCCGATTTATGGGGAGCAGGAGGCGCGTGCCACTGCTCGTGAGATTGCTATTGCCGAGTGGGGACTCTCGCGCTCGCTGCTGCTTGTTGAGCCAAATGCCGAGGTGGAGGTCAGCGAAGAGAGGTTGGGGCAGATGTGCAGGGAGCTTGCTACAGCCCGCCCGTGGCAATATGTTGTTGGGCGTGAGGAGTTCTGTGGCTGTGTGTTTGAGGTCGGCGAAGGGGTGCTGATACCCCGCCCCGAGACTGAGGAGTTGGTGACGTGGGCTGTGG
>JAGBTK010000073.1 GCA_017631375.1 Tidjanibacter sp. | reverse complement strand
GCTTACGAGAATATGGGTGAGGTGCCAAGCGACTATGTATCGCAGATTCAGACTCAGCAGAGCAGTTGGGGGTGGTGGAAAAATGTCGATTTCACCAACAACACCTCGACAATCCGTTGGAGCAGATTCCTTAGCGACAGCCGCTACGCCAACGACGGTCTGGGTGTCTACGAGGGTGGCCTGACCTATTGGGCAGGCGTTTTGCGACCCACCGAAAACTCGATAATGCGCTACAACACTGGTGGTTTCAACGCTCCCTCGCGCGAGGCGATATACTACCGCATCCATAAACTCGCCTACGGTGACAGTTGGCAGTACGACTATGAGGAGTTTGTGGAGTGGGACGAGCGCAACATTAAGACCGCCGAGGAGGCAGCCGAGGCACAGAGTTGGCGCGCACCGATGAAGGTACGCCACACCGCACCTCCCGTAGTGGTCGGCAAATCGTGGCGCGAGGCGATGGCTGAGTAAATGCTGGTTTTCGGGTTTTGCAAGCCTTGAAAACCCACTTGTAATATCGCTGCAAAGAAAGCGGAGTTGTTCATCAAGTTTGATGGACAACTCCTTTTTTTTATTGGCGAGAGGGTGTTGTTAGCGAAAAAAGATATAACTTTGTAAATTGAGGTTTCTAATTATAATCTTGTAAAGAGAATGAACAAAATAAAGGAGTTTTGGACAAAGGCTTTCGGAGCGCGTCTGTCGCCCGCCTTTCTGGTGCTGCTGGCTCTCTCGGCTCTGATGTGGTATCTCTCAAAGCTTGACTATACCTACACTGCCGAGGTGCCTGTTGCCATCCGCTATGAGGGTGATACATATCGTGTGATGTGTATGGCCGAGGGTACGGGTCGCCATATTGTTGGTTATCGTTGGTTTGCTCATCGTGCCCTGCCACTTGATATCTCGAAGGTGGAGCTTCTGCCTGTGGAGGGTAAGGATGGATTCTACTCCATTGAGCCTACCTCGTTGCAGAACTATATCTCGATGCACAATGCCGAATTGCGAATCATATCCATCGGCACCACCCCCGAGCTGAGGATTGAAGATAATCACTAACTATTATGGTACGATTGGGCGTTACGGGAGGCATCGGTAGTGGCAAGAGTGTTGTTTGTCGCCTCTTGCAGATGTTGGGTGCGCCTGTGTATGATAGTGATAGCAGGGCTAAGTGGCTGATGTCCAATTCGGTGGCTCTGCAGAAGAGGTTGCAGGAACGCTTTGGTGATGATATCTACGAGGGCGGTGTGTTGCAGCGCAGGGTGCTTGCCGAGCGAGTATTCTCGGATGGCGAGGCTCTGGCGGCACTCAATGCCATTGTTCACCCTGCCGTTGCTGAGGACTTTTGCGAGTGGTCGGCAGAGCGTGAGGCTGAGGGTGTCGAGGTGGTGGTCTTGGAGAGTGCCATTCTGCTGAGTAGCGGGTTTGACATATTTGTGGATAGGTGTGTTGCGGTGGTTGCTCCCGAGGAGTTGAGAGTGGCGCGTGCCGTGGCGCGTGATGGAGCGAGCGAGGAGCAGATCAGGGCTCGCATTGCCTCTCAGATGAGTCAGGAGGAGGTCGCAGACAGATGCGACTATGTGATTGTTAATGATGAAAACAGACTGCTCTGGCCACAGGTGTTGAGCCTTGTGACGGAGTTGCGATAGATTGATATATGAGTCTGAGTCATAGAGAGATAATGGGCATCATAAACCTTACCGACGACTCCTTCTTCGCCGGGAGCAGAGTCGGTGTGGAGGGTGCTTCGGAGCGTGTGGCGCAGATGTTGGCCGACGGAGCAGACATTATCGACCTTGGGGGGTGCTCTACTCGCCCCGGGGCAGAACTCGTTAGCGAGGAACGGGAGTGGCAGAGGATTGATGGGGCTCTGAAGAGCCTTTCCCGTATCGAGTGCCGATTGTCGATAGATACCTACCGCCCGACCGTTGCCGAGAGAGCATTGCAGCTGCGCGATGAGTTGATTATCAATGATGTGTCGGGAGGCTCGGAGGCTATGTTCGAGTTGGTCGGAGGGGTTGGTGCTGAGTATGTTCTTACCCACTCGGTGGCGGCAGAGCGTGGTGCTTCGGTGGCTGCGGATGATGCCGAGATTGTGAGTAATGTGTGCCGATTCTTTGAGCGCAAGCTTGCCGAGTTGCAGCGATATAATGCAACGAAGATAATTCTCGATGTGGGCATCGGTTTTTCGGGGAGTGTGGAGAATGATTTTAGACTGTTGGGTGGTCTGAGTGAGGTTTCCCGATTTGGCCTGCCTGTATTGGTTGGGGTGAGCCGTAAACGCCTTGTGTGGCAGACCATTGAGGCTACTGCTGAGGAGGCTCTTGAAGGCTCTCTGGTGCTTGGCTGGCAGGCGTTGATGGGTGGGGCGACAATTCTACGCACTCACGATATTGCCCCCACAAAGCAAATGTATAAAATTTTTGAAAGATATAAAGCGTTGAACGAATGATAGTTGTAAAGGATATTCATAAGAGTTTCGGCTCATTGGAGGTGTTGCGCGGAGTTAGTTTCGAGATCGAGCGTGGCAGTGTGGTGAGTATTGTCGGTGCGAGTGGTGCGGGTAAGACTACACTGCTGCAAATTATGGGTACTCTCTCGCGTGCCGATAGGGGCGAGGTGCTGATTGATGGGGTGGCTACCGAGAAGTTGAACGATAACGACCTCTCCATTTTCCGCAATCGTCGCATCGGTTTTGTCTTTCAGGCGCACAATCTTCTGCCCGAGTTCACCGCTTTGGAAAATGTTTGTATTCCCGGATTTATTGCCGGTAGGGATAGGGAAGAGGTTGAGGCTCAGGCTATTGAACTTTTGCGTGGGCTCGATCTTTCGGATAGGGCACTGCACAAACCTGCCCAGATGTCGGGTGGCGAGCAGCAGCGAGTAGCGGTGGCACGCGCTCTGATCAATCAGCCGGCAGTTCTGCTTGCAGATGAGCCTTCGGGTAATCTCGACACCCACAACCGTCGCGAGTTGCATCGCTTGTTCTTCGACCTTAGAGAGCGCACAGGTCAGACTGTGGTTATCGTTACCCACGACGAGGAATTGGCAGCCTCCACTGACCGCACCCTGCGCCTTGTAGATGGTCGTTTTGTTAATGAGTAGTCTATGAGTGCCAACGAGTTAAGGGAGATTCTTGATGATCTCCACGACCGATATAATCGCCCCGAATTTATCGAGAGCGACCCGATATCCATCCCATACCTCTTCTCCGAGCGTGGCGATAGGGAGGTGAGTGGCTTCCTTACCGCAACCATCGCTTGGGGTAACCGTAAGGCGATCTTGAAGAGTGCTCGTCGTATGATGGAGTTTATGGATTGGCAGCCCGAGGCCTTTGTGAAAGGTGCTTCGGCTGAGGAACTTGATTGCTTGGGAAAATTCGTCCATCGTACTTTCAACGGCACAGATTTTCGTGCCTTTATCCTCGCTCTGCGCAGGTTGCACGAGGTGTCGGGGGGTATTGGTAACTTTGTGGAAGATAGCTATTTGCGTACGGGCGATATGCGTGCTGTGCTGGCTGATCTGAGGAGTGAGTTCTTCTCCTGCGACCATCCGCAACGCTGCGAGAAACACCTCTCCTCGATTGCAAAGGGCGCTTCGTGTAAAAGACTCAATATGTATTTCCGATGGATGGTGCGAAAGGATGCACGAGGTGTCGATTTTGGCCTTTGGGAGAAGATACCTGCCTCGGCACTCTATCTGCCGCTTGATATCCATAGTGGCAATGTGGCACGCGGGCTTGGGCTCTTGGAGCGTAAGCAGAATGATTGGCGTGCAGTGGAGGAGGTGACCGAAAATCTGCGTCAGTTCGATCCGAATGACCCTGTGAAGTATGATTTCGCCCTCTTTGGTGCGGGTGTTTTCCGTGGCGCAACTATCGAGTAGAAGACTATGGAAAAATTCTTCTTTAAGCAGTTCAGTGTTGAGCAGTCGGGTGCGGCTATGAAGGTCGGCACGGATGGCGTGTTGCTGGGTGCTTGGGTGGGACTTTCCGATGATACTAATCGAGTTCTGGATATCGGCACGGGTACGGGACTACTGGCACTGATGGTGGCTCAGAGAAGTCCGCAGGCACAGATTGTGGCTGTCGAGATTGAGCCTCAGGCGGCAGAGCAGGCGAGGGCGAATGTGACCTCTTCGCCCTGGGCAGAGCGCATCGAGGTGGTGTGTGAAGATGTCAAAAAGTATGTCTCGGAGCAGAAGTTTGACCTTATAATCTCCAACCCGCCCTATTTTGTTGATTCGCTCCACTCGCCCGATGCGGAGCGCAATCTGGCTCGCCACTCCGACACTCTTTCGCTGGGGGCGTTGTGCTCTGTGGCCGAGCGTTTGCTCTCGGAGAGTGGCAGGTTGGCGGTTGTGTTACCCTCCGACAATGAGCGTAGTATCCGTATGGCTGCCGTTGGTGTGGGGCTGCATCCTACTCTTCTGTGCAGGGTGCGTACCTCATCTGCCAAACAGCCTAAGAGGATACTTATTGAGTTTTCCCGCAAGAGTGTTGGCGAGGTGCAGACCGAACTTGTGATGAGTCACAAGGGAGAGCCAACGGCTGAGTATGTGGAACTAATCCGCGACTTTTATTTAAAGTTTTAGGAATTTTTCATATCTTTGGAAAGATAAAGTAGAGATAAACAGAAGAAAAAGTTAAATAGAGATAAAACATTAAAGAAATGAGCAAAAAAGTGTTACTCGCTGTGGCAGTGCTGTTTGCGTCGTTTGCGCTCTCTGCCCAGAATATCAAAATCTCGCCCGTAGGTCTTGTTACCGAAGGCGATCAGATGGTCTATTACAACCCCACAACCACCCTTACCATCGACCTCTGTGTGGTACACGATGTGACCGTTCCGGGACCTTATGCGCGCTACGCACAGCGTTATTTTGGTACTGTGGCTCCTCTCTCGGAGAAGATCAGCTGGAAGTTGGAGAGTGCGGTTATCTACTACTCCGACGAGGAGAGTGCCGACGCCCCTGCGCCTCTGCCATTGGCTGAGGCTGAGTATGCCGACCACCTCCACTCTGCGGAGAATTTTGTGGCTGTGCGCCCCGATCGTACTTCGACCGCTGTTAAGAGTGATGAGGATATGGCTGCCGAGACCGCTGCCGCTATCTTCTCGTTGCGTCAGGCTCGTCTGGAACTGATTACTGCCCGTGCCGGTGAGAATGTCTTTGGCGCAGGTTTGGAGGCTGCTTTGGCGGAGATTGATCATATTGAGAACGAGTATCTGTCGCTCTTCTTCGGTAAGCAATACACCACCCGCGAGTGGCGTCGCTACACCGTAGTTCCTGCTGAGGGTGAGACCACCCATGTTGTCTGTCGCCTGTCGGAGAGTGCCGGTCTGGTGGATAGTAGCGACTTGAGCGCATCGCCCGTGGTTGTTGACTTCCGTCCTAAGGGTATGGCGCAGAGCGTGATACCTCCTATGCCTGCTGTTGATAATCGCCGTGGAGAGAGTGTTCCCACTCGCAGTGTGAGGGTTGCCGACCTTGTTGATTGCCGAGTTATGTCGGGTCGTACCGTGCTTGCAGAGCGCACCGTGCCTATCTATCAGTTGGGTGTTACTGCTCAAGTTGCCAAGTAATGCATCTGTCCGCAGAACTTATAGAGAGAAAGAACGAATTGTTGCTTGCCCTGCGCCGTGAGATGAACGGTGCGGTGGCAGGCTCAATGCGTGATGGCGGTATCGAGTATGGCCTCAATTTCGGGGTGAGCGTGCCGACTATCCGCAGTGTGGCTACGCGCTATGCGGGCGATGATGAGTTGGCTTTGGAGGTGTGGAGGAGCAATGTCAGGGAGTTGCGTCTGGCTGGACTCTTTATTGCCTCTCCTGCCTGCCTTGCCGATGAGGCTTGGAGTGGGGCGGTGGATACTATGGAGATTGCCGAGAATTATATCTGGTCGCTCTCGCGCTCGGATGAGGCTCTCTGTGAGGTTGTCGCTCGCTTGTCGAAAAGCCGACTTCCGTTAGATTGTTATATGACCCTGCTGGCCTATGCCCGCCGCCCGCATTTGTTTCTGTCCGAGTGTGTGGAGCGAGCTTGTGTGGCTGCGGAGCAGAGCGAGGAACCTGCCCTGCGAAGGGCGGCCGAAAACCTTCGCATCCGTCTGGAGGAATAAAGGTCAATTATTTGACTTGCAGAGCACTGTGAGGTTATCTGTTTTCTTTTGTAATTATAATTAGAGTTGTTTTTCCGAAAATTTTTATTATCTTTGTAACGGAAAGTGTGCCCTCACTTCCAAAAAGATATTAGAACTTGAACGACTAATATCAGCGTAAAACACTGATAGCTAATCGCTTAGCTTATTTTTAGGGGGGGGGGTAATTTCGGCCCTTCAACTTAAAATTATTAGTCATTTCAGGTCTATTTTTTGGCAAAATTCTATTAGGCTGCGTGGGTGGTCTAATGGTTGTTTGTCGCTATGTATGAATTATTTTTTGAAAATTTATAATTAAACCAACTGAATTTATAATTAAATCAACTGAACAATGAAG
Organism: Tidjanibacter sp.; assembly: GCA_017631375.1. GTDB lineage: Bacteria > Bacteroidota > Bacteroidia > Bacteroidales > Rikenellaceae > Tidjanibacter. The sequence goes on along the minus strand of JAGBTK010000073.1, from coordinate 2,517 downwards.
TGTGTAAATTATGTAGCTCCCGAGGTGGAGGTTGTCGAGGTAGCAGTAGAAGAGGGTATCGCTATTACTGGTAGCGGTGAGCCCGGAGTACCCAATCCTTTTGGTCTTCCTTTTATGAATTAATTATTCAACCTTAAAACTGTTTACTAATCATGAAGAAAATTTTATGGGGTGCACTTATGGCTGCTATGATGTTGGCTGTGGGTTGTGCTAATGATAATTTGGAGAGTGTAAAGACAGGTGCTTATAAGTTGAACGCTACTGTTGAGAGTGATGCTGACTCGAAGGCAGGTATCTATATGAACGATGGTGCGTTCTTCTGGAACAATGGTGATCGTATTGCTGTTGGTGAAGATTTGGCAAACTATATCACCGAGTGCGTAAACGGTGTACAGACTGCTGTTTTTAGTAGCGATACCGCTGTGCAGCAGGGTGACTATGCAGTATATCCTTATAGCGCAACAAAGAGCATTGCAGGTTCTATTCTGACATACAACCTTGTAAATGAATATAAGTATATCTCTGTTGATCGCAATTTCTTCGATGGTATGCGTGTGTCAATCCCTATGTGGGCTCCTGTTATTGACAATGTTGCAGAGTTCAAGCATCTGGGTGGTGTTATCGCTTTCAAGATTGAGAATTTGAAGGCAGGTGAGAACCAGACCTTTACCGTTACCGCAGACAAGAAGATCGCAGGTGAGTTCACTGTTGACCTGAGTGCTGCTGAGCCTATTTTGGCAACTGCTGCTACCGATGTTGCAGAGGAGAAGAGCGTTGTTATCAAATTCTCGCTCAAGAAGGATGCTGACGCAGTATTCTATGTTCCCGTTCCTGTTGGTACTTACGACCTGACCGTTGAGGCTAAGAACGGTACTGATGTTATCTCGAAGAGCTACACCGGTTTGGAGGTTGCTCGTCGCGACATCCGCTACACCACTCTTGCTGCTGTGGTAACCAATACCAACGATATTACCAATGCAATGAAGGATAACAATAGTGTGATTGTTGACGAGATTACTGCTGATGCTACCGACACCACTATTGAGATTGAGCTTCCCGTGAAGGATAGCGAGGCTGATGCTGCTAGTGAGCACACTCTGACTTTCAACAGCATCGACGAGAATGTCAAGACTATCATCATCAGCGAGGAGATGGCTGCAGGTCACTCGATTGAGGAGTTGGTTGTCAATGTTCCTTCGCTTGACGATGCAAAGAGCTTGGAGATTAATATGCCTGAGACTACCGTTACTATCGCTGTAAATGGTACTGGCACACTCACTTTTGAGGAGGTTGTTGCTACTACCGCTGATAACACTTTGGTAGTTTCGGATGGCATTACCATTAAGAAACTTGTTGTTGTTGCAGGTAATGTTAAGGCACTTGCAGGTTCTGCTATCGAGGCTGTTGAGCGTGCTGTTGAGAACGAGTCGGATGTGACTTATCTCTACTATGCAGATGGTACTACTCTTCCCACTACTTTGGGCGCAGGCGTTGAGGCTTGTATGATGGTTAGTCAGGACTTGGCAGAGGTTATTGCTGCTGCTAAGAATGGTACTACTGTCGTTTTGGGTGGTGATATTGTAGTTGCAAGCACTATCACTATTGCACAGGATAAAGTTGTTACCCTTGATATGAATGGTTATAATGTGAACTATGCAGTAGATAATAATGGTACAGCTTCGGCAATTTTCAATAACTTGGGTGATTTGAGTATTGTGAATAGTGCTGCTCAGGAGTCGGTTATCTCGTTTGTAGCAAGCGATCCCGACCTTAACGCTATTCCCTACTACGCTACCAACACCATCACCAATGAGGGTACACTTACCATTGGTGCTAATGTAACCGTTATCAACGAGAGCAATGGTCCCGCTTGCTACGCAGTGGACGATAAGGGCGTATTCACCTTGAATGGTGGTACTCTTAGCGCTACTCGTTGCGCGTTGCGTATCGCAAAGTACAACCAGGACAATGTTGTATTTACTATGAACAGTGGTATTGTAAAGGGTAGCACTCCCGCTTGGATTCAGCTTCCTGGCAGCGATAGCGCAGTTGCTCCTAAGATTACCGTAGTTATCAATGGTGGTGTAATGCAGACCACCAAAGATGATCCCGATCAGGCAGATATTTTCTATTCATACTCGTTTGGTAATAGTCACGCAAACACCTCGATCACTATCAATGGTGGTGAGTTCTTGCGTGGTACCGTTTCGATTGGTTCGGGTTATTATGGCGATGCTCCCAGCCTGACTATCAAGGGCGGTACTTTTGACCACGATGTTCTTCAGTGGTTGTCGAATGATGATTATAAAGTTCTCTACGAGGCTAACAAATAGTATTTCTGAGAATATAGATAAAAAATCCTGCTCCTTTTGGGGCAGGATTTTTTTGTTTTTGGCTAATTGGGGATTTTTGCTAGATAGGGAGTTTAGGAGGAAAGAGGAAAGATGAGAAAAACTAGGGAGTGTAGGGAATTTAAGGAATTTACGGAGTTTAAGGGTTATCCCTAATCTCCCTAAT
>JAGBTK010000072.1 GCA_017631375.1 Tidjanibacter sp. | reverse complement strand
TGGGTCGTATGCCTTCGGCAGTAGGTTATCAGCCTACTCTGGCTACCGAGATGGGTAGTATGCAGGAGCGAATCACCTCGACCAAGAACGGCTCTATCACCTCCGTACAGGCGGTATATGTGCCCGCGGACGACTTGACCGACCCCGCACCCGCAACCACCTTCTCGCACCTCGATGCAACAACCGTGCTTTCGCGTAAGATTACCGCACTCGGTATCTACCCCGCGGTAGACCCTCTGGAGTCGACTTCGCGAATCCTCGACCCCAACATCGTAGGTCAGGAGCACTACGACACTGCACAGCGTGTGAAACAGATTCTCCAGCGTTACAAGGAGTTGCAGGATATCATCTCGATTCTCGGTATGGAGGAGCTCTCGGATGAGGATAAGACCACTGTGAACCGCGCTCGTCGTGTTCAGCGTTTCCTCTCGCAGCCCTTCTTTGTGGCTGAGCAGTTCACCAACACCCCCGGTGTGATGGTCTCGATTGAGGATACCATCAAGGGCTTCAAGATGATTCTCGATGGCGAGGTTGACCACCTCCCCGAGCAGGCATTCCTCAATGTTGGTACTATCGAGGAGGCTATCGCCAAGGGCGAGGCTATCCTCAAGCAGGCCACCAAGTAATTTTTAAACGTTACATATCCTGATTGCAGGGAGGGGCGTTTGGAAGGTAAAGCAAGGTAGAAGTAGGCTACCGAGTAATTTTTAAACGTTACATATCCTGATTGCAGGGAGGAGCGTTTGGAAGGTAAAGTAAAAAAGTATATAATATATAGGTATATCGAACAAGATGGCACAGGGAAAGATAGCAGTAAAGATTGTATCTCCTAAGGGTGAGGTTTTTTCGGGCGACGTAGAGCACGTTACCTTGCCCGGTGTAGTTAGTTCGTTTGCCGTATATCCCCGCCACGCACCGCTTATCTCGGCTCTCGAAGAGGGCGATATCAAGTGCACCACCACTGAGGGTGAGGAGCTTAAGTTCCATATTTTGAGTGGTTTTGTTGAGGTGAATGGCGATGTGGTAACAGTTTGTGTAGAGTAAAACAGAGATGAAGAGTACCAAATTCAATAGTGGCAAGATGGTCAACATCGTTCTGGGAACGATGGTGGTGCTGATGGTTATCATCTGGTGCCTCAACCGTATGCGCCCCGAGTGGTACCACAATCTGATGTGGATTGCCCCCTTGTGCTTTGCTCTGTCGGGCAGAATGGCAGTGATGATGTGCGAGAAACTCTTCGCACTGCCTGCCGGCAAGGTGATCAACAAGATGTTGCTCTTCAAGATGGTTAAGTTGCTCGGCACAATGGTAGTGATGATCACCTGTTTCCTCTGTATGGAGGCTACACCTGCCCGTAACGCCTTTCTGATAGTGCTTGTGGGTGGTTATCTGATCTCTACGGTTGCCGAGTTGAAAGTTTTTTCTCATTTCGAGAAGGTGAACAAGGCACGCGCTGCGTTGAAGGCGGCTGAGGCAGCTGAGCAGGAGGCTAAGTAAAAAAGTAAAAAGTGATGAAATTGACCCAAATAATAAGGAGATGTACAGTGGTGGGTGCGTTGATGCTCTCGCTGTTTGTGGCTATGCCTGCTATGGCGGCAACCTCTGCCGACAATGCCGAGCATACCGCTGAGGCAGAGAGCGAAATCAATGTACAGGAAATCATCTTCGACCACCTTAACGACAGCTATTCGTGGCACATTGTAACTATCAATGGTCACCATGTTGAGGTACACCTCCCCATCATCGCTAAGACAGAGAGCGGTTGGAAGTTCTTCTCCTCCAAGCACTTGGCACACGGTCACGAGCACGAGGGTCTGCGCATCTCGACCAGCGAGAAGTATGAGGGTAAGCTTGTTGAGGTGGCTGCCGATGGTTCGGAGAGTCGTCCGTTGGACTTGTCGCTCACCAAGAATGCGTTGGCACTTCTCATCAACTCGACCATTATGATTTTCATCTTCCTCGTTTGTGCCCGTTGGTATAAGCGCAACCCCAAGAACGCTGTCCCCGGTGGTTTTGTGGGAATGATGGAGATGGTGGTTATGTACATTGAGGATGAGGTGATTCGCGACAATGTCGGTCCCGACTATAAGCGTTATTCGCCCTATCTGCTGTGTGCATTCTTCTTTATTTTGATTAACAACTTGTTGGGTCTGGTGCCTGTATTCCCCTTCGGTGCCAATACCACAGGTAATATAGCCGTTACGCTGGTAATGGCACTCTGCACTACCATTGCGGTCAATGTGTTTGGTAATAAGGAGTATTGGAAGGAGATTTTCTGGCCTGAGGTGCCTTGGTGGATTAAGGTTCCTATCCCCTTGATGCCCGTGATTGAGATGTTCGGTATCATCACCAAGCCCTTTGCACTGACTGTCCGTCTGTTTGCAAACATTATGGCGGGCCACACCATCATCCTTGCGCTCACCTGCTTGATTTTCGTCACCTTCGCAATGGGCGTGGGCATCGGTACGGGTATGACAATCTTCTCGATTATCCTCTCGGTGTTTATGCTCTGCTTGGAGTTGCTGGTGGCATTTATTCAGGCTTATGTGTTTACGATGCTCTCGGCGGTGTTTATCGGACTCTCGCGTCAGGAGCACCACCACGAAGAGCACCACGAGGAGCCTAAGGCATTGGAAGAATAGATAGAGAAATAGATAAACAAAAACATAATTAATTGTAAAATCCTTAATTTCTAAAATTATGATGTTAGCATCTTTGATTAGCTTGTTGCAGACCGTAAATTATGGTTCGATTGCAGCTCCCCTCGCAGCCGCTATTGCAGTTATTGGCGCTGCTTATGGTATTGGTAAGATTGGTTCGTCGGCTATGGAGGCTATCTCGCGTCAGCCCGAGGTTGCAGGCGATGTTCGTATGTCGATGATTATTGTTGCCGCTCTTATCGAGGGTGCAACCCTGTTTGCAATCGTAGTCTGCCTTATGGCAATCTAATCCTACGAGGATAACTACTTTTTTTCGGGCGAGAGAAGGGTGAGTGACCCCCGTGGTCGTGTTTGAGGTGAGGGTATTACCGGAACACCGATAACAATCATAGGGTTATAACCAAAGAGGGTGAGTGACCCCGTGGTCGTGTTTGAGGTGAGGGTATTACCGGAACACCAATAACAATCCCCACAAAGGACACTATACCTTACCAACCTCAATCTCCCCACAAACGTGAAATTGAACAAAAATGTCTCTAATTACTCCCGATTTGGGGCTTCTGTTTTGGATGCTCATTGCCTTTGGCGTGGTATTCGGAATTTTGGCCAAGATAGGCTTTCCGATTATCACCGGTGCTGTTGCGTCGCGCAGGGAGCACATCGAGTCTTCGTTGAAGGCTGCCGATGAGGCTAACAGTCGCTTAGCAAGCATCGAGGAGCAGGCTCAGAAGTTGTTGGAGGATGCTCAGGCTCGTCAGAACGAGATTTTGAAGCAGGCCACAGCAAATGGTGAGCGCATTGTTCAGGAGGCCCGTGAGCAGGCTCAGGTTGAGGCTGCTCGTGAGTTGGAGGCGGCAAAACAACAGATCGAAACCGAGAAGCGCAAGGCGCTTGGCGAGATTCGTTCTACTGTTGCGCTCTTGTCGGTAGATGTTGCCGAGAAGGTGTTGCGTCAGCAGTTGGGCGATAAGGAGTCTCAGCAGTCGTTTGCTATGCGATTGGTTGAGGAGGCCGAGCGTTCGGAGCAGGGTAGGGAATCGTAGTAGGCAGTTATGAACACAGGACTTATAGCCAGACGTTATGCCAAGGCTCTGATGGCCTATGCTACCGAGCGTGGTCAGACGGAACTGCTTTATAGGCAGATGGGCTCTCTTGCCGAGAGCTTTGAGGCGTTGCCTGCTCTGCGCACCACGCTGGTAAGCCCCGTGGTTGGTCGCGAGCAGAAGATGTCGCTTGTGTGTGCCGCGGTGGGTGCAGAGCCTGCCGAGAGTTTCCGTGATTTCGTGAGGCTTGTTTTGGATAACCGCCGCGAGGCATATCTCCGCACAATGGCGTTGGAGTATATGT
>JAGBTK010000071.1 GCA_017631375.1 Tidjanibacter sp. | reverse complement strand
TGTATGTAGGTTATCGTTGGTTCGACACCAAGAACGTTCCCGTTATGTTCGCATTCGGTCACGGTCTGTCGTATGTAACCTTCGACTACGCTAACATCGCAACTAACAAGAGCAGCTATAAGGCTAACGATACTATCGAGGTTACCTTCGATCTGACCAACAATGGCGATATGGTAGCTGACGAGGTTGTACAGCTCTATGTTACCCGTTTGGATGCTCAGGTTGAGTGGCCCGTTAAGGAGCTCAAGGCATTTGATCGCGTAACCTTGCAGCCCGGTGAGACTAAGAATGTAACTCTTGAGGTTCCCGTTGAGAGCCTCCGTTACTGGAATGTTGACACCGACGCTTGGACTTTGGAGAACGGCAACATCGAGATTATGGTCGGTGGTGCTTCGAACGATCTCCGTCTGAAGACTCAGGTTGCTATCTAATTGATAATTAGATAACTAATATTCTCGCCTCTCTTTGTCTCTGCAAAGAGAGGCGAGTTTGTAGTGAATTTGGATAGTAAATGTGTAATAACACAAACTAATAACAAACCACTTTTTAACCAAAAACAACAACAAAATGAAAAAAGTATTTTCTGTTGTAGCAGCTTTTATGTGTGTTGCTTCGGTTGTAGCACAGCCTAAACTCGCTGCTAACAATGTCGAGGAGGTCCTCAAAGCGATGACCCTCGAGGAGAAGGCTACTCTGCTTGTAGGTGCAGGTTGGGGTAGCATGAGCGCAGGTAGTATGACTGCATCGAGCACCGTTCTTGTATCGGGTGCTGCTGGTACTACCCGTCCTATTGAGCGTCTGGGTATCCCCGCAACCGTATTGGCTGACGGCCCTGCTGGTTTGCGTATCAACCCCACTCGCCCCAATGATCCCAACACTTACTACTGTACTGGTTTCCCCGTAGGTACCGTATTGGCAAGTACTTGGGACACCGCACTCGTTGAGCGTGTAACTACCGCTATGGGTGAGGAGGTTCTGGAGTATGGTGCTGACGTGCTTCTGGCTCCCGGTATGAACCTTCACCGTAACCCCTTGTGCGGTCGTAACTTCGAGTACTTCTCGGAGGATCCTCTGCTCACCGGTAAGATTGCTGCTGCTTACGTTAATGGTATCCAGAGCAATGGTGTAGGTGTCAGCGTTAAGCACTATGCTGCTAACGACCAGGAGACCAACCGTATGGAGAACGACAGCCGTGTTAACGTTCGTACTCTTCGCGAGCTCTACCTCAAGGGCTTCGAGATTGCAGTTCGTGAGGCTCAGCCTTGGACTGTTATGTCGTCGTACAACAAGCTCAATGGTGAGTATACTCAGCAGTCGCACGGTCTTTTGACCAGCGTATTGCGCGATGAGTGGGGCTTCGACGGTATCGTTATGACCGACTGGGGCAACAAGGCAGGTACCGTTAAGGCTGTTAAGGCTGGTAACGACCTGATGGAGCCCGGTTCGGACTCGGAGATTCAGCGCATCGTTGAGGGTGTGAAGAGTGGTGAGATCTCGCAGGAGGAGCTCGACCGCAATGTTCGCAACATGCTCAACTACATCGTTAAGACTCCCCGCTTCAAAGGTTACAAATATTCGAACAAGCCCAACATGGCTGCACACGCTGAGGTTGCTCGCGCTGCTGCTACCGAGGGTATGATCCTTCTGAAGAACAACGACAACACCCTGCCTATGAGCGGTGTTAAGAGCGTTGCTCTCTATGGTACCGGTTCGTACGACTTCATCGCAGGTGGTACCGGTTCGGGTAATGTAAACAAGCCCTATATCCGCGACGTTGCTGAGGGCTTCGCTGCTAATGGCATCGAGGTTAACGCTAACATCAAGGGTTGGTATGAGGAGTACATCGACTACACTAAGGCTACTATGGCATACCAGAGTGGTCGTGGCGGTAGCGGTATCCTCCTTGGCGATCCCGTTATTCCTGAGATGGAGGTTAGCCGTTCGTTCATGGAGCGTATGGTAGGTCAGACCGATATGGCTGTGTTCACCTTGTCGCGTAACGCAGGTGAGGGTGGCGATCGTAAGGCTGAGAACGGTGACTGGTATCTGACCGCTTTGGAGCGCCAGATGATTCAGGATTTGGCTGATGTATATCACGCTGCAGGTAAGAAGTTTGTAGTTGTTCTGAACATCGGTGGTACCATCGAGACCGCATCGTGGAAGCACATTCCCGACGCTATCCTTCTCGCTTGGACTCCTGGTCAGGAGGGTGGTTTGGCCGTTGCTGACGTGCTGACCGGTGCTGCTAACCCCTCGGGTAAGCTTCCTATGACCTTCCCCTTGAACTACTTGGATATTCCTTCGTCGGCTAACTTCCCCTACGCTACCGCTGCAAATCAGGGTGGTAATAGCTGGGGTGGTCAGCAGCAGCGTGCTTTGCGCAAGAACACTGACTACACCGAGTATGCTGAGGGTATCTATGTAGGTTACCGTTACTTCCAGAGCGCAAACAAGGAGGTTTCGTACCCCTTCGGTTTCGGTCTGTCGTACACCACTTTCGAGTACAGCAAGCCCGCTGTTAAGGCTAACGCTAATGGCTTCACCGCTACCATCACCGTGAAGAACACCGGTAAGGTTGCTGGTAAGGAGGCTGTTCAGGTTTACGTTGCTGCTCCTGCTGGTGGCTTGGAGAAACCCGCATTTGAGTTGCGTGGCTTCGCTAAGACCAACCTCTTGCAGCCCGGCGAGAGCCAGACTCTGACTATCAATGTTGACAACTACACCCTCGCTTCGTACAACGAGGCTACCACTTCGTGGGAGGCTGCTGCTGGTGCATACAAGGTTATGTTCGGCGCAAGCGCAACCGACATCCGTGGTAACGGTACTTACAACTTGAAGAAGGCTCAGAGCTGGAAGACTACCGATGTTCTGCACCCCGCAGAGCCCGTAGCAGAGCTCAGCCTCAAATAGTAGAACTTTATAAGTAATACTATATTTTATTAGAGGAGCAACATGGTTGCTCCTCTAATTTTATGTAATAAAGGCTTGGGGGGGCAAAAAATGTAAAAAAACGAAAAAAAATCTCCTAAAAAGATGTAGATTTAGAAAAAATTACTATTTTTGCAATCCGTTAGGGCCTCGATAAGAGGCAATCGACCTTGGAAAGATGCCGGAGTGGTCGAACGGGCCGCACTCGAAATGCGGTGTACGGGCAACTGTACCGGGGGTTCGAATCCCTCTCTTTCCGCAAAGGGCAGATTTACTGCAGCGAACGACAGAACAAAGTTCTGTCGTTTTTTTTGTTTATAGGCGGCATTTGTGTAAACATATTTCCCCTATGCCGCCTACAAACAAAAAAGCGCAAATTTGCGCTATCGCTGCATCTGCCCTTTGGGAAAGAGAGGGATTCGAATTAAAAACGGGGGTTGCCGTTTGATTCCTTTGTGTGGCTGGCGAATTGAAAGATTTTTGTTGTTCATATCCTCTCTTTTACTAAAAATATTTACCTTTGCTTTCAACATAAATTTCCAACTATGAACGCAAAATACTCTTATCCGGACCCAGGCGATGCTATAACCATCAAGGTTATTAGTGAATACGAAGCTTTTAAGAACTATTGGGCGAAGAGCGAGAGAAGGGTGTTGGATAACATCCATAACACCATCCATAAAATTGGTTTAGATAACTACTCCTTGTTAGATGTTGGATGTGGAGAGGGGCGTCTGTTTACCGATTTTATAAATGGAGCCTCTAAAATCGTTGGTATTGAGCCTGATACGGAGAGATATGCTAATGCACAACGCTGTGTAAATGACAATGGTTTCCAGAACAAAGTGCTTTTGCTTAATGCGTCGTTGGAGAGTGCGCACCTGCACGAGGAGTTTGATATTGTACTTTCGAGCCATATTATTCAACATATACCTTCCTATGCCGTTGAGTCCCATCTCAGACGCCTTGGTGACTTGACTAAGGATGGTGGTTTATTGATTATAAACACCAATGTATCTAATAAAAGTGACGAGTATTTTATTAAGGGAGCCATTAAGGAGGACAAGGCTGAGGAGGTAGAGATTGGTGCTGATGAGTTCAATCGACTCACTCAGTGTGTAGGCGAACTTCCGGTACATATGTTTGACCGAGATACTATTTGCAACCTAATGTGCTCTATGGGATTTGAATTGGTGTCGATGAGCGTATTCCACGTAGAGAGAGAGGTACAGGAGAGATATGGCGAGGATGTGGACAGGATTGTCAATAGCGATCCTCTCTTGGTTCGACAGTACGGGCGCGATATTAACTTTATCTTTCGCAAGCAAGATCAGGTAAAGAGCATAGAACGAGGAGCTTTGGCTGAGTTTTGTGCATTCAATGTACCTCTTTATGGTATTGGGCACAAAGAACTCTGCGAGATTCTCGCTTCGTTCCGTCAGGCTAACTCCTCTATTTTTCGTACCGATAGATTCTGCCTTGACTCCTTCAATGTAGACAATGCCAAGGAACTGACAGGCAAGGAGATTGCTTGTGACGAGTGTGTCTGCGGGGATACGGCCGACAAGTTTTGCCGCACGGGACACATAATCAATAGTAGTTATCGCTATTATGTTGGTACAACCTATTTTAAGTTTGCTGATAGTGTTCTGCCACTTAAAGTTTCGGTCACCTTCTTCCCATATCGCAATATAGGTATTATATGTTTCAACGTTGTTATAAATGACTTGACGGTTGACGATGTTATTGCATTGAAGCAGTATGTCAACAATTATAGTTGCGACAAACGTCACAAGAATTGGCGTGGCCGAGGTGTTATACATCGTGAGCGTAAGGAGGATGAGAACATAGAGTATATCGGTGCGGGTGACTATTTCGCATCGAGTGAGGAGGAGGCTACAAAGTTGCCAAATATTGATGGCAAGTATTTTTGGTTTGTCTGCAACAACCTTATCAAGGATATCTCGCTTGCTTTGGGTAACAAGGGGCGTAAGAAGTTTCTTCTCTCGGAGTGGGGAGCATATACGAGTGCTGAAAAAGAGGAGTTGGAGGTGATAATCGACAACTTTAGCCGTCTATATGTCAGCCGATTCATATATCCTACACTTGAAATTAATAGTACAAACTTCAATCAGGCAATTGATGATGCCAATGTCTGGGGTGTGCGCCATTGTAGGTCGTTGTATGGATTGTTGGTGGGCGATGAGGGGTATAAGTACGCACCTAAGTCCTTGGCTCATAAACGAATCACTGAGCACCATTGGGGTACGCGTAATTTTGTCAACATATTTGCGTACAGTTCCAATATTATTATGCTGAACTTTAAGTCGAGTTCCGATATCGGTAAGGCATATATGAATCGCCAGATGCAGTGGTCAGACTCCTATTATGATAAGAGTCGTAACTTCTATTTCAAAATGAACCCCTGTATTGCGGGTGTTGATCACGGCCTTTTCCGCATCGTGGAGCGTAATATCGTAGTCTATTTTGAGAACGAATATATCTCGAAGTTTGACCAATCTACTGCAATTAATATCAATAAGAAGCGAAATAAAATCCTGCTGTTCATATATAAGACAGCAACCTCGTTGGATGAGATTAACGATTTGTTTAATGTAATCTCACAGGCTTCTGGTACTGCAAGTGCGATTAATAGTATAAAACACCGTTTAGCATTACGTTCGGAGGAGAAGACGCTGATCAACCAAAAACTCAACAATGATACAATCTTGATCTTGACTATTGCCTCAATCGTGTTGGGAATCTTGGCTATCGGCTCAAACTCAAACGCCTACAACTTTATTATGCACACCAGCACTACAACCCTGGATGAGTATAAACTATGGGCGCACCTGCTCTTTGGCTCACTTTGTCTGATGGTAGTCGCCGGTGCACTAATGGTTATACCGTGGAGAAGATTAGTCAATTGGATGAAGTATGCCTACTATAAGAGAGTACAACAGCGTTCAAAACGCGTGAAATAAGATAAAATAAGAGGGTTGCTTGCGTAAGCAACCCTCTATATTTTTAGGATTAAGGCAGTGCTTTATACTTGAAAATCAACAAGTAAAAGACTGCAACAGTGATATAACTATCTGCAAGGTTGAACACGGGGGCGAAAAATGTGAAGGAGTCGCCACCCACCCACGGGAGCCAAGCGGGATAATTTCCACTGAACAGAGGGAAGTAGAACATATCTACCACCTTGCCGTGGAGGAACGATGCGTAGCCTCCGGCCTCGGGGAACAGCTCAGCCACACCCCAGGGGGTTGACTCCGAGAATATCATTCCGTAGAATGCGCTATCAATCATATTGCCAACTGCGCCTGCCAGAATCAGGGTAAAGCCCACAACCAGCCCCTTGTCAGCCGTCTTGCGGTTGAGGTAGGGGATAAACCAGCAGAGTGCGCCAATAGCTACAATGCGGAAGAGGCTCAGGAACAACTTACCATTGTTGCCACCCAACTCAAAGCCAAATGCTGCGCCCGGATTTTCGATAAATCGCAGTAAGAACCAATCGGGGAATACGGTGATACTCTCGCCAAGTGCCATATGGGTTTTAATCCATATCTTCAACGCTTGGTCTGCCACCAGCAGAAGCATCACGAGCAGGGCTATATTTCTATTCTTCATCTATTTGCGCTTGGTTTATCTAATCAGTGTGCTGCTCTCGCCAATCATATAGCCGTCCATATAGATCTCTACCTGATACTCGCCCGCAACCACCTGTGCGCCACCATAGTATAGACCGATTGCGAGGTCCTCGTTCTGGTAGTCCACATCATCACGCATTGCCGAGTAGGTGATCTGGTCGCCCTCGAAATCAAATACATAGCCATCCGTATTGGCCATAATATAGCCGTCGGGACCGATGATTCGTGCATAGACATTGCGTGATCCGGGTTGTGTCAGCTCGTTTGCCGAGAGTATGAAGTCAATCTTCAGACGGTCGGCACGCGTTGCGCGGGTGACGGGCTTGCCGGTTGCGTTGATCGGTGTCAGGGTGATATCGCGAGCCTTCACGATAGAGCCCATACGCACCTTATCGTCAAGCTCGCTTGCGCGCTCCTCTGCCTTGTCGGCACGCAAACGCTCGCTGGTCACCTGACGGCGAATGGTGATATTCTCCGAGGCAAGTTGCTGGTTGAGCGTATTGAGCGAGTCTATCTGCTTGACATAGTGCTGCATAGTGTTCAGCAGAGTACCAATCTCCTTTTCGTAGCGACGGATTGTTGCCTGGTTTGCCGAACGCTCCTTCTGCAGACGCTGCATCAGCGAGTCGGCACGCTGACGCTCAATGTTAAGATTCTGTGTGATAGTATCGTTAGCCGTCTGGATATTGTCGATATCGGTGATGAGGTTTACGATACGGTTGGTCAGCGTGTCACGCTCGATGCGGAAGTCCTCGCGCATCTGGTGAGTCTGCTTGAAATAGAGGAACGAAAGGGCTGCAAGTATCACTACCAAGATGATAACCAGCACCTTATATCCTTTTAGCGAACGACTGTCATCGCTTTTTTCCTCGTTATAGTCGTAGTAATCGTCGTTATACTCTTCCATATTTTCTGTGTTGTTTCAGGTTTATAAACAGCGGTCTGTTTTGCTGCATTTGTGACAAAGATAACTCTTTTCGCGGAAATTACCCTCTACTTAAGCCATTTTTCCCGTTTTACCTATTTCTCGGTTTTCAATTTAGAGCCAAGCAGGACACTCTCCCACGGATATTTCAGCCCTGCGTAACTGCTCAGTCGAGCTTTTGCAATGCCGTAGCGGGTGGGCGTTTCGAGGTAGAGAGGTATGTAGTTGCGGTCGTTGGAGATCCAGAGATGGAAGATGTTACCTTCCGCTAACTTCTCGCCATTGGGCAGTGCGATTTGGCACTCCAACTTTATTGTGCGCACTTTGCCTATGCCGGTAATATCCTTCTCCTCCGCTCCCAGATAGGTGTATGATATATACTGAATCTGGTCGTTGAGGATGATGCCGATTTTCCTGCTGTCCCCTTTGCGCATTGTGTTGATAATGTTGTTGTTGCGCAGTGCGTAGAAGTGAGCCAGATAGTCGCGGACAGAGGTGTCTATCTTCAGGTTGGTATCTCGCCACGGATCGTCATATTGGCGATAGCGGGCAAGTGCCGTGCCGTTGTTCCAATTGTAGTAGTATTGCGATTCGCTCTGCCAACCACCCTCGTTGATATCCTGCTTAAACTGCACGGGGAGGCCGTCGCTTGTTGCCAGCCAGGTGTTGAGTTGGTCGTCGAGTTTGAATACGACGCGCGCCATCTTGTTGGTCACTGCCCGAGCCGATATGCGCCACGCGGGAGTGCCGTCCACACTCTCCCCGACTACCTCGCTTGTCACTTCGCCGATGTTGGCACCAATCAACACCTTCGAGCGAAAACTTATCGTATATGTCAGACTCTCACCCGGCACAAAAGCACCGGAGGCAAGCGGTTGTGCAGTTACACGCTGAACGGTTAACAATGAGGTTACTGTCAGCGTGAACAAAAGTGTGTAGAAAAATCTCATATATCACCCTCCTCTCTACGAAATCATTGCGAAGTCGGTCTGCTCCTTTCCACTATATTGCGCCCTCAGCTCCGCCAGCCCCCTGTTTTTGGGAAGCGAGAGTGTCGGGTCTTCCGTAATCACCTTCTCGGCTACGCGTCGCGCCCACTCTACAATCTGGCTGTCGCGACTCACGGAGGCGATGCGTAATTCGAAGGGCTCTCCGCTCTGCTGAGTACCTGCCAGATCGCCTGCACCGCGCAGTTTGAGGTCGAGTTCGGCAAGGCGGAAGCCATCGGTGGTCTCAACCATAGCCCCCAATCGTGCCTTCGCCTCGCGGGTTAGCCTATCGCCACTCATCAGCACGCAGTAGGACTGTTCGCCACCACGCCCCACACGGCCTCGCAGCTGGTGCAACTGCGACAAGCCAAATCGTTCGGCACTCTCGATGACCATCACCGTAGCGTTGGGAACATCGACTCCTACCTCTATAACGGATGTGGCGACTAATATATTGGTTATGCCGCGCTTAAAATCCTCCATATTGCCATTTTTCTCCTCGTTGGTCATCTTGCCGTGTACCGCTCCAACTCTGTATGTAGGCTCGCGGAACTCGTCGGTGAGTTGAGCAAAACCCTCATACAGGTTCTTATAATCGGCCTTTTCTGACTCTTTTATCAAAGGATATACCACATATACCTGACGACCAGCGGCAATTTCGCGTTTGATGAAACCGTGAAGCATAAGTCGTTGCGACTCAAAGAGATGGCGCGTGCGGATAGGCTTTCGTCCGGGGGGTAGTTTGTCGATTACCGAGATGTCGAGATCGCCATAGAGCGTCATCGCAAGAGTTCGAGGGATGGGGGTGGCCGTCATTACAAGGATGTGGGGCGCAATCTGATTCTTGGTCCACATCTTCGCTCTCTGCTCCACACCAAAGCGGTGCTGCTCGTCGATAACCACAAAACCGAGATTGGCAAATTGCACCGTGTCCTCGATAAGCGCGTGAGTACCAACCAGAATTTTTATCCGCCCATCCATCAGACCTGCCAAAATCTCACGACGCTCCTTGGCGCGCGTAGCACCCGTGAGCACCGCCACACACCCCTTTGCAGGCGTGTTTTCCACAAAACGCTCTATTGAGGCAAAGTGTTGGCGTGCAAGAATCTCTGTGGGAGCCATCATACAGGCCTGAAAACCATTGTCCACCGCCAGCATCATCGAGACCAGGGCGACAAGCGTCTTGCCGCTGCCCACATCGCCCTGTAACAGACGATTCATCTGATGTCCCGTGACGGTGTCGGCTCTAATCTCCTTAATAACACGCTGTTGCGCATCGGTAAGCGGGAATGGCAGGGAGGCGTAGAGCGAGCGGAAGTGGTCGCCCACGCGGTTGAAAATAAAGCCGTTGCTGTTTGTCGTGCGTGACGAGCGGCGTGAGAGAATGCCGAGTTGGATGCCAAATAGCTCTTCAAATTTCAGTCGTCGTTCGGCATTGCGCAGAGCCTCGTTTGAGGGCGGGAAGTGGATGTCGTGCAGTGCAGTGCGCAGATCGACAAGCTGGCAACCCTCCACAATGTAGGGCGGCAGCGTCTCGCTAATCTCCTCCTCCACAAGTGGCCACAGGGAGCATACAAGACCGTAGATGCCCTTGCTCCCAAGACCGGAGGTTGTCAGTCGCTCGGTAGTGCTGTAAACGCCTTGCACTGAGGCGTTTTGGCGGCTGAGGAAGTGCTCCACGAGCTCCACCTCAGGATGTACAAAACTTAGTGCCCCCTTGAAGATGTTGGGTTTGCCGAAGATTATATACTCGCGCCCTGCCTCTATCTTCTTGCCAATCCACTTAATCCCCTTAAACCAGACGAGTTCTGCTGCGCCGCTGCTGTCGGCTACTCGTACGATAAGTCTTTGCTTGGCTCCCGCGCCTTGGGTGGTGATGTTCATCACCCTCGCCCGAACCTGTATGTAGGAGGTGTGTTCCTCGGTGACTTCGGTGATGCGGAAGATGCGTGTGCGGTCAACGTGGCGGAAGGGGAAGTAGTAGAGCAGGTCGCCAAATGTGCGTATGCCGACCTCAGAGGCAAGTAGCGAGGCTCGTCGCTCACCCACCCCCGGCAGATATTTTATCTCATTGGTCAGCTTGTTTTGCACGGTGTTTATTGTTGTATCTATATTAAAAACAGACTGTTAAAGACTACTCCTACAACCTCGCGGTCGTTCTCTACGGCAGCAGCCTTTAACAGCCATCAAAAAGTTGTTATCCCTCTCTTACTCGCAGAGGAACTCAAATACGCGGATTGCATCTTCGCGTACATTGAAGTCGATCTTCTCCTTCTTCACAAAATCGCGAAGCTCGTTCTTCTTCTCAGGGAATGCCTTGGTCAGGTTCTTGGTAGAGAGCGAGTTGAAGTCGCCGTCCTTGCCAATGACATAGTTTGTACGACGCTCCATAGAGAGTTCCATTGTGCTTACCTGACGCAGGTCCATAAAACCGGAGTTCATATTGAACATAGCGTTGGTAGAGGAGATTGCCGAAGTCGAGGAGGTTGCGCCATAGCCTGCATCCATCGCTTTATCAACAGTGTGGACTGTGATAGCCTCTGCAAGATAGATACCATCCTGCTCGCGAATTACGCGGTAGTGCTTCTTGCCGTCATTCACCCATTTATCCTCACCGATAGTGACATAGAGCAGGGGAGAGGTGCTGACAATATCATAAGCATAGATATCGTTCTTGTCAACATACTGCACTCTCTGGAAATAGGCATTATAGTTAACCTTTAACTCGTTACGATTGTTCTCAAACTCGGCAATACCGGTCTGCCACTCATCGTAGAGGTAGAGATATTTTGCCAGATTCTCCTCAAAGCGGATAGTAAATTTCTCCGGCTCTTGTGCCGATGCGCTCAAAATGGAGAACACCAGCATTGCGGTTAGTGTCAAAAATCGTTTCATATTCTGATTGTTATTGTTGTTTCCGCTACTAAAATAGTAAACTTTTTTGAAAGTGCATACTTTTTTGGCGTGAAAGAACTATTTTTGTGGGTGGAACAACCTTTTGTGAGCAAATACTATGAGCAAGTTTTGTGATAACCTATTTCTCTTTACTCGTCGTCAGGCGTGCGAGGTTCGCATCGGTAAGACGGTCATTGGCGGCAGTTATCCCGTGGCGGTACAGACGATGACAAATCGCGATACCAACGATACAGAGGCCTGCGTAGAGCAGATTGCTGCTGCTGCGCGCGAGGGTTGTCGCATTGTCCGTCTCACTACACAAGGGACTCGCGAGGCTCGTAATCTTGCCGAGATAGCTGCTCACACCCATACCGAGTGGCCCGATGTGGCACTTGTGGCTGATGTACACTTCCTCCCCGCTGCTGCCGATGTGGCTGCCGAGAGTGCCGATAAGGTGCGTATCAACCCCGGCAACTATAACGACAAGGGCGGAGCACTCGATTCACTCCTTGAGAAGTGCGCCCGCAGAGGTGTAGCACTGCGCATAGGTGTCAACCACGGCTCTCTCTCGTCCCGTATGTTCGACCTCTATGGCGACACGCCTGAGGGTATGGTGGCTTCGGCTATGGAGTATCTGCGTGCTTGCCGTGACCATAATTTCCACAATGTGGTGGTCTCGATGAAGTCGAGCAATGTGAGGGTTATGATTTACGCCTACCGTATGTTGGTTGAGGCTATGCAGAGAGAGGAGATGAATTACCCTCTCCACCTGGGCGTTACCGAGGCGGGCGATGGCAACGAGGGACGCATTAAGTCGGCAGTGGGTATTGGGGCTCTGCTGGCAGACGGCATAGGTGACACTATTCGTGTGTCGCTCACCGAAGAGCCTGAGCGAGAGGTGGTTGCGGGCCGTATGTTGGTTGACTATATGGCAGATAGAGAGGAGGCAGATGTGGCTTGGGAGCCTGCTGCTGCCGACTCTTTTGAGCAAAAATATTCTCCATTTGAGTATCGTAGGAATGTGAGTGCGCAGGTAGGGCGAGTAGGTGGCAACTGTGTGCCTCTGCTCTGTTCGGAAATGACCGAGGAGGAGCGTGCAGGAGTGTGCGCTATCGAGGCTGTGGGCAAGAATCCCGTTGCCGAGTGGCGCAGAGCGATTGCCCGCAAGGAGGCCGATGGCGACCATCGCCCCGTAATGCTCAGTCGTACATATAGTGTCGGCTCGGCAGATGAGTTGCGAATCAAGGCGGCAGCTGATTTCGGCGTTATGTTTGTCGATGGGCTTGCCGATGCGATAGATATCCGTTGCTCGGAGGTGAGCTCGGAGGAGTTAGAGGGTGTGATGCTTGATATCTTGCAGGCTTCGCGTGTGCGTATCTGCAAGACTGAGTATATATCCTGTCCGGGTTGCGGTCGTACGCTCTACGATCTGCAAGGCACTCTGGCGCAGATCAAGGAGCGCACTTCACATCTCAAAGGGCTGAAAATCGGTGTGATGGGTTGCATCGTTAATGGCCCCGGCGAGATGGCGGATGCCGATTATGGCTATGTGGGTGCTGCTCGCGGTAAGGTGTCGCTCTATCGCGGCAAGGAGGTGGTTTGCCGCAACATCCCGCAGGCTGAGGCACTCGACAGACTTGTGGAGTTGATTAAGGCCGATGGCCGTTGGACAGAACAGAAATAGGATGAATATATTACCGTTGACATATCTCGGCAATACCGAGTGGTGGGCACTCCTCCTCAGGGGCGAGGCCGTTATTGATGTGGGCGAAAACTATGTGAAGCAGACCTGCCGAAACAGGGCTGAGATTCTCACTGCCGATGGCGTTATGGTACTGACCGTCAATGTGGTGAAGGGTAGTTCACTGCGCAAGAAAGCGGTGGCGGCGATGGAGGTCGATTACTCCAAACGCTGGCAGCACCAACACTGGAACGCTATTCGCTCGGCATACAAGAGTTCCCCCTATTTTGACTATCTGGCACACCACTTTGAGCCGCTCTATACGCAGGAGATTCGTTCGCTCCGCGAGTGGAATTTTCTGCTCGTTGAGGCTGTCTGCAAGGCACTGAAAGTTACCCCTCAGTATAGTATCTCGGAGCGATATGTTGTTGCCGGCAAGGGCGATACAGATTTCCGTGCCTATCCGTTTCTGATAGGTTGTGCACAACCTGCCTTCGAGTATCCCGAATACTACCACGTCTTCCCCGAAGCGGCTGAGGGCGGTTTCCAGCCAAGACTCTCAATTCTGGATCTGCTCTTTTGCGAAGGACCCTCCGAAACACTGAATTACCTTCGCTCTATGTGATTTTCGGGCGTAACGACTATTATATAAAAAAGTAGTCTGTGGTATGGTGCCACAGACTACTTTTATTTTACAGTATTATATTGTTCGTCAATATCTCGATTGTTGCCTTTTCGGTTAGATTGCCGCTCTTTGCCTCAATCGTATTCCTGCCCGGCATAAGCGATACGCCCTCCCAGAGGTGTTTTCCATTCACAGGCTCAACGCTGTCGAGTGCTACACCATTGACAATCAGCTTGACGGATGGCTGATTGGAGTAAACAATAATGTTCTGAGTACTCTCTCTGCGGCGTTTCCAACGCTTCTCGGCAATATGGATAAAGGGCACGGTTTCGTTCCACGCTGCCTTATATATATAATAGGCATCCTTGCGTGTCAGGCGGTCGAAGGTGACAATTCCCGAATCGTTGATACCTGTGCCGTCGCCACCGATGCTGTTTACCGAGCCGAAGTCAAACATACAGTTGATAAATGAGCCCCAGAAGAGCGAGTCGGCAGCCAGACTATTCATATAAACATCGTGGAAGTGGGTCTGCCAACGCTCAGGATGTAGGCTGCCCGAAGCGATGGGCTTTTCGAGTACCTCGCTGATATCCAATACATTACCGCCACAACGATAGGCTACTGCCGAGCGCAGGGCGCTCCACTCGGAGTGGGAGTGCATCTGTCGCTGCCAGATGGTGATATCCTCTGGCTGCCCCTCAATCCAGCCGAAAGTGTGGCTCCAGACAATAAGGTCGGTGATAAAGTTGATATCTCCGTCCTGATTGCTCAGGCCTGCTGTCATACGGGTAGGGTCGAGGCTCTTTGCGCGGCTGTTGAGTTCGCGCAGGTAGTCAATAGGGCTCTCACCCCTGATCTCCATCTCCGTAAAGAGATTCCACGCCATAATTGAGGGGTGGTGCGCAAGCTGGCAGATTGTCTCGTCAAGTTGCTGACGGCCATTTTTGCGGAATGACTCGGTATTGAAATAGCCCTTTTGATTTAAGATGTTGCTGCCGGTAAACGGAATACCCGTGATTACCACCAGACCTCTGCGGTCGCACTCGTCGTAGAACTCACGCCCCATCGAGCCACCAACAACATAGATAGTGTTTGCCCCCATCTCGTTGATGATGTCGAGGTCGTCTGTCACATTATCGGCACTCACGGCAGTACCGACCAGCGAACGGTCACGATGCATTATAACGCCTCTCGCTATGAAGGGTTTGCCGTTGAGGCTCAAACCGTTAGCGGTATAGGTGAAGTTGCGGAAACCACTGCGAACGGTTATGCTGTCGCAAGGCTCGCCACCCTGCAACGAGCGCACACGGAACTCGTAGAGTGCGGGGTTTTCGGCAGCCTGCCACAAGGTGGGACGGCTCACCTCAAAGGGGATTGTGACTACCACCTTACCCTCCTCGTTGCGTGCCTTGCCACTCTTGCGCTCAACAACACGACCGTTGGGGGCTACAATCTCCACCAGAGCCTCTGCTCCGCGCAGATTGTCGGTAAGCAACTCAACCTTCAGCGTACCCTTTGCGACCTGCTCGCTTACTTCGGTTGTGGTGATTGTAACACCATCTGCGCCCATATTGTTGGGGTTGATGGCCTCGCGGTCGGTAACGATAATCTCCACCTTGCGGAATATACCTCCGTAGGCATTGTCAGGACCCGCAGTAGGCAGAATATCAATCATTTGCGAGTTGTTAACCATCACCCAAAAGAGATTTCTCTCCGAGAAACTCACAAAGTTGGTAATCTCAAAAAGGAATGCATCCGAGCCACCGCGATGCTGTCCCGCGTGGCGACCATTAATCAACAGATCGGTGACGGCATTCGATCCGCCAAAGCGAATGAACACGCGCTTGCCCTCCCACTCGGGGAGCATCTCGATATAGCGCAGATAGTTGCCTGTGCCACGGAAATAGTCGGCTCGACCGCCAAGTGCGTCATTATTCCAGGTGTGAGGAAGATTGACGGTGATTGCCTGTGACTCGTTATAGGTAAAGAATTTCCAATTCTGACTTACATCATAACTCTGGCGCGCACTAAGTGTTGTGGCTGCCAACAGAGTGAAAATCAATGATAAAAAATGCTTCATAGTGTCCGGGGTTTGACTCTTGTTTTGACAAAGGTAAAAAAAATACTATTTTCGTGAAAATTTATAGAGTATCTTTCGCACCCACCGTCCAATTTTGTACCTTTGTGCAGCCGGACGGAGGGCGTGAGGAGGGCGTGAGCCTCTGCTTAGATTAGAAACGTATGACACTCAATATTTATGATGTTATCATAGCAATTTTTCTTGTGTGGGCACTCGTGAGTGGCTATCGTAAGGGAATTATCGTGCAGGCTTGCCATTTGGCAGGTCTGTTGCTCGGTCTTTGGCTTGGCTTCCGTTTCTGCAAGGTGGCCGGTGGCTGGCTGGGCTACGAGGAGATTTCTCCAATACTTGCCTTTGTGGTGCTTTTTCTGGTGACACTCTTGGTCGCTGCGCTGATAGGTCGCCTTACACGCTCTATTGCCAAGGTGGCAGGATTGGGTTTTTTGGACAGATTTGTCGGGATTGTCTTGTCGTTGGTTAAGGTGGGAGTGCTCACCAGCCTTGCGATGGGACTTTTTATCCGTATAAATAATAATTTGGATTTGGTTGATCCTCAGCCTATTGAAGAGGCAGTGCTGGTTGAGCCGCTGCAACGAGTGTCGGATGCGGTGCTTCCACTGCTGCTTGATGTAGCCTCCGATATTCTTGACGAGGGGGCAGAGGGTATTGAGAAGATTGACGGAACGAAAGTGATATAATGGCAGAGCGCGGAACGGTAATAGAGAGTACGGGCAGTTGGTATAAGGTGCTCGATGAACAGGGCAACACTATTGAGTGTCGCATCCGTGGGCGTATCCGCCTGGATGGTCGTCGCTCGACAAACCCCGCTGTGGTTGGCGACGATGTTGAGTGGGAGATTCAGCCCGATGGGGTGGGGGTTATCACTCAACTTATGCCGCGACGCAACTATATCATTCGTCGCGCTTCCAACCTGTCTAAGGAGAGCCACATCATTGCCGCCAATATCGACCAGGCATTTATCGTGGTTACCCTTTTTGACCCTCCCACCAACCGCGAGTTCATAGACCGCTATCTGGTCACCTGCGAGGCCTACCACATCCCCGCTATCATTGTGCTTAACAAGATAGACCTTGCTCGTCGTGAGGAGGAGATGCTTGCCGACTTTTTGGAGAGCTACACTCTGGCGGGCTATCCTGTTGTAGAGTGTTCGGCAGCCGAGGGCGAGGGAGTGGAGCAAATCCGACAGATGTGTTCGGGTCGTACTTCGCTCTTCTCGGGCAACTCGGGTGTGGGTAAATCGACCCTCATCCGTGCCATAGAGCCTACTGCCGAGGCGAAGGTGGGCGAGATCTCGAAGGCCCACCACAAGGGTCGCCACACCACCACCTTTTCGCACGTCTATCCCCTGACAGGAGGTGGTGCTATTATTGATACTCCGGGTATCAAAGGTTTCGGATTGATAGATATCGACTCCGATGAGCTGTGTCGTTACTTCCCTGACTTTATGCGCGAAGCACCTGAGTGTGGTTTCTACAACTGCACCCATACACACGAGCCTTCGTGTGCTGTGGTGCGTGCTGTGGAGGAGGGGCGTATTGCATACAGCCGCTACGAGAGTTACCTCAAAATAATGGACGAAGATGGCAAGTACCGTTAGACGATTTGACGCACCGACCGAATGGTTTGAGGAGCGTTTCGACTATATGTCGGAGTTTATGCTCCCCGAGCGCGTGGAGAATATGGTAAGGGTGGCTTCGACGCGCACTCGTTATATGACCGTTTGTGCCGAGAATACCTACCACTCACAGAATGCGAGTGCCCTTATCCGCCACTGTGAGGCGTTTGGCGTGCAGGATCTCCACGCGGTGGAGAGTATCTGCCGTTTCACCCCTAACACCCATGTTGTGCGTGGCACCGATAAGTGGATTGACCTATATAAATATCGCTCTACGGAGGGTGCGCTTCTCAAACTCAAAGAGCGTGGCTACCGCATTGTTGCCACCTCGCCCCACCTGGAGGATACCACTCCTGAGGACTTCGATATTGCTGCCGGCCCTTTCTGCCTTGTCTTCGGTACCGAGCACGAGGGCATCAGCGATGAGGTAAAGGCGGCTGCCGATGAGTTTTTGCGAATACCGATGTGTGGCTTTGTGGAGAGCCTCAATGTCTCGGCATCGGCAGCGATTGTGATATACCAACTCTCTGAGCGTCTGCGTCGTAGCAATCTCGATTGGCGACTCTCGGACAATGAGCGCGCACAGCTCCTCTACGAGTGGGTGATGCGTAGCGTCAAGGACTCAAAGGGAATTATGGCACGAAAATATGGAGAAGAGCGATGAGTGAGATTTTACGCAAACAGTTTCTGCAACATGTCGGACAGACCTCACCCGAGCCTATGTTGGTGGAGGTAGAGCGTGCCGAGGGGGTCTTTTTCTACACTCCGGAGGGTAAGCCCTACTACGACCTTATCTCGGGTGTGTCGGTAAGTAATGTGGGACACGCCAACCCCGCAGTGGTTGAGGCGGTGTGCCGCCAAGCGCGTGATTATATGCACGTTATGGTCTATGGCGAACTTGTTGAGACTCCGCAGGTTGAGTATGCCAAACTGCTTGCCGAGCATCTGCCCGGAGAGATCGACTCGGTCTATTTCCTGAACTCGGGTGCTGAGGCTGTCGAGGGTGCGCTCAAATTGGCAAAGCGCGTTACGGGTCGCCCTGAGATGATCTCGATGCAGGGTGCCTATCACGGCTCCACACACGGCGCAATGAGTATGATGGGTGGCGAGGAGCATAAGAGTGCATTCCGTCCGCTACTCCCTGATGTGCGCCAGATTAGATACAACAATTTCGATGATATTCAGTTGATTACCACTCGCACTGCCTGCCTGCTTGTTGAGCCTGTGCAGGGTGAGGCGGGTGTTATCCCTCCTGCCGAGGGCTACTTGGAGGCTCTGCGCAAGCGTTGCGACGAGGTGGGGACTATGCTTATCTTTGACGAGATACAGACGGGTATGGGTCGCTCGGGCGAGCTGTTTGCTTGCGCCAAGTATGGCGTAGTGCCCGACATCATCTGTCTTGCCAAGGCGTTGGGTGGCGGTATGCCTCTGGGTGCCTTTGCTGCGCGCCGTGAGGTGATGCAGGCCCTCACTCACAACCCTGTGCTCGGTCATATCTCCACTTTCGGCGGCCACCCCGTATGCTGCGCCGCAGGTCTGGCGGCAGCACGCTATATACTTGACAACAAACTCGTTGAGCAGGTTGAGGCTAAGGGTGCTTTGTACGAAACACTGCTTGCCGACCATCCGGCAGTGGTGGAGATTCGTCGCAGTGGTCTGCTTTTGGCTGTTGAACTCGGCTCGTCGGAGCGTATGTTTGCGATGATGGCAATGTTTAAGGAGGTGGGTATCCTCAGCGATTGGTTCCTCTATTGCGATACCGCTTTTCGCATCTCGCCCCCGCTCACAATCACCGATGAGGAGATTCGCGATAGTGCTGTATTGATTCGTCAATGCTTGGATAGATTATAGACTATATAACTAACTCAAATCACTTAATTAATGAAATGTAATTATTCCCCTTCAACCCTGCCTAACACACGCATCGATGTTGCAGATGTGTTGCGAGGTATTGCCTTGGCAGGTATTCTGCTCATCCACGCGATTGAGCACTTCAATTTTTACAGTTTCCCCGATCCCGCGAGCCCCTTTATGGCTAAACTCGATCAAGGTGTGTGGGATACAATCTTCTTTGTGCTTGCAGGTAAGATGTACGCCATCTTTGCTGTGATGTTCGGTCTGAGCTTCTTTATTCAGCACGACAATCAGGCACAGAAGGGTAAGGATTTTCGTCTTCGCTTTGCTTGGCGATTGGTGCTTCTCTTCTGCTTCGGTCTCTTTGACCTCTGCTTCTACAATGGCGACATCCTGACCGTATATGCAGTTTGTGGTTTCTTCGTTATTCCGCTGATTCGTGCATCCAACAAGGTGCTGCTGGCTATATTCGCATTGCTTATCATCCAGCCCATTGAGGTTGCATATATCATCGCATCCCTCTTCAATCCCGAACTCACCCCGCTGAACCTCGGCTCGGGTCAGTACTTCGGTGGTATGATGGCTGCTCAGGCGGGCGACTCATTCTTTGAGTGCCTCAAGGTGAGCGTATCGAAGGGTCTGCCCTGTAACTTCCTCTGGGCTATTGAGAATGGTCGTCTGACTCAGACTATCTACCTCTTCATCGTGGGTATCTACCTCGGTCGCACCCGCCTCCTCTACAACGAGGGCAACAACCTTCAGACCTGGAAGAAGGTGTTGTTGTGGGCTACCGTAGGCTTTGCAGTGCTCTGGCCTGCATACGAGTTCATCCCCGGCTTGGCAGAGAACCGTACCATCGCTAACTCGCTCAATGTGATGCTCAATATGTGGAAGAACTTCGCTATGATGTTGATGATTGTGGCAGGCGTTGTCCTCCTCTTCTACAACCGCGAGAAGGCACGCAAGAACCTGATGAAGATTTCGTACTTCGGCAAGATGAGCCTTTCGAACTATATCCTCTCGGGTATCCTCGGCTCGTTCCTCTTCTACGGCTGGGGCTTGGCTCTCCACCTTACTTGCCGCCACACCGTCAGCGCACTTATTGGTGCCGGTATGCTGGTATTGCAGATGGTGTTCAGCTACTACTGGTTCCGCAACCACAAGCGCGGTCCGCTGGAGTCGATCTGGCGCAAACTTACTTGGTTGTAAAGCAATTGCAATCATCATAAAAACAGAGCCGAGAGATATCGAATATCTCTCGGCTCTGTTTTGTTAGTTATCTGACGCTGGTTAGCGAGAACTATGCGGTCTTGGTTGTTTTCTTCTTAGCAGCCTTCTTCTCCTCCAGAGCCTTCTCTACCTCAATCTGGCAGTCGCTGAGTACATTCATATAGTTGATGAACGCTGCGTAGCTCGAATCGTAGGGATTCACATAGTGCTGTGCATCGCCATCCGAGAACCACTTGGTTGCCATATAGTAGAAGTTGTCCGAAGCCTTCATAAAGTTCCAAACATAGTTGAAGTCGTCGCTACCCAACTTGTTTACATTGCTCTGCATATCGTAGAGCTTCGAGAAAGCCTCGTTCTGCAACTCGTTACCGAGCCAAGCGGTGATATCGCGCTCCTCGTCAGCCCACGACATAGGGTGGGGGCAGTGCAATACGCCGATAGGCTGGTGTGCTGCTGCAGCCTCGCCTACGGTTGCAAACTCCATACCCTCCGCAGCAACTACCTTGCCCACGAGAGCCTTCATAAAGTCGAAGATACCGGTCGATGCCTTCTGACGCTCGCCAAAGGTGTCGTAACCCATAACGTGGTTAACAACCTCGCCATTGGTAGCACCGAGCCACTCCATAAAGAGGTCGGCATTGATTGCGCCACCACCGAAGTTAAGGCTGATATCGTCGCTGAGTTTATAGTTACGCAGTGCGATGCGGAGTTTCTGGTTGAGTGCATTAGCGTAGATGTAGTCTGCGCTCTTCCAACCCAAAACGTGCTTAGCACCCTCGGTAACCATTGCCTTGAAGCCCATAGCAGCCACACGGTCGCCAATAGCGTCCGAGTAGATAAGCTCGGTATTTGCGAAGGTGGTAGGGGTCTGACCGAACTCCTTCTTAATCATTGCAACCTCAGCCTTAACCTCCTGCTCGAACTCCTTGCCCTCTACGAGCGACGAGAGCGAGTGGCAGTAACTACCAGCCACGAACTCAACGCAACCGGTTGCAGCCAACTGTTTGAAGCTCTCCAAAGCCTCGGGAGCATAGTGTTTGAGCTGCTCGACAGCCAAGCCCGAAATCGAGAAACTAACCTTGAACGCACCCTGATACTGCTCAATCATCTCGAGCAGAAGGTTGTTCATAGGCAGGTAGCAGTCAGCAGCAACTCGCTGAACAACGGCACGGTTAGCCGACATATCCAGGTAGTTGTGGTCCTTACCCATATTGAAGAATCGGTAAGTTTTCAGTCGCAAGGGCTGATGCACATTAAAGTGGAAACAGATTGTCTTATTCATATCTTTGTTTTCTTTATTTTTTTGTTTTCTCGTTACTTGGCCATTGCGCAAGCCTTCTCATACACATCGAGTACCTCGCCTGCTGCCTTGTCCCATTTCATTGCGTTAACCTCCTGCAAGCCTTTCTCGGCAAAAATATGGGCAAGTGCGGGATAAGTCACCAGACCATAAATTGCATCGGCCATCGCATCGATGTCCCAATAGTCTACCTTAATAGCGTAGTCGAGTACCTCGGCAACACCCGACTGCTTGGAGATGATGGTGGGAACATTAGACTTCATAGCCTCCAACGGCGAAATACCGAAAGGCTCCGATACGCTGGGCATAATATAGACATCGCTCATTGCAAACATCTTCTTCACATCGTCACCACGGAGGAAACC
This sequence comes from Tidjanibacter sp., assembly GCA_017631375.1. Taxonomy (GTDB): domain Bacteria; phylum Bacteroidota; class Bacteroidia; order Bacteroidales; family Rikenellaceae; genus Tidjanibacter. The sequence goes on along the minus strand of JAGBTK010000071.1, from coordinate 10,077 downwards.
TGTGAAGTGGAACTTGTCGGCAATGCCCAACTTAGCCACACGACGGATAACGTGGTTCATCATATCGCCACTACCCGCCATCACAAAGCGTACATTCTTGGTGCGCTTGAGCACCTTAGCAGCTGCCTCTACAAAGTAGTCGGGGCCTTTCTGATAGGTGATACGGCCGAGGAAGGTAACTACCTTATCCTTCACACCGCGCTCAACCTCAATCTCCTGACCCTCGGCAAAGCGTACTGCATTGTGTACGGTAACCACCTTGCTGGGATCGATACCGTAGCGGTTGATAACAATGTTACGAGTGAGGTGGCTCACAGCCATCACCATATCGGCAGCCGACATACCTGCCTTCTCGATAGCGTGAACCTCAGGGTTTACACTCTCGCCACTTCGGTCATACTCGGTTGCGTGGATGTGTACCACCAGCGGTTTGCCCGACACGCGCTTTGCAGCCATACCTGCATAGTAGGTGAGCCAGTCGTGAGCGTGAATAACATCAAACTGACCCTCCAAGTCGCGTGCCACCTGTGCAGCAACGGTAGCGTAGCGTGCTACCTCCTCCATCAGGTTTGCACCATACTTACCCGAGAAGGTGTAGCGCTCCTTCCACACATCGCCACCAATCTGGCTGTGGATAGCATTGCAACCACTCTCCTCAAATGCCTTGCGCTCCTTCTCAAAATCCTCAGGAGTCACATAGGGCACCATATTGGAGTCGATCTCGTAGAACTTAACTCTACGCCACAACTCCTGTTCTGCGGTGTCAACCGGTGCCGAGGTGTAGGTAGCGTTTACATCGCTCGCATTTACCACACGCACAAAACGCTGATCCTCATCACCATAGGCGCGAGGCACCACGAAATTGACATCTACTCCCAACTTGCCGAGGCTGCGTGTCAATCCGTAGCAGGCTGTTCCGAGACCTCCGGCAATATGCGGAGGAAACTCCCAACCGAACATTAATACTCTCATATTTTTTATCCCTTTATTTTTATTGTTTTCTCTTCTTCTTACCTCTTTTCCTCATAGGAGTCCTTACTCCTATTTTCTTTTACGCTTGTACTTGTCGACCATCTCTTTGATGCGCAAGACAGCACCTACGCTCCAAGCCTGCGAAATCGAGCCGCGTGCGTGGTGGGGTGGATCACCGTCGAAAATCTCACCAATCGAGCCGATACCGTAGGTGTTGAGCTCATCGGCAAAACCATCGAGAATCTCCTCTGCTTTGGGAATAAAGCCCTTGCCCTGTACATCGAATTTAGCCTTAACATAGTGCTCCAGCATCCAGGTCCAAACGGTACCCTGGTGGTATGCCAAGTCACGCTCACGCTGCGAACCGCCATAGTGACCCTTGTAGAGGGAGTTGCGGGGCGAAAGGGTACGCAGACCCTTAGGGGTGAGCAGGTGGCGGCGTACTACATCGGCAATCGACTCCTGCTGTACGAGATTTACCATCTTATACTCTACCGAGCAAGCAATTATCTGGTTGGGGCGGATGAAGTTATTCGCACCCTTGTCGTCAACATAGTCTGCCAGGTAGCCCTGCTCATCCAACCAGAAGAGTTTGAGGAACGACTCCTTAGTCTTTGCGGGCTCTGCCTTCCACTCGGCAACAAACTCCTTGTCGCCTGCCAAGCGTGCCTGATCAATAGCGTAGCAGAGTGCGTTATACCAAAGTGCGTTGATCTCTACCTGATAGCCATCACGACCGGTTACGGGCTTGCCATCAACAACAGCATCCATCCAGGTCATTGCGCAATCCTTACGCGAAGCCCACACGAGGCCGTTGGTGTGGAGAGCAACATAGCCATCTACGCCACGACGATACGCGCGAAGCACATCCTTAACATAGCAGCCATACTTGCTCCAAATCTCCTTCTTGCCCATAAAGTCCTCCAACTGCTGCAAGCACCATACGAACCACAGAGGAGCATCCACCGAGTTGTATGCCGAGCCTACATTGGGGAACATACCATCTTTCATCTGAGCAGTCATTGTGTCGATAACCTCCAGACAGCTCTTCACATCGCCCTGTGCCAGAGTGATACCGGGCAATGAGATGAAGGTGTCGCGACCCCAGCTGCCAAACCAAGGATAGCCTGCAACTGCAAGGGTCTTCTCGCCGTGACGAACGATAAACTGACGCGCCGAGTGACGCAGGCACGAGAAGAAGTCGATCTTGTTGCTACGCAATGCGATCTCCTCTTCGAATGCACTCTCCAACTTAGCGGGGTCGATCTCCTCGCTTACCGAGCCACAGAAGATAACGGGCTGACCCTCCTTAAGCTCCATCTCGAAGTAGCCGGGGGTAAGCAGATCCTCGTGGTAGTCATAACCGCGGCGATACTCCTCTGCATACTCAAAGTCGTAGTACCAATCGGGAGCGGCTACGAACTCCGACTCCACATTGGTCTGCATATTGAGCCAGGGGAACTCCTGATAGAGGCGGCACTTCACACCACCCTTAATCTCGTAGGAGTGACCATCGGCATACATATTGGCCTTGCTGAGCGAGTGTTTGTCGCGATATGCAAGGAAGGGACGCAGACGCAGAGTCACGCTATCGCCCTCCAAGAGGGTGTAGCGGATGAAGAGGCGCGAGCGCGAGTGACGCCACAACAGCTCCTTCTGGATCAGCACTCCGCCTACACGATAGGTGATGGTAGGGGTAGGAGTGTACTTGAAGTCAACAATATATTTGTGACCTCTGGGCTCGTAGTTGTTCGGGAAGCGGTGGATAGCGAGGTTGAATGGCTGCTCCTCGTGCATAATGGTCTCATCAAGCGACGAGAGCAACACATACTGCTTATCATCCTCATTGATGGGGCTAACAATCAGACCGTGATACTTACGGGTGTTGCAGCACACGATGGTGGTGCTCATATAGCCACCCGCTCTATCGGTCGAAAGCATCTCTCTCTGGAGCGAATACTCCAAGTTGCCCAAACTGTTTTTATCAAATGTCAACGGCATCTTGTTTAACTTTTACCAAATTTCTGGTAAATATACTTTTTTTAAACGTTTATGTCAAGTTTTTTTCGGACTTTTTTATCTCTAACTCTTTTAGCCTCATCGGTGTAGCATTCTGACGCACATTGTACCGCAAAACGCTATACCTAATAATATAATAAAAAAGTCAAAATCTATCCGACCCGTTTTGAGGCAGGTCGGATAGATAGTGTAGTGCTTATGCCCACTTCACCAGAGCGAAGTCCATACGGTGGGGCAGGTTTGCGTTCTTAGCGAATACGCGGATTGCCACATCATAGGAGCCGGTCTGGGCGGGAGTCATATCGATAGTGTAGGTCACGAGGCTGCCCTCCACATTGCTTACGCTCATCTCGTGAGTCGAAACAATCTTGACAGCGCGACCCTGCTCAATCTGGTTTGCGAGAACTACCTCAACGCCGATATCCTCCTTCGACAGAGCAGCAACATCAACCTTCACCTCGAAGCGATAGGGGTTGCCTACCATAATTGCCTCCTTGGCGATGTTTGCCTGCTTGGTCTCAACCACGCGAACCTTATCCCACTCGCCACTTACGCGACGCTTCCAAGCTGCAATCTGGCGAGCCAGAGTGTAGTCGTTAGCCATCAACTGCTGGTGACGATCCGAGAGCTTGCCGTAGAAGCGATCCTCGTAGTCGGTGATCATACGGTTGGTGGTGAAGTTCGATGCGATGTCTGCTACGCAGCTCTTGATCGAGCTAACCCACTCGTGAGGAATACCATCCTCGCCACGGTTGTAGTAGCGGGGAACAATCTCCTCCTCGATGGTGCGGTAGATCATCTCAGCATCCAGCTCGTTCTGGAAACGCTGGTCGTCGTACGAACGCTCCATAGGCAGCATCCAACCTGCGCCCTCTTTGTAGCCCTCTACCCACCAGCCGTCCATAACGCTGAACTGGAGAACACCGTTCATGATACACTTCTCACCGCTGGTACCCGAAGCCTCCAAAGGACGGGTAGGAGTATTCAACCATACATCCACGCCCTGTACCATCTTGCGAGCCAAGTCCATATCGTAGTTCTGAATGAATACCACCTTGCCTACGAACTCGGGCATTGCCGATACCTCAACAATACGCTTGATCAGATCCTGACCGGGCTTGTCGTTGGGGTGAGCCTTACCTGCAAAGACAAACTGTACGGGGTGTACGGGGTTGTTTACGATAGCTGACAGGCGCTCCAGGTTGGTGAAGAGCAGATATGCACGCTTGTAGGTTGCGAAACGACGAGCAAAACCGATAGTCAGAACATCGGGACGCAAGGTCTCCTTGATGGTTACAAGAGTGCGGGGCGATGCAAACAGAGTCTGGCGAGGATCCGAGAAACGGTTACGGATGTGCTTAATCAGACGCTGTTTGAGTGCCATACGGCAGTTCCACAACTCCTCATCGGGAATGTTGTGTACCTTCTGCCAAGCGGGGATATTATAGAGTCTATCCTCGAATCCCTCGGGGAAGTACTTGCTATACAGACGACGGAGGCTCGATGCGGTCCAAGTGGGGAAGTGAACACCATTGGTCACATAGCCAACGTGCAACTCATCCTTGAAGTAGCCGGGCCACATACCACCGAGAATCTCCTTGCTCACCTCACCGTGCAACCAGCTTACGCCGTTAACCTCCTGCGAGAGGTTGCAAGCGAGGAAGCTCATCGAGAACTTCTCGTTGGGGTCGTTGGGGTTGGTCTTACCGAGGTTGATGAACTGATCCCAGGTGATACCGAGACGGTCGGGATAGTGCGACATATACTGACGAATCATCTGCTCGGGGAATGCATCGTGACCTGCGGGTACGGGGGTGTGGGTGGTGAAGAGCGACGAGCTGCGAACAACCTCCATTGCCTCGCTGAACGAGAGCTTCTTGCTGTCGATGAGGTTGTAGATGCGCTCCAAGCCGATAAATGCGGCGTGACCCTCGTTGCAGTGATATACATCACTCTTGATACCCAACTTGCGGAGTGCACGGATACCGGCAACACCGAGTACCAACTCCTGCTTCAGACGGTTCTCCCAGTCGCCACCATAGAGGTAATGGGTGATCGAACGGTCCTCAGCGAGGTTGAGATCGTGGTCGGTATCGAGCAGGTAGAGATCGGTGCGACCTACCTCGCACTTCCAGATGCGTGCAGTAACTGTACGACCGGGGAATGCGATGTGTACCGAGCACCAGTTACCCTCTGCGTCACGCGCGGGGCTGATGGGGAGTTTGTAGAAGTTCTGAGCCTCATAGCTTGCCTCCTGTGCGCCCTGCGACGAGAGTTTCTGAGTGAAGTAGCCATAGCGATAGAGCAGACCTACAGCAACCATAGGCACATTCTTGTCACTTGCCTCCTTCAGATAGTCACCTGCGAGGATACCCAGACCACCCGAGTAGATCTTCAACGAGCTGTGCAAACCATACTCCATGCTGAAGTATGCGATGCGGGGACCCTGTGCGGTCTTCTTAGCCTCCATATAGTTCTGGAATGCGCCATATACCTCATCCATCTTAGCGAGGAAAGCCTGATCCTGCTCCAACTCTTTGTAACGCTGGTAGCCCAACTTGTCGAGGAACTCGATGGGGTTGCGGCTGCAAGCCTCCCACAATACGGGGTCAATCGAGGTGAAGAGCTCGTGTGCGCCGAGAGTCCACGACCACCAGAGGTTCTTCGACAACTCCTCCAGAGGACGAAGACGCTGGGGTAGCGATTTCTCAACCATCAGACGAGTCCACGAGGGAGTGTTGCTGATGAGCTGCTGACGCACGAAGTTAATCTGCTCGTTATATGCACCACCGCCATCATATACTGCCTTGTTGGTGCGTGCTACCACATTGTCGAGTGCCACATTGTAGGCCTCGTGGTAGTAGTTGATAAGATTCTCCCAGAGTGCAGTGCGCGATACGGTAAATGCCGACTTGCGTGCTGCGCTCATCGAGCGAGCATTCATTGCCGAGTAGCGAACGATTGCATTTGCGATGCTCTCGATCACGTGGTTGTCGTTGGTGTCGTTACGCTCGATAACCTCTACACCCTTGTGCTCCTTGCAGTGCTGTGCAACCCAGAGACCGAAACCTGCCAGAGTGGTGGTAACGGTGGGAACCGAGAATGCAACGCTCTCCAGAGGAGTGTAGCCCCAAGGCTCGTAGTACGATGCAAATACGGTGAGGTCCATACCAACCAACAACTCGTAGTAGTGCTTGTTGAAGATACCGTCAGCACCCTGCAAGTAGCTGGGCACGAAGATAACCTTCACGCGGCTCTCGGGATCGAGCAGCTTGCTACCCTGCATAGCGCGAACGATAGGATCGCCCTCGGGGTAGGAGAGGTAGTGGGTGGTGTGGCGGAACTGAGCGGGGTCGATGGGGTTGTTCTTGTCTGCCAGGTGAGCAGCCAGATCGCGACGAGCACCATTGTTGCCTGCGGGTACGGTGATATATACCAGAACCTCGCGACCGAGTGCCTCGCTGCTCTCTGCAACGCGCTTCAGCGACTCAACAAATACATCCAGACCCTTATTTTTGAACTCGTAGCGACCGCTGGTACCAACAATCAGGGGCTCCTTAGCGAACTTGTGACCAAGGCAAGCCTCTGCCACCTCGATCATAGCCTTGCGAGCCTCTTTGCGCTTTGCCTCGAACTCCTCGCCCTTCCATACGAAGTCATCCTCAAAACCGTTGGGGGTAACCACATTCACATCTCTGCCGAGCATATAGCGGCACTCCTTGCCGGTGATATCGCTCACGGTGCAGAAGCAGTCGTGGAAACTTGCAGCGGTCTTCTCGAGCGAGTGCTTAGCCACTACATTGAACTGACGAGCGTAGTCGTCTGCATTTACCTGCGAGAGGGTGCCGTAGAGAGGCATACCGTTGCCTGCGATGCAACGACCCATTACAGTTGCGTGGGTGGTGAATACGGTAGCGGTGTAGGGAGCCTTCTTGCGCAGGTAAAGACCACCGCTGGCAGTCATCCACTCGTGGAAGTGTGCCACGGTGCGGTCGGTAGTTGCGCAGAAGTTCTCCATATAGCTCTCGATAACCTTACCTGCGGCATAACCGAAGAGTACAGGCTCGATGTAGTCCCACTGACCGCTGATCGAGTCAACGCGATAGTTCTCCCACAAGAATTTCAAAATATCGTCCTTGTGAGGAATCATCGAGCTATAGTCAACCAAAATTGCGGTGGGGCGACCGGCTACCTTCCACTTACCAATACGGATACGAATGCCGTCAGCATATACCATCTGACGCCACTCGCGCATCATATTCAAATCCTCCTCGAACTCGGGGTTCTCACCCTCCTGATTGATATCGGGTCCGATGAGTATATATTTCTCACCCAAATTTTCGACCATTGTGTCGGCTTTGGTGGCAATTACGGTGTGGATACCTCCCACCTTGTTGCATACCTCCCAACTTACCTCAAACAAATAGTCGGGTTTCTGTTTCATCTCTTCCATACTTCTTTTCTTGTTTCTTGTACTTAAATATCTGATTTCTTTACTTTTTCATTTTCGAATTTTGACTTGTCGGGGGAAATCGCTAAGCGCATACCATTATATATAAAGTCAAAATTTCGGACTGCAAAAATAGTCCCTTTTTTCGGTAATACAAAACCGATTTTCGATTTTTTAAATTTTTTTAATAATTACCTATGGCGGGGATTTTATGTTTTGCTAAAAATCGCACTCTCAGCACACTCTGAGCCACTTTTGCCGACTTGTTTAAAAAATTGTTAAATGTTCATATTGTCGCAAAAGTTGAGTTAGAACAACTCGGAAATCACCGCATCACTCACCAACCAATGCTCTGCATCGAAGCGCAATCGGCTGCCCTCGCGAAGTAGAGTTCCCGAGAGAACGAACGGCTCCGCAGCTCGGGCTGTATATAAGGCGCGCTCAGCTCCAAATTTTTGTTCAATAGTCTGCAAATCAATGCCCTCGCGAGTTCTCAGTCCTACCATTATCATCTCTTCGACTTGCTCCTCCGCAGTGAGTGTTTCGCTTTCGCGCAGAGCGGGATCGGTAGGGTTGGCAATATAGCGGTTGAGGTTGGGCAGATTCCACGAGCGACTCTCTCCGTCAAAGGAGTGTGCGCCGGGGCCTAAACCGACATACGGTACACCGCGCCAATAGCCGCTATTGTGCTGAGAACGACGACCTTGGCGAGCGAAATTTGATATCTCGTAGTGGTCATATCCTGCCTCGGTGAGTGCTTTGTGGAGCATCAGGTACTCCTCCTCGCTGCGCTCCTCCTCGATGGGTTGCACTCCGCGCTTGCCAAAAACCGTGCCCTCCTCAATGGTGAGGTGGTATGCCGAGATGTGTTCGGGGTTGAGGTCTATGGCCTCCTCAATGTTGCGTTGCCACACCTCGCTTCCGCCGCACGGCACACCATAAATCAGGTCTATGGATAGGTTGTCAAATCCCGCCTGTCGTGCTGCCCTAATTGCTGCGCGGGCAGTGGCTGCATCGTGGCGTCTGTTCATAAACCGAAGTTGCTCATCATCAAACGATTGAATGCCGATGCTCAGTCGGTTTATCCCTGCCTTGCGATACCCCTCCAAACGCTGTGCCGAGAGGTCGTCGGGGTTGGCTTCAAGGGTTATCTCCGCCACTTGCGAGGTATCCCAAATCTCCGCCACACCGCGCAGAATCTTTTCCACCTCCTCGGGAGTAAAAAGTGAGGGAGTTCCGCCACCGAGATAGATGGTGCGGAGGGTGGTGCCGGCAAGCTCACCCGCACGCGCTTTCGCCTCAGCAAGCAGCGCATCGGGATAGAGTGGGAGTTGCTTGAGCGAGATTGTCTTGTAAAAGTCGCAGTAGCCACACAATCGTTGGCAAAACGGGACATGTATGTAGAGTAGTGATTCCATATTTTTAGCGTCCGCTAAGATAGTATTTTTTCTCTGATTTCCGCCACTAAAACCCTTGTATTTTCGGGCATTTATGCAGTTCAGAAAGATTATTGTTATTTTAAAAACAAAAACCCGTCGAAAATGTTAGGAAAATCCAAAAATTGGAGTATCTTTGTGGCGATTTTCATAATTTGGGTCAGAAGGTGGTTTTTTCAGTAGCACTGCACCTTACAAGGTCGATTTGAGAATCGGACAAAAGAGTGAATAAGAGGTTTTATTAACATATATTAAATTATAAAAAAATGGCTAATATTGATTTGAGCAAGTATGGAATTACCGGCGTGACCGAGATTTCCTACAATCCCTCGTACGAGGAGCTTTACAATGATGAGGTTAATCCCGCTCTCACCGGCTTTGAGAAGGGTCAGGAGACCGAGATGGGTGCTGTGAACGTTATGACCGGTATCTACACCGGCCGTTCGCCCAAGGACAAATTCTTCGTAATGGACGAGACCTCGAAGGATACCGTATGGTGGACCAGCGAGGAGTACAAGAACGACAACAAGCCCGTAACCGTTGAGGCTTGGAAGGAGTTGAAGGCTTTGGCAGCTAACACCCTCTCGAACAAGAAGCTCTATGTTATGGATACTTTCTGCGGTGCTAACGAGAACACCCGTCTGAAAATCCGTTTCATTATGGAGGTTGCTTGGCAGGCTCACTTCGTTAAGAATATGTTTATCCGTCCCACCGAGGAGGAGTTGGCAAACTATGGCGAGCCCGATTTCGTAGTATTGAACGCTTCGAAGGCTAAGGTTGAGAACTACAAGGAGCTCGGTCTCAACTCGGAGACTGCAGTTGTCTTCAACCTCACCGAGAAGATGCAGGTTATCCTCAACACCTGGTATGGTGGTGAGATGAAGAAGGGTATGTTCTCGTATATGAACTACCTCCTCCCGCTGAAGGGTATCGCTTCAATGCACTGCTCGGCTAACACCAACGAGAAGGGCGAGACAGCAGTATTCTTCGGTCTTAGCGGTACAGGTAAGACTACTTTGAGTACAGACCCCAAACGTATGCTTATCGGTGACGACGAGCACGGATGGGACGACGAGTGCGTGTTCAACTTCGAGGGTGGTTGCTACGCTAAGGTTATCAACCTTGACAAAGAGAGCGAGCCCGATATCTACAACGCTATCCGTCGCAATGCACTCCTCGAGAACGTAACAGTTGCTGAGG
>JAGBTK010000070.1 GCA_017631375.1 Tidjanibacter sp. | reverse complement strand
TGTGAATCCGCAGACCGTCGATGATGCAGGCGTGAGCCTCGGCATCATAAACGACTACATCGCGCGGCGTGAGCAGACAGTCGATGATCGAGAGCATACCCTGATAACCGAAGTTCAAGAGGAAGGCATCCTCCTTGCCTACAAAGGCAGCCAGGCGACGCTCCAGCTCCTCGTGCCACTTGGTCTGACCACTCATCATACGAGCACCCATTGGGGCTGCCATACCAAACTTCTCTGCACCCTCAGCATCGGCTTTGCGCACCTCGGGGTCGTTTGCCAGACCCAGATAGTTGTTCAGCGACCAATTGAGTACCTCTCTGCCGCGGAAATTCATTCGCGGACCAATATCACCCTCCAACTTAGGGAAGGCAAAATAACCATGCGCATAGCGCATATACTGCCCCAGAGGACCACCAGAGTGATTTTTAATTCTCTCTAAAATTTCCATTTTTCAAATGTTTTCGTGTAACAATGTTGTCTTAATCAGTATGGGTGTAAAGCGATTCTCCGATCGGCATCGGGCATATCGCTCTAAGGGCAAATATATATATTTTCTCCTAAAAACTAAAAAATGCAATATATTTTTTTCCTAATCGTTAAAAATGTATAACTTTGCACGTTGGTTGCCAAATGTGCGACAAACTGAAAATTAGTATGATGAAGAATTTATCGAGAATATTTGTAATCGTAGTTTGCGGCCTGCTGGCTGTAAGTTGTAGCGAATATAGCAAGTTGCTGAAAAGCAAGGACTTCGATGGTATGTACGCTAAGGCTATCGAGTACTACGATGCTGAGAAATATACCCGTGCGGCAGACCTTCTGGAGGCAATTTCGCCCTATTATAGCGGTTCGCTTAAAGAGGACACCGTAACCTACTTCAAGGGTGCTGCACGCTACAAGATGGGTGATTTTATCAGCAGTGAGACCATTTTTGACGAGTTCCGTCGCCAATTTGGTCGTAGTGTTTACCTTGAGGATGCCGAGTATATGTATGCTATGGGTTTCTACTTCTCGTCGCCCGGTCCCGAGCGCGACCAGACTGCAACCCTCCGTGCGATTACCGCAATCAACGAGTATCTAGGTCGTTACCCCGAATCCGAGAAGAAGGATGTGTGTAACGAGCGATTGGCAGAACTGGAGCAGAAACTGCACGATCAGGCATACCTCAATGCAATGACCTATCTCAAGATTGGCTACCACCAGTCGGCAGTCATCGCATTGCAGAATGCACTCGACAAATATCCCCGCTCTACACACCGCGAGGAGCTGCTCTTCCGCATCGTGGAGGCAAATTATGAGTATGCAAGCAACTCGCGTGCTATACGACAGGTGGACCGATACCTCAATACTCTCGATGCATACTACAACCTCATTGCAGAGTTCCCCGAGTCGAAGTTCCGCAGAGAGGCAGACCGTATGTACCGAGTAGCAAAGCGATTCCTCGACCGCCGTGGCGTGAGTACCGACGAACAGGCAGAGGATACTGAGGAGGATGTAGAGTAAGCCTGCCCCTTCCCAATACAAGAGATTGAAAAACGTAAAACGAACAAAAGATATGGAGATTAAGAAGAACGTTCCTACGAACACTATCACCCGCAAACTGTCCGACATCGAGGAGCCCACTGGCAATGTATATCAGTCGGTAGTTGCTATTGCAAAGCGTGCAAATCAGATTTCGACCTCTTTGAAGCAGGAGCTTAACCGCAAGCTCGCTGACTTCTCGAGCACCACCGACTCGTTGGAGGAGACCTTCGAGAATCGTGAGCAGATCGAGATTTCGCGTCACTATGAGCGTATGCCCAAGCCTACGCTGATTGCTACCGAGGAGTTCCTCGATGGCGAGCTCTATATCCGTAAGCCCGAGAAATAGTCGGAGGGCAGACTCCTTACAGAGTTAAAGGAAAAGCTATGGCACTAAAAGGGAAAAACATTTTGGTCGGTGTAACCGGCAGTATAGCAGCATATAAGGCTGCTATACTTGTCAGATGCCTTGTGAAGGAGGGGGCTTCGGTGCGTGTGGTGATGACCGCTGCCGCAAAGGAGTTCATCACTCCTCTCACTATGGCAACGCTAGCGAAGAATCCTATCTATGTGGAGTTCTTCAATCCCGAGAATGGCGATTGGCACAGCCATGTCAGTCTCGGTGAGTGGGCAGACTGCTTCGTCATTGCCCCCGCCACCGCCAATACCCTTGCCAAGATGGCCTACGGCATTGCCGACAACCTATTGCTGACAACCTACCTCTCGGCACGCTGCCCTGTGATGGTGGCACCCGCGATGGATCTCGATATGTACTCGCACCCCACAACAGGCGAGAATCTTGCCAAGTTGGCGAGTGTGGGTGTGGCGATTGTCGAGCCCGAGGAGGGAGAGCTGGCAAGCGGTCTGTCGGGCAAGGGGCGTATGGCAGAGCCCGAGTATATCACCGAGCAGATATCTAAATTGCTCGATGGGGCTGAAAAAAAAACTTTAAACGGTAGGCGTTTTATTGTCACCGCTGGTGCAACTATCGAGCCTATCGATCCCGTAAGATATATTACCAACCACTCCACCGGCAAGATGGGATATGCCATTGCCGAGGAGCTGGCATCGCGTGGTGCTGAGGTGACACTCATCTCGGGACGCACAGCCCTGCCCACCCCCAAGGGTGTGGAGAGGGTGGATGTGCTCTCGGCAGAGGAGATGTACGAGGCAGTCAAGGCACGCTGGGAGGGGTGTGACGGTGGTGTGATGTGTGCCGCAGTGGCCGACTACACACCCGCCGAGGTGAGCCCCGTGAAGGTGAAAAAGAGTGAGGGCGATATGGCTATACGCCTGCGTCGCACACCCGACATCGCTGCATCGCTCGGTGCAGTGAAGGGTGACAGACTCCTCATAGGCTTCGCCCTCGAAACAGACCACGAGGAGGAGAATGCGCAAGGCAAGTTGGAGCGCAAAAACTTCGACCTGGTGGTGCTCAACTCTCTGCGTGACAAGGGAGCCGGATTTGGTGGCGACACCAATAAGGTGACTTTCGTCACTCGCGACGGTATGGAGAGTTTCCCGCTGGAACAAAAGAGCGATGTCGCTCGTCGTATAGCTGCATTTGCAGACTCCTTTTTTAAAAAATTTTAATAATAACAAGTCGCACCGATGATTCAGAGAGTAACGGTTGAGAACTATGCGTTGATTCGCCATCTGGATATCACGCTCGGCTCGGGATTGAACATAATCACGGGTGAGACAGGTGCGGGTAAGTCTATCCTGCTCGGTGCGCTCGGACTGATACTCGGCAATCGTGCCGATAGTGCTGCGCTGGCAGACAATGTGAGCAACTGCGTAGTAGAGGCAGAGTTCGACCTCTCGGGCTATGGCTTAGAGGGTTTCTTTGCGGAGCAGGAGTTGGAGTACGATTCCCCGTGTGTGGTGCGTCGAGTGATCACCCCTGCCGGCAAGAGTCGCGCTTATGTCAACGATCTCCCCGTACAACTTACTACGCTCAAGGAGTTGGGACTCAGGCTTGTAGATATCCACTCGCAGCATCGCAGTCTGCTTGTGGCATCGGAGGAGTTTCGTCGCGAGGTGGTGGATAACTTCTCCTCATCGCACGCTGTATTATCGCGCTACGCAGAGGCATACGCTCACCTCCAGAGTGCCGAGCGACAGCTTGCCAAGACCCGCGAAGAGGCGGAGCGTAACAGTGCGGACGAGGAGTGGGTGCGCTATCAATGGGAGCAGCTCACCTCGTTAGCCCTCCGAGAAGGAGAACTCACCGAGCTTGAACAGCGACAGAGCGAGCTGGCCAACAGCGAGGAGATTGGTGAGCGCATAGGTGGCGCGTTGGATGCCTTAGGTGCGGAAGAGCGCGGTGTATTAGCAATGCTCAAAGCATCTGAGCAGTCGATGCGACATCTCGCCCGTGTGTGGAGCGGTGGCGAGGAGGTAGCAGAGCGACTTCACAGTGTACAGGTAGAACTAAAAGATATAGAGGCGACCCTCAGCGAGGCACTCGACAGAGTAGATAGTGACCCCACAGCGCTCGCAGCAGTGGACGATCGCCTGGCAGCAATATACTCCCTTCTGCGCAAGCACAAGGTAGAGAGCGTAGAAGAACTCTTGGCAATACAGGCTGAGTATGGTCGTCGAATGGAACTGATAACCGATCTCGACGGGGTGATAGCCCGACTTGAACAAGAGGTGGTAGAGGCGCGCAAAGTGGCTCAGAATGTAGCAGATGAGCTGACAGCACTGCGACAGAGAGGTGCTGAAGAGTTGAGCAGTGGAGTGACAGAGATGCTCGGCAGACTCGGAATGAACGGAGCACGATTTATATGTCGAGTGACACCCGACACCCTGCGCGAGAGTGGTGCCGATATCATAGAGTTTGTATTCAGCAGCTCCCCCACAGGTACGCTCCAGCCCATAGAGAAGATAGCCTCCGGAGGTGAGATATCGCGCGTGATGCTATGCCTAAAAGCGATAGCAGCACGATGCGCAAAGCTGCCCACCATCATCTTCGATGAGATAGATACCGGCGTGTCAGGTCGCGTGGCAGACGAGATGGGCGAGGTGATAACCGAGCTGTCAACATCAATGCAGGTGCTCAACATAACACACTTGCCACAGGTGGCATCCAAAGGTAATGACCACTTCGTGGTGTATAAAGAGGTGACAACAATAGGTGCCGAAAGCTGCATACGACGACTCACAACAGAAGAACGAGTGGAAGAAATAGCCAAAATGCTCAGCGGAGCTACCGTGACCGACGCAGCACGCGAACAAGCAAGACAACTGTTAGGATAGTGTTTGCCGTTTTTTTTCGAGCCTTTTTGTAAAAAGGCTCCCCAAAAACTTTTGTACTATTTAGTTTGCGCGTTTAGGAGTTGCCTTGCAGCAATTACAAACAAAATATAGGTAAGATTAGTTCAAGCAAGCTTGACTCATCTTACCTATATTTTGTTTGTACCCTCTACGAGGGTATCCCCTAAACCCGAAAAACCCAATTGTTACACAAAGAGCCTAATTTGTTTTCGAAAATTTCCCTTCAACTCTCTTCATTTCCCATTATTAATCATGCTTCTCAGTCTTTTCGTTGCTTCTGCTCGGCAAAGTCTGCAAGCAGCCTCTGCCCTCGCTTAATCGCAACGTTCCCATAACTCCCAAATTTCCCATAACTCCCATAAACAACAATCGAGAGTAGTATCGAACTACTCTCGATTGTTTATCATTTTGAATTTTGCATTTTGAATTGAAGCTCTACGGCTTCTACTCCGTCGCCAGGTGGTAGATCTCTTCGGGGGTGGTGTCGGGGCTGGCGAAGTGGATGGTGCTGATGCCAAGTGTCTCAGCTGCCAGCAGGTTTGTCTTCTTATCGTCGGTAAAGAGAGTCTCGGCGGGGTTGAGGTCGTATCTTTCCAAGAGACGTTCGTAGATGGCGCGCTCGGGTTTGAGCAGGTGTTCGTGGCTTGAGATCACCGCGCCGTCGAAATACTTTGCCACAGGGAACTTCTCAATCTCTGCCCAATACTCCTTCGGCATATTCGAGAGTATGTAGCAACGGCAACCGGCCTCCTTCAACCTGCGCACCAGGTCGCAGGTTTCGGGTACCTCACTCAATAGCTCCAACACCTTATCAATAAGTCCGTTAGCCTCCTCAATGCTCACGCCGGCATCAGCAGAGAGTGCCTCGGCAACCTCCTGCTTGGTGCATGTGCCGCGGTCGAAGTCATGCCAATAATCGGGGAACTTATCCTGACGGAAGAAGGAGAAATAGTCGCCCACAATCTCGTCAAATCTATTAAAGTCGCGGCCCAAAACGACACCGCCCAAATCAAACACTATATTTTTAAACATTTTGCGTTGGAATGCTAATGATGGTTGGTAAGGTAAAATACAAGTATGATTAATATAGGGGAAATTAATCAATCGTTATTGCTCTATGGGTAGGCGAGAGTACCTCCAGGCGTACGGTCATTGCGTCGTCAGGGATCAGTTCCTCCACCTTCTCGGGCCACTCTACAAGGCATAGCCCTGAGCCGTAGAAATACTCCTCATAGCCCATATCGTAGGCCTCCTCGATGCGATCAATACGATAGAAATCAAAGTGATACAGGTCGTCGCCTGCGGCTGTCAGATAGTTATTCACAAGTGCGAAGGTGGGGCTTGTTACATCGTCCTCCACACCAAGCACCTCGCACAGTGCGCTGATAAGTGTTGTCTTGCCTGCTCCCATCTCGCCACGAAATACTATTACATTGCGGTCGTCAAGGCTCTCCAAAATCATCTCGGCTATCTCAGTCAGGTCGCCGAGGGAATACTCTTTTCTCTTCATCTTTATAGGGGTTACTGCTTGGGTGTCAATACAATATAGGGTACAATCATCTCCTCCATAGAGATACCACCGTGCTGGAAGGTGTCCTTATAGTAGCGGATATACTGGTTGGCGTTATTCGGGTAGGTGAAGAAATCGCGACCGAGGGCAAAGATATAGCTCGAAGTCAGATTGCTCTGCGGAAGCTGTGCCTCAGCCGGGCGGTTAATCTCAAATACCTCCTTAGGATTATAATTAAGGTTGCGACCCGTCTTATAGCGCAGATTGGGCGAGGTCTCGCGGTCGCCCTGTACCTTAATCGGGTTCTCTACGCGCACTGTGCCGTGGTCGGAGGTGATGATCACCGTGTGACCTCGCTCGGAGAGCATACGCAGGAGAGTGAAGAGGTCGGAGTGCTCAAACCATGAGCGAGTCAGCGAACGGAAAGCAGCCTCATCCTCAGTAAGTTCGCGCATAATCTCGTTCTCCGTACGGGCGTGCGAGAGAATATCGAGGAAGTTATAGACAATAACCGAGAAGTCGGCATCATAGACTCTTGCTATATTATCAATCAGCTTTCGGCCTGCCTCGGGGCGCACCAACTTATCGAAGGTGGTCTGCCAGCCATAGCCCGCACTCTTAATCTGTCGGCGGAGGAATTCCTCCTCATACATATTCTTGCCGCCCTCCTCGTTGTCGTTGAGCCAGCGGTCGGGCATAAGTTTGTCGATAGCAAGGGGCATCAGACCCGCAAAGATAGCATTGCGCGCATATTGGGTAGCAGTGGGCAGGATGCTGCAATAGAAGTCCTCCTGTGCCACATCGTAGTGTCCCGCAACAAGCGAGGCAATAGCTCTCCATTGGTCGTAGCGGAAGTTGTCGATAAGCAGGAGTGTTGTCTTGCGGCTGCGCTCCACTACGGGGAAGATGCGGCTGCGCATCAGGGTGTGCGACATTGTGGGAGTCTCCTCGCCACGCGAGTTGATCCAGGTGAGGTAGTTGCGCTTGACAAATTTGCCGAAGGCCTCGCCTGCCTCCTTCTTCTGGTAGGTGAGCACCTCGCGGATGCTCTCATCTTTCGATTCGGTAAGCTCAATCTCCCAACCCGTCAGACGGCGATAGATGGCACACCAATCGGCAAAGGTCTTTGCACCAGAGAGCGAGTTGCTGATAGAGGCAAACTGCGAGCGGTAGTCGGCAGTGGTCTGCTCGGTGATGAGTTGCTGCTGGTGGACATTCTTCTTGATAGACAGCAGCACCTGATTGGGATTTACGGGCTTGATAAGGTAGTCGGCAATCTTAGAGCCTACCGCCTTGTCCATAATGTTCTCCTCCTCGCTCTTAGTCACCATAATAACGGGTGTCAGGGGGCGCACCTCCTTGATAAGCGGAAGTGTCTCCAGGCCTGTCATACCCGGCATCATCTCATCAAGAATGATGAGGTCGTAGTGGGTGCTGCGTGCCATCTCGACAGCGTCGAAACCGTTGTTGCAGCTCTCCACCTCGTAGCCTTTACCTTTTAAAAATAATATATGGGGTTTGAGGAGTTCGATCTCATCATCTACCCACAATATCTTAGCCTCTGCCATCTCTTTTAACATATTTGGTTCTGCGTCTGTCGCAAGTCGCCCAGCGGAGGGCGAGAAATGAGCAACAGACACAACAAAGTTACTCTATTCTCAATAATAATGCAAAAAGGAGTGCCATTATTGTGTGTGGCAGAGGGATAAACATCTGGCAGTCTGAACAATGTTATGATTTTTTTACTATTTTTGTAGAGGCTACTAAAAATCAAACTGAAGATTATGAAGAATTTTGTTGCGCTTATCTTAGGCTTGCTCGTTGCGTGCAGCGCATCGGCACAGCAGCCCAAACTTAAATTCAATCCTGCGCAGAGTCAGAACCAGATCGCTGTTTCGGGAGGTATCTATGTTTCGGCACTTGGTAATAACGAGTTGAACGAAGGCATCAACTATGGCGTTGATTGGTATCACAACTTTACTCCGGTCTTTGGTCTGCGCGGAGGTGTGGCATTTGTTGAGAATATTGCAAGCAACATCCACCTTGTCCGTCTGCCGTTAGGAGTAACGCTTCGCGTAGGTCACTCCGGCTCTGTTGTGGATAGATTGGCCTATTCGGCAACCCAATATGTTCTCTCGGATGACCATAGCCTCGGCTCGGCACTACTCACTTTTCTCCCTATCGATTTGGAATTTACGGCAGGTTTAACCCCCGGAATGCTGTTGCGTAGTCGCGAGAGTAAATCGACAAGCACAATTGATGGCGATAGCTGGGAGCACGGTGTGAGAGTGCGCGGTCCCTTCTCGCTCACAGCCGATGTGGGCGCTTCGTTGTCGCTGCGCATCAGCAGAATTGTGCTCCGAGTAACCCCTATGTACCACTACTCACTGACAGATAATTTTGACCTCTTCTCGGAACATAGCACCGACGCTAAGAGTGTTCGCGGTTTTATGTCGGCTATGTGCGGAGCGAGCTGGATGTTTTAGGGAGAAACGATAAAGTGCTAAGTATCCGAAAGTTTGGGACGGTTTTTGCGGTTGGACCCCTTGTGAGCGAGTAAATTGAGTTAAAAGATTGGCAAAAACCAAAAAAAAATGAAAAAAAATTGGTAACAACTTGTAAATTATTCGGATAAAGATGTATCTTTGCAATCCGCAATTAAGAACATATCAAACACTTAAAATTTTATAAATTATGACTAAAGCTGATATCGTAAACGAAATCGCCAAGAAAACTGGCGCTGAGAAGGTTCTCGTACAGCAGATTGTTGAGGCTTTTATGGATAGCGTAAAGGGCTCGCTCATCAAGGAGGAGAACGTATATTTGAGAGGTTTCGGTAGCTTCATCTTGAAGAAGCGTGCTACTAAGGTTGCTCGTAACATCTCGAAGAACACCACTATTACCATTCCCGAGCACAACATTCCCGCGTTCAAGCCCGCTAAGAGCTTCGCTGAGAAGGTAAAATAGTTGTCAGTCGGACTGTTAAAGACTGTTGAACAGGATCTAACCCAAACAGCAGTCTCCTAAATGAGATATTGTTTAAAAATTTAAAAACCAAGAAACTATGCCAAGTGGTAAGAAAAGAAAAGGGCATAAGATGGCTACCCACAAACGTAAAAAACGTCTGCGCAAAAACAGACATAAAAAGAAATAAGTAGCCGGTTTTATGTTTCCGCTGAATAAATAAAGCTAAAGAGTCTTATCCGGCTCTTTGGCTTTATTTGTTGTCAGAAAGTGGGCAAACCCCGCCGGGAAGAGCCCCTTCTGAGTAGTTTCCCAAAGCAGAACAAAACCAGAGAGATGAACAGGGAACTGATTATTAACGTATCTTCAAGCGAGACCACTATTGCTCTTGTGGAGGACAAACAACTTGTCGAACTCAACAAGGAGGGCAATAAGGGAGGTTTTGCTGTGGGCGACATCTACTTGGGCAGGGTACGCAAAATTATGCCTGGCCTGAATGCCGCCTTTGTGAATATTGGTCACGAGAAGGATGCGTTTGTCCACTACCTCGACCTGGGGCCTCATTTCACTACGCTCCACAGATTGGTGGCACACCTCTCGACCAAGAAGAAATACCCGCGTTTCTCCTCCATCAAACTCGACCAGCCCATCGGAAAGAGTGGCAAAATTACCGAGATGATCTCTGCAGGTCAGCCTATACTTGTACAGGTGGCCAAGGAGGCGATATCGACAAAAGGTCCGCGATTGACCTCCGATATCTCGCTGGCAGGACGAAATGTGGTTCTCATCCCCTTTACCAACAAGATATCCATTTCTCAAAAGATTCGCTCCAACGAGGAGCGCAAACGATTGAAGGCAATCGTAGATAAGGTGTTGCCCAAGAACTACGGTGTGATTATCCGCACAGCCGCTATGGGTAACAACGATGCCGACATCGAGCAGGACATCCGCTCCCTCATCAAGCGTTGGGAGCAGACCTTGGACGGAATCAAGACCAAGCCCGCACCTGCACTGCTGACCAGCGAGATGAGTCGCACCAATACTATCATCCGCGACTCGCTCAACGGCTCGTTCAGCACTATCTGCGTAGACAATAAGGCGCTCTACGACGAGATTGTAGATTATGTGAGAGTGATTGCTCCCGAGAAGGAGCGCATTGTGAAGCTCTACAAGGGCGATCGCCCCATCTTCGACAACTTTGACATCTCGCGTCAGATCAAGTCGTTGTTTGCCAAGTATGTATCGCTCAAACGAGGCTCCTACCTCATTATTGAGCATACTGAGGCTATGCACGTTATCGATGTGAATAGCGGTAACCGTGCCAAGGTGGCAGACGACCAAGAGTCCACAGCACTCGATGTTAACCTCTCGGCAGCGGCAGAGATTGCACGCCAGCTCAGGTTGAGGGATATGGGAGGTATTGTGATTGTCGACTTTATCGATATGCACAAGGCTGAGAACAGGCAGAAACTCTATGAGAAGATGCAGCAGCTGATGGCGACCGACAAGGCAAAACACACTATCCTGCCCCTGACCAAGTTTGGCCTGATGCAGATTACTCGCCAGCGTGTACGCCCCGAGGCTATCTCCGAGGCGAAGGAGGTATGTCCCACTTGTGGCGGCTCGGGTAAGATATCGCCCTCGATACTCTACGACAAACAGATAGAGAATCAGATTGCCTATTACACAGAGGAGAAGGGTATCCGTTGGCTCAAAATTGTGGCAAGTCCGATGATTGCGGCTTATCTGCGCCGAGGATTCTGGAGCATCCGCGCGAAGTGGCAGATCAAGTATGGCTGTCGTATCAGACTCTGCGAGGATCAATCGCTCGGAATGCTTGAGACAAAAATTTTGGATAAGAAGGGTAGAACTCTGATGTAGAGGAGTGGCTAAGAAGGCGAATTTTTGCGTTACTGCCGAAAATCGGGCACTCCTAAGAAAAAAAAAGAGATAATCAGGGCTGATTAAATTGAGTTTTAGTCAGCCTTTTTTGTAGAAAACGAGAAGAGTATGGACAAGAAACTTGAGAATTTGCGTGGTCGTGTGGCCGGTTCGCAGAGTGCGAAACGGCTGTGTGAGGCATTGCAGGGTGGGGGCGTGACTGAACTGAGGGCACTTGCCGGCTCTGCCTATGCGCTCTATGGCTCGGCTGCTGTGGAGAGTCTTGGAGGTGTCCATATCTTCGTTTCGCCCGACAGGGATGCGGCAGCATATCTTGCGGGCGATCTGGAGGCGTTGCTCCCCTCGGAGCGTGTTCTCTTCTTCCCGACCGGCTACAAACGCTCGATTCGTTTCGGGCGTGCCGACTCGTCGGGCAAGGTGCAGCGCACAGCGGCTTTGGAGGCACTGCGTGCAGAGCCTGAGGGTATGTGGGTGATATCTACCTATCCTGAGGCGTTGGCCGAGTCTGTCCCTGCACCCGTAGAGATCGGCTCGCGCTCGCTCTCGGTCGCTTGTGGCGAGCAGGTGGCTATGGATGAGATGGTGGAGCGCATTGAGGCTCTCGGGTTTCAGAAGGTGGATTTTGTTTATGAGCCGGGGCAGTACTCGCGTCGTGGCGGTATTATCGATGTCTTCTCCTTTGCCGACAACCGCCCTGTTCGTCTGGACTTTTTTGGCGATGAGATAGATGCTATCCGTCGTTTTGAGATATCGTCGCAACGCTCCACCGAGCGATGCGATAAGGTGACCATTGTTCCCGATCTGAAGGGACAGGCAGGCGAGGAGGAGCGTATCTCGTTGGCCGAGTATGCGCGTGGAGCGACCTGGTGGATTGACGATGTGGAGAGTATGTGCAGCACGGTGGACGAACTGCGCAAGAAGATGCTTGCCGACAGTGACGATCCGACTGAGGTGCAGGCTCTGCTCACATCTTCGCGCAGGCTGCTCAATGTGTTGGAGCGTTCGGCTGTTATTGTTCGTCGCCCCTCGCGCAGATTGCCTGCCGGTCAGGAGATAACCTTCCGCACATCACCTCAGCCACTCTTCAACAAGCAGTATGGTATGCTTGCCGATGAACTCTCGGCACGCCAGAGCGAAGGATTTTTTACATATATCCTCTCTGAGAGTCGTTTGCAGCACGAGCGATTGCAGAATGTCTTTGCCTCCGAGGGTCGTGTGCACGCCACTTTTGAGCCGATGATGGTGACACTCCACGAGGGCTTTATCGATGGAGAGTTGAAGGTGTGTATGTACACCGATCATCAGATTTTTGACCGCTATCACCGCTACCGTCTGCGTGGCGAGATTGACCGTAGCCAGAGCCTCTCGATTCAGGAGCTTGGCGAACTCAAGATGGGCGACTTTGTGGTGCATATCGACCACGGTGTCGGTCGTTTTGGTGGCTTGGTGCGCACCAACGATGGCGGTAAGGAGAGTGAGTCGGTGAAGATTCTCTACCGCGATGGCGATGTGTTGCTCGTCAATGTCCACTCCCTCCATCGCATATCGCGCTACAAGGCGGGCGATACGGAGGCACCTCCCCGAGTATATAAACTCGGCACGGGTGCTTGGCAGAAGATGAAGGAGGCGACCAAGAAGGCGGTGAAGAACATTGCCCGCGAGCTGATACGCCTCTATGCCGAGCGTAAGGCGTTGGGTGGCTTCCGATTCTCGCCCGACGGGTATTTACAGAATGAGATGGAGGCCTCGTTCCCCTACGAGGAGACCCCCGACCAGCAGAAGGCTATGGAGCTTGTCAAGGGCGATATGGAGTCGTCGCGCCCGATGGACAGACTGATATGTGGCGATGTGGGCTTCGGTAAGACCGAGGTGGCTATTCGCGCAGCCTTCAAGGCGGCTTGCGACTCCAAGCAGGTGGCAGTACTTGTGCCGACCACCATTCTCGCCCTGCAACACTACCGCACATTTGCCGAGCGACTGAGAGGTATGCCCGTAAAGGTGGAGATGCTCTCGCGTGTGAAGAGTGCCAAGGAGGTGAGGGAGATTCGTGAGGGATTGGCCAATGGTACGATTGATATTATTATAGGTACGCACAAACTGCTCGGAAAGGATATCAGTTTCCGCTCGCTGGGTCTGCTCATTATTGACGAGGAACAGAAATTTGGCGTGGCAAGCAAGGAGCGACTGCGCCAGCTGAGTGTGAGTGTCGATACTCTCACTCTTACGGCAACACCCATCCCCCGTACCCTCCAATTCTCTCTTATGGGTGCGCGCGATCTGTCAGTGATTGCCACACCGCCACCCAACCGTCAGCCTATCATCACCGAGTCGCACCTCTTTGATGAGGAGATTATCCGCGAGGCGGTGGAGTTTGAGCTGGGTCGTGGCGGACAGGTCTTTTTCGTGCATAACCGAGTTGAGGATATCGAAAGGGTGGCAGGCGTTATCCAGCGTGTAGTCCCCGAGGCGAGGATAGTGATTGGTCACGGTCAGATGCCTGCCGCACAGCTCGAAAAGATAATTATGGACTTTATCTACGGGGAGTACGATATCTTGGTTGCTACCACGATTATTGAGAACGGTATCGACATCCCCAATGCCAATACCATAATCATCAACGACGCTCACCGCTTTGGTCTGAGCGCACTGCACCAGCTGCGTGGTCGTGTGGGACGATCGTTCCGTAAGAGTTTCTGCTATCTGCTCTCGCCCCCCGATGAGTTGCTCTCGACCGATGCGCGTCGCAGGCTGAGGGCTATTGAGGAGTTCTCGGACTTGGGTTCGGGATTCAATATCGCTATGCAGGACTTGGATATACGAGGTGCGGGCAACCTGCTCGGAGCCGAACAGAGTGGATTTATTGCCGATATGGGCTTTGAGACCTACCAGAAAATTTTGTCCGAGGCGATTGCCGAGTTGCGCGCTGAGGGTACTGAGGGACTTGACGAGGTTGTCGGCATTGAGGCTGTGGAGGCTCAGGGTGTAGGCGAGGATATTCTCTATGTAACTGATTGTCAGGTGGAGAGCGTTGAGGAGGCGCTGCTGCCTGACGGCTATGTGGGCAATACGGCCGAGAAACTCAGGCTCTATCGCCAGCTCGACAATATGACCGACGAAGAGGAGTTGGCGCGCTTTGCTGCCGAGGTGACCGACCGATTCGGACAGATGCCTCGTCAGGTGCTTGCGCTGCTCGATGTGGTGCGTCTGCGTCGCAGGTGTATCCTGCTGGGTGTGGAGAAGGTGAAGGTTAAGAATGGACTGATGCTGCTCTCCTTCCCGGCAGACCAGAAGTCGGCTTACTATAAGAGCGGAATGTTTATGGGTGTGTTGCGCTATGCCACCAGCCATCCCGACCGCTTTGTGTTGCGCCAGTCAACAGGGCGTCTGGGAATGACTATCCGAAATATTGCAAATGTGGAGGAGGGTTGGAAATTGCTCGATAAGGTACTCGAAGTGGCACGCAAGGGGATGACAGATGCAACAAAATAGGGGTAATAAACATCATAATAGTAAAGAGATACTCGGTCACCTTTAAATATATATGGTGGTGAACGAGAAAAAATGCAAAAAAAATGAGATTAACGGTCGATATGGGCAATACAGCGGTAAAAATTGCCGTTTTTGATGATGATAAAATTGTTTATCGTCATCGTGCAGAGCAGTGGAGTGAAGAGATAGCTGCTGAGTTGGTTGCCGGTTTTCGACCTGAGAGTGCGATAATTTCTTCCACTCGCTCCTCTGGCGATGAAGTAGCTGCCTCGCTTGGCAGAGCGGTGGCAGATGCAGGCTACAAGGCTCCCGTTGTGGTGCTGAAGGGCGACACCCCTACACCATTGCGTAACGGCTATGCCACACCAGAGACTCTCGGTCCCGACCGATTGGCTGCTGCGGTGGGTGGTGCGGCTCTGTTTCCGAATGAAAATCTGCTGATTATCGACTACGGAACGGCTATCACTTACGACCTTGTGAGTGCCGAGGGGGTCTACTTGGGAGGCAACATTGCTCCGGGTATGGATATGCGCTACCAATCGCTCCATCGTTCGGCCGCTTTCCTGCCTCTGGAAGAGGGAGATATGTCGGGTAAGTGTGGCGAAAAAATTGGCAAAAAGACTGCCGATGCAATTAAATTGGGTGTAATCGATGGAATTTGCTATGAAACAGAGGGTTACATCCGAAATTGGACGGAGCGTTGCGGAAAAATTATAACTATTTTTACAGGTGGTGACGCTAAATGTTTTGAAAAGAAAATAAAAACCACGATATTTGCAGAATTGGACTTGGTTTGTATCGGTCTGAATAAAATTTTAGAATATAATGCGTTTTAAGAGAGCGATTTATACGATTGTTGCAGTAGCGGCAGTGTTGATGGGGCAGCAGGCGTTTGGCCAGAGCAGCAGCATCAACGCATACTCGCCCTACACCTTCTACGGTATTGGTGATATTACCACCCCAGGAGCTGCACTTCTGCGCAGTATGGGTGGTACAGGTATTGGTTTCCGTAGTTCATACACAATCAACTCGATGAACCCTGCGTCGTATAGTATGATTGGACAGAACAGTTTCCTCTTTAACTTCGGTATGGAGGGTGTGAATGTCTATTCAAAGAATGCGACTACCGGTACAAGTTTCAACACCTTCAATATGCGCGATGTGTCGATTGAGTTCCCTGTTGCCAAAGGACTCGGTGTTGCATTCAGCGTAACCCCCTATTCGCAGGTGGGCTATCGCGTAAGCAAGGTGGATACCCGCCCCGATATCGTTAGCGAGTTGGGCTATGTGGTATATAACTACGATGGCTCGGGTGGCGTATCGCAGTTCAAGTTGGGTGCAGGTTGGGAGATTATCCCCCGTTTGTCGATTGGTGCAGATATGATCTACTATCACGGTAAGATCAATCGCGCATTCTCCTCGACCATTACAAGTTTTACAGGTGCAGATACCTACTACTCGGTTATGGGACAGGACGACGAGGTGATTAGAAGTATCAAAGCCGACTTCGGTTTGCAGGCTGACCTTATCTCCAATGAGAAGAATCGTCTGACGCTGGGTGCTACCTATGAGCTGGGTGGTCCGCTCGATACCAAGGTTACTCGTTTTGTACCCTCGGGCAATGTGATTGCAGGAGATACCATCTCTTACGATACATTTACTTCGGCATTCTCGCTCCCTTCGACAATGAGCGTGGGTGTCTTCTACCACAGCAACCGTTTCAGCGTAGGAGCAGACTATGCTTACAGCGATTGGGGTAAGAAGAATGTTGCCGATTTGGAGAACGGTATCAAGTTCCAGAATACCAGCACTGTTCGTCTGGGTGGTGAGTTCATCCCCTCGCCCAACGATATCCGCAGTTTCTTCCGCCGCATCTCCTATCGTGCAGGTGTGCGCTACGGACAGTACTATATGGCGATCCGAGATCAGGCAATCTCCGAAAAGGCACTTACATTCGGTATCGGAGTACCACTCGGTATGGCAGGTCTGTCGATGGTGAATGTCGGATTGGAGCTCGGACAGCGCGGTACATTGAAAGCCGGATTGGTGAAAGAGAACTATGTTAAGTTCTCGCTTGAATTCAATATGTTCGGTGAAGACTATTGGTTCGTGAAGTATCAGTACGACTAAACAAACTTAGATAAAACAAACTATAAACATAACAATTTTAAACCGGTTTTTAACAATTATGAAAGCATTTAAGAGTCTTTTGGTTGCTTTGGCTATGCTGATTGGCGCTCAGAGCGTAATGGCACAGCAGCAGACATTTGGCGAGGAGTGGGGTGAGAATGCCACTCAGGAGGAGCGCTATCAGAACGCTCTCAAGTTCAACTTCTACAAGGACGCATACGACAACAAGAAGTATGATGTCGCACTTGGTTATTTGAAAGATCTTCTTCGTGACTGCCCTAAGGCAAAGATGAACATCTATGTATGGGGTACCAACATCTACCGTCGTATGATTGCTGGTGCTACTTCGGTTAACGAGCGTAATCTCTACACCGACTCGCTTATGATGCTTTACGATATGCGTGCTGAGCACTTTGCTGATGATGCTCGCTATGGTCTTGCATATATCTTGAAGGGTAAGGCAAAAGACTATTACAACTACCGCGCAAGCGACAAGCCCGGCGTACTGAAGGTATTCCAGGATGCTATCGCTGCATCGGAGAGCGTTGACGCTGAGTTTACTGCACAGTACTTCCAGGTACTTACCGAGCAGTATCAGGATCTGGAGGTTGAGACTGAGTACTATATGGACGAGTACGATCGTATCGCTAAGTTGATGGCTACCACCGGTGATCAGAAGTTTATCGATACCTTCGAGAACCTCTTTATCAACTCGGGTGCTGCCAACTGCGAGAACCTTGAGAAGATCTACAAGCCCCGTTTCGAGGGTGGTAATGCTGAGCTCACTCAGATTAAGAAGGCGTTTGCTCTGTTGAGCCGCAGCGAGTGCCTCACTCCCTTCTTCTTTGAGGTAGGTGATATGTTGCTCGCTCAGGAGGCTACCGCTGAGACCGCTATGGCATTGGCTAAGGGTTACGAGAAGAATGGCGACCTGGCCAAGAGTATCGAGTATCTGACCAAGGCTATTGAGGCTGAGCAGGATCCTATGACCAAGTCGCAGCTCGCAATCCAGATTGCAGGTAACGAGATTCTGAACGACAACCCCCGCAATGCTGCTAACTTTGCAAAGCAGGCTATCGAGATCAACCCCGAGAGCGCAATGGCTTACATCGTGTTGGCTCAGGCTTATGCAGCAGGTTCGGGTGCTTGCTCGGACTTCGAGCGTCTGACCGTTTATTGGTTGGCTTACGACACCGTTCTTAACGCACGCCGTCTGTTGGAGGAGGGTGATCCCCAGTTGCAGACTGTTGAGCAGCTCGCTCAGAGCTTCCGCAACTCGTTCCCCAACAAGGAGGAGTGCTTCTTCCGTGGTCTTAGCGTAGGTAACGCTTATACCGTTAACTGCGGTTGGATCAGTGGCCGTACCACCGTTAAGGAGGGCCGATAGTTTTCTCGTAAGGTAGTGGCATAGAGGACTTTATAGGAGATTGACTCGGTTGGGTCGGCTTTTGTTAAGAGATTAGTGCCCGCTGCCGACAAATATGAAAAGCGTTAGAAAACATATAATAGCGTGGGTAGCACCTCTTTTCGGAGGTGCTATCTTGCTATTTTCGTGCTCGTCGGAGAGTGCGGTCGGAAACTACAATCCGGAGACTATGCTCACTCAGCAGAGCGATACGCTTACAATGCTTGTGAGCCAGAACGGAGTGAAGAGTTACCGTTTCTATGCTCCGCTGATGGAGCGTTATGAGCTTGCTGCCGAGCCATATATGGAGTTCCGCAGAGGGGTGGATATTATTACCTACGACTCGTTGGGTAATGTCGAATCGACCTTGAAGGCGGACTACGGCATCAGCTACGAGAAGCGTGAGTTGTGGGAGGCACGAGGCAATGTGGTTGCCGAGGGCGAAGGCGGTCGTACGCTCTACACACAGCAGCTCTTCTGGGACCAGAAGACCGACAGAGTCTATTCCAATGTGGACTGTATGGTGCGCGAGGGCGAGGACTACTTCGTGGGCGAGGGCTTTGAATCCGACTCGGACTTCAAGGATTGGCGTTTTCGCAACCAGACAGGTCGTATCCACGTGGATATGAGCCAGATGGAGGGCAAAGAGGAGGATGCTATTGTGGTCGACGACGAGGATATAGATAGACAGAGTGTGGGCGCGATAGAGGGTGAGTAGATGTATTCGGTGTTGATAATAGTGGTTGTGGCGTTGCTCTTCTCCGCGTTTTTCTCGGGGATGGAGATTGCCTTTACGAGTGCCAATAAGCTGAAGCTGGAGATTGACCGAAAGCAAAATCCGATCTTCGGTCGCATAATCCGTATCTTCACCAGCGATGCGGGACAGTATCTCACAACCATTCTCGTTGGCAACAATATCGCTCTGGTTGTCTATTCGACCTATATGACTCTGCTGATTCACTTTGTGGCAGAGAGTTGGGGTATGCCCCTCTCGGACGACTCGGTGATTATCGAGACTCTGATCTCGACTATCGTGATTATCTTTACTTCCGAGTTTACTCCTAAGGCGATTGTTAAACTCAACCCAAATCGCTATCTTAAAATTTTCGCAGTTCCCCTGCTGTTGTGCTATCTGCTGCTTTGGCCTATTGCTAAGGTAACTACTTGGTTGTCATTCTGTTTGCTCAAGTTGTTTGGTCTTCCTATGCGCAATGAGCACGGCTTGCAGAGCTTTGGCAGGATTGATCTTGAAAATCTTGTGGAGGAGAGTGCCGAGGCTGAGGAGGCGGAGCCAGAGATTAAAATTTTTCAGAATGCCCTCGATTTTTCCGATCTGAGGGTGAGGGATTGTATGGTGCCGCGCATCGATATCGAGGCGGTATCCATCGACAGTTCGGTGGAACAACTCACCGAACGATTTATTGAGACAAAGTACTCGCGACTGTTTGTGTGGGATGGCTCGATTGACAACATTGTGGGATATGTCACCACAAAGAGCCTCTTCAACCAGCCTAAGTCGCTGAGAGATATATTGATGCAGACCGACTATGTTCCCGAGACGATGAGTGCCGATCATCTGCTGAGTCGATTTACCAAACGCCGTTCGAGCGTGGCTGTGGTGATTGACGAGTTTGGCGGGGTGGCAGGTATCATCTCGTTGGAAGATGTCTTGGAGGAGATATTTGGAGAGATTGAGGATGAGCACGATGTGCCCGAACTCGTAGAGCGTCAGACGGGAAATAACGAGTGGGTGCTGGCGTGCCGCCTGGAGGTGGACTACCTCAATGAGAAGTATGGTCTGGACCTGGAGGAGAGCGAGGAGTATGATACTCTGGCAGGCTTTATCCTCTCGCGCTCAGAGGGTATTCCCAAGGCGGGCGAGGTGATAAAGGAGGATAATGTCGAGATTCGAGTGCTTCGTTCGACCTCGTCGAGAGTTGATTTGGCAAAGGTGCGAATTGTCTGATAGCGAGTGACTTATCTGTTGCGCGTAGAGTTTTGCGGGTGGCGAAAGGATAATTTGTAGGCAAGAGTGCTCATTTAGAGCAAAAAAAAATGCAAAATCGGCTTGATTTAAGTGGAAAATAACTATCTTTGAGGCCTATTTTGGAGTAGGGTAGGGTGCGTATGCCTCTTATCGTGCTCCGAGAGAGAAAAGATGAAACAATAAAACAAAATTAAAATAGTATAAAACACTTATGGCAACACTTAATGATTTGAGAACCAAAGGTGGTATCATCGTTACCGTAGTAATTGCATTGGCACTTATCGCCTTCTTGCTCGGTGACTTGTTTAGTGGTGGTACCAATATGGCAAATTCGCGTAAAATGAGAGTAGGCGAAATCGAGGGCCACAATGTAGGCTACATGGAGTTCCTCGATGAGTCGGACAGAATGAACAACATCTACCAGATTATGTGGGGTGTTAACTCGTTTACCGCTGATCAGCACGATATGCTGAACGATATGGCTTGGAACGAGTTGATTATGCGCTACTCCTATCTTCCCTCTTTCGAGAGCCTTGGTTTCAAGGTTAGCGAGGCAGAGCAGGTAGACATGATCAATGGTGTTTACACCTCGCCCGTTATCGCATCGACCTTTATGGATCCCGAGACCGGCGTATATAGCACCGAGTATCTCGCAAACTTCCTCTCCAATGTAAGTCTTGTTCCCGAGGCTGCACTGATGTGGGAGTATATGAAGGAGCAGATGGTTCAGGAGCGTATCAGCTCGAACTTTACCTCGCTTGTAGAGGCTGGTTTCTACACCACCGCATTTGAGGCACAGCAGGGTGTTGTAGATGCTAACAATGTATTCAAGGCTGATGTTGTTGCTTACAACTACTCGCAGACCCCCGATTCGCTCGTGAATGTTTCGTCGGACGATATCCGTGCTTACTACAACGAGCACAAGGAGCTCTTCCGTCAGACCCCTTCGCGCGATATCGAGTATGTAGTATTCGATCTTCTTCCCTCGGATCAGGACTATGCTGATGCTCAGGAGGAGGTAGAGAAGCTGGCTGAGGAGTTTGCTGCTGCTGAGAACGCAATGCAGTTCGCTGCTCTCAACAGTATGAGCCAGGTTGACCGCTACTACTACAAGGAGTCGGAGTTGCCTACCGCTATTGCAGCTGCTGCTTTTGGTGCACACAAAGGCGAACTCGTAGGTCCCGAACTCAATGGCGATGTATATACTATGTCGCGTTTGGCTGAGTTGAAGATGATGCCCGATAGCCTTGGCGCAAGCCATATCCTCCTCCCCGCAGGCGAGAAGGAGCGTGCTGACAGCCTTGTACAGGTTATCCGCAAGGGTGGCGACTTCGCAGCTCTCTCGGCAGAGTTCTCGATTGACAGCGGTGCAAATGCTACCGGTGGTGACCTTGGTCGTTTCGCTCCCGAGCAGATGATTGAGGAGTTCAGCAACGCTTGTATTGAGCACAAGCAGGGCGATGTATTCACCGTTGAGAGCACCTATGGTATCCACGTTGTGAAACTTACCTACAAGTCGACCCCCGTGCAGAAGGCACAGATCGCTACCATCACCTACGAGGTTGATCCCGGCGACGCTACCGAGCAGGAGGTTTACAACAATGTAAATAACTTCATCACCGCTTCGGCAGGCTCGACTGAGGGCTTCCGTCAGGCAGTGAGCGACAATGGTATGAGCCAGCGTAGCGTTCGCGTACGCAATACCGACCGCACTATCAATGGTCTTACCGAGCCTAAGGCACTTATCCGTTGGGCATTCACCGGTAAGGTTGGTGAGGTTTCGGAGCCTCTGCAGATCGATGGCAACTATGTGGTTGCTACTATCGTTGAGTCGCGTGAGGATGAGTATGCTACCGTACAGCAGGTTGCTACCGAGATCCGTGAGCAGTTGCTCTACGGTGCTAAGACCGCTTATGTTGCAGAGCAGGTTAAGGGTCTTTCGACTATCGAGCAGGTGGCTGAGAAACTCGGCGCAGAGGTTGTTGCAGTAGAGGATGTTAACTTCAACAGCTACTACATCAACGGTCTGGGTGTTGAGCCTAAGTTGGTAGGTGCTATCACCAAGGCTGAGGTTGGCACTCTCTCGTCGGCTGTAGAGGGTATGACCGGCGTTTACTTCTTCACCGTTACTGACAAGAGCGACAGCGAGGCAGTTACAGAGGAGAGCGAGAAGGTACGCATCGACGCTAACAATATCTCCTATATGTCGGAGCGTCTGAACCAGGCTATCTTCGAGCAGAGCGACGTTAAGGACAACCGCGTTAAGTTCTTCTAATCGAAGATAATTCAAATAAATATGAGTGGGCATCACCAAGTGTGATGCCCACTTTTTTTGTGCTATGCTTGCGGGTTTGTAAATAATAATTATTTTTGTGAAAGCTACAAAAATCTAACTATATGGCAAGGAAACTTATATTCAGTATGATGGCACTGCTGCTCCTTGTTGGGTGTGGTGGTGATAGTGTAGGCGGAGATGGAGGTGACCAGCAACCGAAACTTAACTATTTCCAATTCTTACAGTCCGACAACCCGCAGTTGCTGCGAAAGGCGGTGCTGACTATCTCTTCCGATCAGATCAGTGGAGTGCTGACCTCCGAGGTGCAGAATATGTCGCTTATACCCGATTTTTGGCTCGGAGGTGTGGCAAAGGTCAATGGACAGGAGGTTGTTAGCGGTCAGACAAAGATCGATTTCTCCGACAAGGTGGTCTTTGTGGTTGCTACTGAGGAGGGCGAGAAGAGCTATACTGTGGATGTGAGCAACTTTTCGGAACTGCCTGTGGTAAAGATAGAGACCCAGAACCAAGCCCCGATTCTGAATAAAGAGGATTGGATTGCGGGTACTATGTTGTTGGATGGCAAGGGTTTTGTACCAAACCTGCCTACAATGACCATCGAGATTCGAGGGCGTGGCAACAGCACTTGGGACTATCCGAAGAAGCCATACGCCATCAAGCTTGGCTCTAAGGCCGAGGTGGCGGGGATGCCTGCGCATAAGCGTTGGGTGTTGTTGGCACATTGGAATGATAAAATTGGTATTCGCACTGAGCTTGCGTTCTGGCTTGGCAGAGAGTATGCCAACTTTGATTGGAAGCAGAATGGTCAACAGGTCGAGTTGTTCCTCAATGGAGAGCATAAAGGTACCTACTACCTCTGCGAACACATCAAGGTAGATAAGAATAGAGTCCCCGATGGCTATGTGATTGAGATTGATGAGAAAGCGGCTGCTGACGAGCCAGTGTTTTATACAGCGATAACCAGACTGCCCTTTAATGTCAAGGATCCCGAAGTGGCGGTGGGTAGTGCTGAATTTGCAGCTGTGGAGAAGGCTGTTAACGACTTTGAGGCTATCCTCTATGGGGATGATTTCCTGGACGAAGAAGCAGGCTATAAGAGTATTGCAGAGATAGAGTCGTTTGTCGATTGGTGGATTAGCAATGAGTTCTCCAAGAATGCCGATGCGACATTTTTTACCAGCTGCTATATGAACCTGACGGCTGAGGGTAAAATCAAGATGGGACCGCTGTGGGATTACGATCTGGGGTGGGGTAACTATGTGTTTGATTTCCCCTCGACACCCTTTATCAACTCGCCTGAAGGCTTCTGGATTAAGGATGGTGCCGAGTGGATTACCCGTATGTTTGAGGATCCGGAGTTTGTGGCACTCGTCAAGGAGAAGTGGAGTGTGATGTATGCCGACAGGGCGGTTATTGTGGAGAAAATCAAAGAGTTGACCGAGCGTCAGCTCGCATCGGTATATCTGAACGACCTGCGTTGGCAGCGACTAAGTGATGTGGGAGATTACTCTCTGATAAGGACCTACTATAAGCGAGAGGTGAATAATTTTATTGAGTGGATCAATGCGCGTTTTGTGTGGATGAACTCGGCAATAGAGAGTTTGTAAGCCTGCATAGACCACTCCTTATGAATGATAAGATGAACAACAATTTGACTGAATTTGAGCGTGGCATTATTGAGCAACGCAAGACCGAAGCCCCCTTTACGGGCGAATATGTTAACAACCACCGCGACGGCACCTACTACTGTCGTAAGTGCGGTGCGCCACTCTACCGCTCTGCCGATAAGTTTGACTCGGCGTGCGGCTGGCCCTCGTTTGATGACGAGATAGAGGGTGCTGTGGCTCGCAAGCCCGATGCTGACGGAGTGCGCATAGAGATTGTATGCGCAGGGTGTGGGGCGCATCTCGGCCACGTCTTTAATGGCGAGGGCTACACCCTAAAGAATATCCGCCACTGCGTCAACTCGGCCTCTATCGACTTCGAGCGCGAGAAGAGTGGTGCGGGAGTCCCCGACGAGGGTAGACTCGCAAATGCCATCTTTGCCGGTGGCTGCTTCTGGGGCGTGGAACACCTGATGCGTAAGGTCAAGGGGGTGAAGAGCGTTACCTCAGGCTATACAGGGGGCGCACAGCGCAACCCCTCCTATCAGCAGGTTAAGAGCGGGCAGACGGGCCACGTCGAGGCGGTGTGGATTGTCTATGACCCTGCCGAGGTGGAGTATCGCACTCTGTTGCGCCACTTCTTCGAGATCCACGACTTCACCCAGACCGATGGACAAGGTCCCGATATCGGCTCGCAATATCTCTCCAAAGTCTTCTGGGCAGGCGAGGAGCAACGCCTCATCGCCGAGCAGACTATTGCCGAATTGGAGGCTATGGGCTACAAGGTAGCCACTGAGCTGCGCCCCGCAGTTCGTTTCTGGAGAGCTGAGGAGTATCATCAAGCCTATTTCCAAAAGCTTGGACAGGAGCAGGCGGAGTGTCATCTCCATACCCCCATCTGGTAAAAAAAACATATAATTGGTGAATTTGGCGTTGGACCGACTTCCGGACTGCTTACATACGAAGAGTATGTGCGCAGTCTTAGAGTTGATATTATAAGCAGAGTGCGACTGATACCTCAGTCGCACTCGTTCTATTTTATTCGCCATCGTAGCCGGTGTCTTCCAGCAGGTTGGGGCTACCGGCAGCCGCTACTGCCAATTGGTCGCACCTATTATTCTCCACCGTGTCGGCGTGTCCCTTGACCCAGACAAAGCGCACATGATGTTTACGGTAGATGCGCAGAAAGCGTTGCCACAGGTCGGCATTCTTGCGACCGGCAAACCCCTTGCGCTCCCAGCCGAGCAGCCAGCCCTTCTCCACCGCATTCACTACATACTGCGAGTCGGAGTAGAGAGTTACATTGCTGCCCTCAAATTTGAGCATCTCCAATGCGACAATAACGGCCAATAGTTCCATACGGTTATTGGTCGTCAGTCGGTAGCCCTGACTCACTTCGCGACGGTAGGGCCCGGAAATCAGCACAGCACCATAGCCCCCCTTGCCCGGGTTGCCAAGTGCTGAGCCATCAGTATATATCGTGATATCCGGCACGCGCTTTACAATAGACTATTTGCGCTCCTTAGCCTCGATGCTGAGGGTTGCGTGGGGCACAATGCGCAGTCGCTCCTTGGGGATCAGTTTGCCCGTTTCGCGACAGATGCCATAGGTCTTGTTCTCGATGCGCACGAGGGCTGCTTCGAGGTGGCGGATAAATTTGAGTTGTCGTTGTGCCAGACGGCCAGACTCCTCCTTGGAAAGAGTCGCAGCACCCTCCTCAAGCACCTTGAATGTAGGGGATGTGTCCTCAGTATCATTGCTCGCCGAGTGGGTAATTGACGCACGCAGGAGCTCATAATCGGTACGGGCTTTCGACAGCATGTCCAGAATTATGGTCTTGAATTCGCCCAATTCTTCATCCGAGTATCTTGTTTTTTCAACCTCTGCCATAGTAGTTTTAGTTTATTCGTTTGTTAAAATTAAACACAATTTTAGAAATAAACAAATTTACTCCGCCACTTATTGTTTTTTTATTCATTTTTCTGCCTCACATTCCATAGCAAAATCGATGCTAAAAACCTCATAAAAAGAGGTGCAGAGCACTTTTACAAGTACTCTGCACCCTCTATCTGTTTAGCAAAAAATATTACTCAGCCTTGCTGACTGCAATGGAGAGTTCGCTCTCGTCAAACTCCACCTTATTGACAAACTTGCCGTCGGGCTCGGTTGCGAGTTTCAGGCTCACAGCCAGAGTCTGCTGAGCGATATACTCGGCAAATGCCTCAACGCCCTCGTGTACCATAGGCGAGTCCTCAATCTCCACCACAATTTTATCGGTAACCTCAAAGCCGCTATCCTTACGGATGTTTTGGATACGGTTGATAAGCTCACGAGCAACACCCTCTCTGCGCAACTCATCGGTGATGGTCACATCGAGTGCTACAGTCAGGCGACCCTCAGTAGCCACCAACCAACCGGGCATATCCTCCGAGGTGATGTCGAAGTCCTCACGAACTACGGGCAGCTGCTCGCCATCAACATCGAGCATATAGCTCTCCGAAGCCTCAATCTCGGCAATCTGCTCCTGAGTAAAGGCAGCCACGATAGCAGCAATGCGCTTCATCTGCTTGCCATACTTAGGACCGAGAGTCTTGAAGTTAGGCTTGATGCGCTTGGTGATCAGGCCGGTGGTGTTGGTAATCAGTTCAATATCTTTAACATTTACCTCGTTCATAACGAGCTGCTTAACGGCCTCGATGCGGGCTGCCATCTTCTCGTCAAGCACGGGAACGATAATCTTTGTCAGTGGCTGGCGCACCTTGATATTCACCTTGCGGCGCAAAGCGAGTACCATCGACGAGAGGTGCTGTGCGATATCCATCATCTCCTCCAGCTCGGTGTCAATCAGCTCAACATTTGCCTTGGGGAAGGGGTTGAGGTGAACAGAACCGCTGTGGTTGCCACTCACTGCATTGAGGTCGGCGAAGATCTGCTCCGAGATAAAAGGAGCGAAGGGTGCCGAAAGGGTGGCAACGGTCTCAAGGCAGGTGTAAAGGGTCTGATATGCAGCGAGTTTGTCCTCACTCATACCGCCACCCCAGAAACGCTTGCGGTTCAGACGAACATACCAGTTGGAGAGGTTTTCGGTCACAAACTCCTGGATCATACGAGCGGCAGGAGTTGTGTCGTAGCCCTCCAGCGACTCGGTCACGCGCAGAACGAGTGTGTTGAGCAGCGAGATAATCCAACGGTCAATCTCGGGACGTTTCTCAACAGGGACCTGCTCCTCCTTGCCGGTGAAGCCATCCACATTGGCATAGAGGGCGAAGAAACTATAAGTATTATAGAGTGTGCCGAAGAATTTACGACGCACCTCATCAACACCGTCGGTGTCAAACTTCAGGTTGTCCCAGGGCTGCGAGTTGCTGATCATATACCAACGCACAGCATCTGCGCCATATTTCTCAAGTACCTCGAAGGGATCGACAGCATTGCCCAGACGCTTACTCATCTTATTGCCGTTTTTGTCGAGCACCAGACCATTGGAGATGATGTTCTTGAAGGCAACCGAGTCGAAGAGCATAGTGGCAATAGCGTGAAGGGTAAAGAACCAACCACGAGTCTGATCCACACCCTCTGCAATAAAGTCTGCGGGATAGATCTTGGCAAACTCCTCAGCCGAGATCTCGAAGGGGAAGTGCGACTGAGCGTAGGGCATAGCACCACTATCGAACCATACATCAATCAGGTCGCTCTCGCGGTGCATAGGCTCACCCTTGCTCGACACGAGCACGATATCGTCAACATAGGGGCGGTGGAGGTCTATCTCCGAGTAGTTCTTCTTCGAGAAGTCACCCACAACAAACTTGTCGAAGGGGTTTTTCTTCATCACACCAGCCTCTACTGCACGGTCAATCTCATTTTTCAGCTCCTCAACCGAGCCGATACACTTCATCTCGCTGTAGTCCTCAGTAGCCCACACGGGGAGCGGAGTACCCCAGAAACGCGAGCGCGAAAGGTTCCAATCAACCAAGCCCTCCAACCAACGACCGAAGCGACCCGAACCTGTTGACTCAGGCTTCCAATTGATGGTCTTGTTAAGTTCTATCATCTTATCTCTCAGTGCGGTAGTGCGGATAAACCACGAGTCGAGCGGGTAGTACAATACGGGCTTGTCGGTACGCCAGCAGTGAGGATAGGAGTGGGTGTGCTTCTCAATCTTGAAGGCTTTGCCGGCAGCTTTCAGCATAACCGACAAGTCGATATCAAGGGTTGCATCGTTCTCGGTAAGGGTGTCGTCGTATGCATTCTTTACATAGCGACCTGCCCACTCACCATATTTCTCAACATTAACATACTCAGCAACATACGCAGGGTCGAGATCCTCCACGCAGAAGAACTTACCGGTACGGTCAACCATAGGCTGGGGCTTGCCTGCTGCGTCGAGCATAGTCAGAGGCGCAATGCCTGCTTGTTTTGCTACGCGGTCGTCATCAGCACCAAAGGTGGGAGCGATATGTACGATACCTGTACCATCTGCGGTACTCACATAGTCGCCACCAATTACGCGGAAAGCGTCACCCATCGGGCGTACCCAGTCGAAGAGCTGCTCGTAGCGCACACCAACCAGGTCGGCACCCTTCCACTCCTCGTCACATACGGTGTAGGTACCCTCCATCTTGGGGGTGAAGTATGAGCCGAGCAACGCCTTAGCCATAATAACGGTCTGACGCTCACCTGTATAGGGGTTAGCGCACTTAACCTTCACATAGTCGATGCTTTCGCCTACTGCAAGAGCGGTGTTCGAGGGGAGAGTCCAGGGGGTAGTTGTCCAGGCAAGGATGAAGAGGTCGCCCTCTACATCGCCATAGAGCTTCTCGCTCTTCTCGTCACGCACCACGCGGAACTGAGCGGTGCAGGTGGTGTCCTTCACATCGCGGTAGCAACCGGGCTGGTTCAACTCGTGATTACTCAGACCGGTACCCGCAGCGGGCGAGTAGGGCTGAATGGTGTAGCCCTTGTAGAGCAGACCCTTCTCAAAGAGCTGCTTCAGGAGCCACCAGAGAGTTTCGATATACTTGTTGTCGTAGGTGATGTAGGGGTCGTCCATATTCACCCAATAGCCCATCTTGCGAGTGAGGTCCTCCCATTGCTCGGTGAACTCCATAACCGCCTCGCGGCACTCCTTGTTGTATTTCTCGATTGTGATAGTTTTGCCGATATCCTCCTTGGTGATGCCGAGTTTCTTCTCAACACCCAACTCTACGGGCAGACCGTGGGTGTCCCAACCCGCCTTACGGTGAACGAGATAGCCTTGCTGGGTCTTGTAGCGACAGATAATATCTTTCAGCGTACGCGCCATCACGTGGTGGATGCCGGGCTTACCGTTTGCCGAGGGGGGACCCTCGTAGAATACGAAGGCAGGCGCGCCTTCGCGCATAGTTATACTCTTGTGGAAGGTGTCCTCCTTGTCCCACTTTTTGAGCACCTCGTCAGCCGTTTCGGAGAGCGAGAGCCCTTTGTACTCCTTAAATCTCTTATCTGCGCTCATAGCAATTATATGTATTGTTTGTTTTATCCGTTTTTGGTATTGTCCGACCGTTCGGACAACATAACTTGCAAAAATAGCCATTTTTTTCAGATTTACTACCACTAACTACCCACTACTTGTAATGTGAAGCCGAAAAAATTAGGATTTTTGATGGTTTAGTCATATATTTGTATGGATTGAGAGAACAAAACTTATCAGTTATGGGAAAAAGTAAGAAGAGTGTAGCCCTTGTGGCACACGACAATATGAAGCGCGATTTGGTTGAGTGGGTGGACTGGAATTGGGAGTTACTGCTCAGTCACCACCTTGTGTGTACCGGTACTACGGGTAAGATGGTTGCCACTACACTGATGGAACGCCACCACCAGAGTAGCGATAACTTCGATATCACCCTCCTCAAATCGGGTCCCCTCGGTGGCGATCAGCAACTCGGCTCGATGATCGCTGAGGGCAAAATCTCGGCACTCATCTTCTTCTGGGATCCTATGCAGGCCCAGCCCCACGATGTGGATGTCAAGGCACTCCTCCGCCTGGCTACCCTCTACAATGTGCCGACCGCCATCAACCGCTCTTCGGCCGATATGCTCATCTCCTCGCCTCTCTTTGCCGACGATGAGTATGTCCCCTCCGCCAAGGACTATAAAGCCTATATCGAAAGAGTCCTGCATTAGTGCGGATTGAGGCTTTTTGCTGATTATCTGCGCAATACCTAGACTTCAGCCACAGCATATTTGGAATGCTGTGGCTGATTTTTGGGGGCTATACCAATAAAAAAAACGACCGCCAA
Organism: Tidjanibacter sp.; assembly: GCA_017631375.1. Taxonomy (GTDB): domain Bacteria; phylum Bacteroidota; class Bacteroidia; order Bacteroidales; family Rikenellaceae; genus Tidjanibacter. The sequence continues at coordinate 6,437 of JAGBTK010000070.1, read as the reverse complement.
AATTTAGCGGTCGTTTCGCTCCTCAAGCAGGACTTGAAAGCCATCTCTGCCAAACCAAAACCGATATAAACAAAAAAACGACCGCCAAATTAGCGGTCGTTTCGCTCCTCAAGCAGGACTTGAACCTGCGACCCCCTGATTAACAGTCAGGTGCTCTAACCAACTGAGCTATTGAGGAATTTTATTTCGGGTTTTCAGAGATTCCGAATTCTTGCTTTCGCCATCCTTCTTGCTTCAAGTTCTTCCTTGCGGCTTCCCTTTACTCTCTCTTTCTCTCCCGTGCCTTTGCGGAGTGTTTCATCCGTTTGGGCGTGCAAATATAAGTCAAAAATATAGAACTGCAAACTTTTTGAGAAAAAAAATGGTTTTTTAGGCAAAAAAAGTTGTTATTTGCCTTCTGCGGGATTTTCGAGCGGGACTTTGTGTTTGGTTAGACGGGAAAAAATTGTATTTTTGTAGAAGTTCACAAATGATAATTATGGCTATGAAAAGATATTTTTTCACACTATTGGCACTTCTCTCTGCGGTCAATCTCTTTGCGCAGCGCAATCAGCCCGCCTCGCCTCTGGTCTTTGAGGAGAGTGTGTGGGACTTTGGGCGTTTCGAGGAGGCAGATGGCCCCGTGAGTCATACCTTTAAATTTAAGAATACCGCCGCTACGCCTCTCGTTATCGAGCGTGTGGTGACGAGTTGTGGTTGCACCACCCCCGAGTACTCGCGTCAGCCTGTGCGTCCGGGACAGGAGTCACAGATCACCATTACATACGATCCCGACGGTCGTCCGGGGCGTTTCTCGCGCGAGGTGAGCATCATCACCGGAGGGGGCAAGAATCGCAATACGGTGACCATTAAGGGTGTTGTCAATCCCCGTCCGCACACCATTGCCGACGACTATGCTTACAACTTTGGGCACGGTCTGCGTGGCTCGACCTCGCACAAGGGGTTCGGCTATGTGGCGCAGGGAACGACCAAGTCGGTGGTGGTGGATATAGCCAACGAGTCGGCTGCGCCTGTCGCTCTCGGCTACGAGTGGGAGGAGCAGAGTGGGTTGCTGAGTGTGGCGTTGCCTGCCAGCTTAGAGCCTGAGGAGAGGGCGCAGATGACCCTCACATATGACCTGACCGCCAAGGAGTACTATGGCGAGTTGCTCGACAAGATACGCCTTACGATTGACGGCAAGCGCGCCACGATGAGCCTTACCGCATCGGGCACGGGTATCGACAAGTTCCCCGAGAATCTGCGCGGACAGAAGGTCGCTCGTTTCGGCCTCTCACCCGCCTTCTACAACTTTGGCAGGGCGAATCGTGATACGGATCTGACGACAACCATTACCATTGTAAATCAGGGAGATGCAGATTTAATAATCCGTAGTGTCGAGCCTCGCAAGCATATCTCCACCGATCTGAAAGCCGGTACTGTGGTGCCTGCTCGCGGTGAGCATAAGTTTAAGGTGAAGCTCGTTGTGGGTGAGCAGGACGGTGGCGATGTCTTTGGCACTCTGACCATTGTGGCGAACGATCCCGAAAGACCTATGCGCGAGATCAGACTCAGTGCAGTTGTTATGTAAAAAACTATTCCTATGTTTAAGGTACTATATAAAAAGGAGTTGGCGGAGAATATTACCTTGATGAATATCGAGGCTCCGCGCGTGGCTCGTTCTGCTAAGCCCGGACAGTTTGTCATCGTGCGGGTAGGCGATGAGGGCGAGCGAATCCCGCTTACCATTGCCGACTACTCGGTAGATGAGGGGTGGGTGCAGATTGTTATTCAGAGCCTTGGTGCCTCCACTCGCAAAATTGTTGCGCTGGAGGAGGGCGACTCGCTCACCGATTTTGCGGGACCTCTCGGCAACCCCTCAGACTTTGTCAAGGAGCCTATGGAGGAGGTGCGTGCGCGCAAGATGCTCTTCATAGCGGGTGGTGTTGGTGCTGCGCCTGTCTATCCGCAGGTGAAGTGGCTCAGGGAGCAGGGCGTGGAGGTCGATGTTATTATTGGTGCCAAGCGTAAAGATATGCTCATCTTTGCCGAGCAGATGGAGGCGGTGGCATCTGACCTCTATATCGCTACGGACGACGGCTCGGCAGGATTTCACGGTCTGGTGACCGATCTGATGAAGGATCTGATTGACAATCAGGGTAAAAAGTATGACCAAGTGGTGGCTATCGGTCCTATGATTATGATGAAGTTTGTGGCACTCACTACCAAGCCCTACGGCATAAAGACTATTGTGAGCCTGAACTCGATTATGGTCGATGGTACGGGTATGTGTGGTGCTTGTCGTGTGACGGTGGCTGGTCGCACTCGCTTTGCGTGTGTTGAGGGGCCGGAGTTTGATGGTCACGAGGTCGATTTTGATGAGGCTATGCGCCGACAGGGTATGTATAAGAGTCAGGAGGCTCGTGCGGCTGCTATCGCTGCTGAGCGCGAAGCGGGGCATAAGTGCCGAATAGGTCTGGATAAGTAGTAGGTGGAAAAATGTGTAAAAATGGTAAATAAGATACCGAGAGTCCCTGTTAGGGAACAAGACCCAATAATCCGTGCCACCAACTTCGAGGAGGTGTGCTATGGATATAATCGCGAGGAGGCTCTGTTGGAGGCTTCGCGATGCTTGAATTGTAAGAACCCGCGCTGTGTGGCTGCTTGCCCCGTGAATATCAAGATCCCTGACTTCATCAAAGCGTTGCAGGAGGAGGGCGAGGCTGCTGCTGCGGCAGTGATTGCTGAGGACTCGTCGCTGCCCTCGATTTGTGGTCGTGTGTGTCCGCAGGAGAATCAGTGCGAGGGTGCCTGCGTGTTGGGCATCAAGGGCGAGGCTGTGGCTATCGGCAAGCTCGAACGCTATGTGGGTGATTGGGCACTCGACAATGTTGAGGGCGAAGAGGTTGTGCTAAGCCCAGATGCACCTAAGGTAGCGGTTGTGGGTAGCGGTCCTGCGGGACTGGCCTGTGCTGCCGACCTGGCGAAGATGGGCTACCGAGTGACGATTTTTGAGGCTCTGCACAAGTTTGGCGGTGTGCTTAGCTATGGCATCCCCGAGTTCCGCCTGCCGAAGGATAGAATTGTGGCACGCGAGGTGGAGAAGGTGCGCCGATTGGGTGTCGAGATGGAGCGTGATACGATTGTTGGTCGTACGGTAGATATTGATACTCTGATGGATACGGAGGGGTATGAGGCTGTCTTTATCGGCTCGGGAGCCGGACTGCCGAGATTTATGAATATCCCCGGCGAGAATCTCAATGGCGTAGTATCGGCAAATGAGTTCCTCACTCGCGCAAACCTTATGAAGGCCTATGATGAGGCATCGGATACCCCTATTTTTGTGGGTGAGAGAGTGGTCGTTGTGGGTGGCGGTAATGTGGCTATGGATGCTGTGAGAACTGCAAAACGACTTGGTGCTGAGAGTGTTATCGTATATCGTCGCAGCCAGGCCGAGTTGCCTGCCCGTCGTGAGGAGGTGCACAATGCTATTGAGGAGGGTATCGAGTTCCAGATGCTTACCAACCCTGTAGAGGTACTTGGCGATGAGCGAGGCTGGGTGCGTGGACTGAGATGTGTGCGTATGGAGCTGGGCGAACCCGATGAGTCGGGTCGTCGTTCGCCCGTTGAGGTCGCAGGCTCGGAGTTCGATGTGGAGTGCCAGACTGTGATTATGGCACTTGGCACTTCGCCAAACCCTTTGATTGTCAGCACTACCGAAGGGTTGGAGAGTAATCGTCGCGGCTGCCTTGTGGCTACTGAGGAGGGAGCAACGACGCGTGAGGGTGTCTTTGCCGGTGGCGATGCTGTGACAGGTGCTGCAACCGTGATCCTCGCAATGGGGGCAGGTCGTAAGGCCGCCGCTGCAATCGATAAATATATCCGTAGCAAGGAGTAATCCTGCGGCTCAGCATATTATAAATAGAAGAGGCACTGCTTGGTAGCAGTGCCTCTCTCGTATAAGGTTTAGTAGAGCTTACTCGGTCTTGCGCTCACCCTTGATAGCAGCCTGAGCGGCAGCCAAGCGTGCGATGGGCACGCGGAAAGGCGAGCAAGATACATAGTTCAGACCTGCAAAGTGGCAGAACTCAACGCTGCTGGGCTCACCACCGTGCTCACCGCAGATACCGCACTTCAAGTTAGGACGAGTACCACGACCCTTGAATACACCCTCGCGTACCAACTGACCTACACCGTTCTGGTCGAGAACGCGGAAGGGGTCAGCCTTGATGATACCCTTGTCGAGGTAGGTGGGCAAGAACTTGCCGATATCGTCACGCGAGAAGCCGAGAGTCATCTGGGTCAAGTCGTTGGTACCGAAGCTGAAGAACTCGGCAACCTCTGCAATCTGGTTAGCAGTTACAGCTGCACGGGGAACCTCAATCATAGTACCTACCATATAGTCGATGCGGTCGTTACGCTCTGCGAATACCTGCTCTGCAACCGAGTCGATGATGTTCTTCTGGAAGCGCAACTCCTTGTGGTTACCAACCAGGGGAACCATAATCTCAACGTGTACGGGAATGCCCTCAGCGCGAACATTCATAGCAGCCTCGATGATAGCGCGTGCCTGCATCTCGGTAATCTCGGGGTTGGTGTTACCCAGACGGCAACCACGAAGACCCAGCATGGGGTTAACCTCCTGCAACGACTCTACGCGCTCGTGTACCTCCTCGAAGGTGATGCCCAACTCCTCAGCAAGCTCTTTCTGCTCCTTCTCGAAGTGAGGAACGAACTCGTGCAAGGGGGGATCCAAGAGGCGAACGGTCACAGGGTGACCCTTCATAGCACGGAACAGACCCATAAAGTCCTCGCGCTGGATGGGCAACAACTTAGCCAGAGCAGCACGACGACCATCCTCGGTCTTAGCAAGAATCATCTCACGCATAGTGGTGATACGGTCGCCATCGAAGAACATATGCTCGGTACGGCAAAGACCGATACCCTCAGCACCGAACTCAAATGCCTGAGCAGCATCCTTAGGAGTATCAGCGTTAGCACGAACCTTCATGTGAGCGTACTTGCTGGTGAGCTCCATAAGTTTTGCGAAATCACCACTCATATTTGCAGCGCGGGTAGCCACCTGACCGAGGTAAACCTCACCGGTCGAACCGTTGAGCGAAATCCAATCGCCCTGCTTGATCTTGAGGTCACCAATCTCGATGGTGCGCTTCTTATAGTCAATCTTCAACTCACCTGCACCCGAAACGCAGCACTTACCCATACCACGAGCAACTACGGCAGCGTGCGAGGTCATACCACCACGAGCGGTGAGGATACCTGCTGCATCGAGCATACCCTTCAAGTCCTCAGGCGAAGTCTCAACACGAACGAGGATAGCACGGATGCCGGTCTCCTCAAAGTTGGTAGCAACATCGTCAGCGAAGAATACTACGGGACCGGTAGCAGCACCGGGCGATGCGGGAAGACCCTTGGTTAACACGGTAGCACCCTTGATAGCCTGCTTGTCGAATACGGGGTGGAGCAACTCGTCAAGTTTCTCGGGCTCGCAACGCATAACTGCGGTCTTCTCATCGATAAGACCCTCAGCGAGCATATCCATAGCGATCTTAACCATAGCAGCACCGGTACGCTTACCGTTACGAGTCTGCAACATCCACAACTTACCGTTCTGGATGGTGAACTCCAAGTCCTGCATATCGGTAAAGTATTTCTCGAGCTTGTCCTGAATCTGGTTGAGCTCAGCGTAAGCCTCGGGCATAGTCTCCTCGAGCGAAGGATACTTGCTTGCACGCTCCTCCTCGCTGATGTTCTGAGCAGTTGCCCAACGACGCGAACCCTCGATGGTGATCTGCTGGGGGGTACGGATACCTGCTACCACATCCTCGCCCTGAGCGTTGATAAGATACTCACCGTTGAAGATGTTCTCACCGGTACCTGCGTCACGGGTGAAAGCAACACCGGTTGCCGAATCCTCGCCCATGTTGCCGAATACCATTGCCTGTACATTTACAGCGGTACCCCACTCAGCGGGAATGTTGTTGAGTTTACGGTAGAGGATAGCGCGCTCGTTCATCCAGCTGCCGAATACAGCGCAGATAGCACCCCAGAGCTGATCCCAAGGATTAACGGGGAAGTCCTCGCCGGTCTGAGCCTTAACAGCTGCCTTGAACTTAACAACCAACTCCTTCAAATCGTCGGTGGTGAGCTCGGTGTCGTTCTTAACGCCACGAGCCTCTTTCATCTCGTCGATAATCTCCTCGAAGGGGTCGTGATCCTCCTTATTTACGGGCTTCATGCCAAGCACAACGTCGCCGTACATCTGAACGAAACGGCGGTACGAGTCCCAAGCGAAACGAGCGTTGCCGGTGCGAGCAGCCATAGCCTCAACAGCATCGTCGTTCATACCGAGGTTCAAAACGGTATCCATCATACCGGGCATCGAAGCGCGAGCACCCGAACGAACCGAAACGAGCAGGGGCGACTTGTTGTCACCAAAG
>JAGBTK010000069.1 GCA_017631375.1 Tidjanibacter sp. | reverse complement strand
TCGAGTTCTCGGTGGGTCGCCAAACACCACTCCCCTAGGTCAGGCCACCCTCGTAGGCACCCAGACCGTCGTTGGCGTAGCGGCTGTCGCTTAGGAATCTGCTCCAACGGATTGCCGATGGGTCGTCGGTGAAATCGACATTTTTCCACCAACCCCAATCGCGCTGCTGACTCTGGATTTGCGAAACATAGTCGCTTGACACCTCGCCCATATACTCATACGAGTATTCATCTGCAAGTTTTGCAAAGCCGTGACCATTAGCCTCGTGATGGAGGAGTTGTGCAAATGTTGTTGCGTCGCCACCTTTTGGGAAATACGCCACCGACGGACCACTACCATAAGTACCTGTTGTGTATGTTGGGTAGTACATATAACAAGTACCGGCATAGTTGTCGGAGTTCATTGCTACGATTAGCAGTGCTTCGTCCAACTCAGCCTCGGTCAGCGCATTAAGTGCATAATCGAATACCGCATTATCATTTCCACCAACTAATGTGCCATTACCAAAGTAACCATTAAGAGCTGTATTGCCATATTCGTAGCCCTCTGTTGCCGATACCACATTTACATAATATACATTAAAGAGGTCTTTGAATGATTTGTATGGCTCTTCTATAAATAGATTGTTATACAGATTCTCCATATCCGCCTCGTATGTACCGTCGGCAATCTGCCTATCGCTATAAGCATCTCCCATCAACACAATATCAATACCCTCACCAACGGTTGCAGTTTGCAGAGTTGTTACATCACCATCGGTTGAGTAGTCGGTGGAGGTGTAATATGCATTTGGAAATTTTTCCTCAAAAAATGCTCTAACATCATCAAATAGTGGGTTAGCTAAAATAGTAGTATATACCACCTTACCCATTGAATTGACAATTACTATGTATGGGATAGCAGTCATACCAAATGGGTTTCTCATTATTGCTGACCAAGGTAGATTGTTGTCCGTTAAGAACTCTTTCATCGCATCTGTTTTAGTGCCAGGCCCACTGTAACCACTGCCATCAAACATTATCACATCGACCCCATATTGTTTATATGTATTGTATAATCGGTGCATCTCATGACAAGAATACACAGCATTAGATAAATATGGCAACACGGCAATGTCGAAACCATAAATAATGGTGTAACTATTCTTTTTGTATATATCATCAGAAATGATTCTATTACCATACACATCATATGTATCAAATATAGGTGTAGGAATATCATCTATTGTAAGATTAAATTGATTGTCAAACACAACAGATGTCCATATTTTAGCCCATTTAGAATGATTCTTAATTTTATCAGGAATATCACCTGTAAGTTTATTGCTCATTAACATACAATCTACCAAATCACCATCCATCAAAACAGCCAACTCTTCTGGTAAATTTCCTTCCAAGTTGCAGTCTCTCAGATTTAAGAACTTGAGTTTATTCAGGTTTTGTATATTAGATGATAACTGTCCACCGATATAACAACAATCTATTGACAAATGTTCGAGTTGAGTCAGAGTATATAATTCTTCGGGGATGCCTCCACTTAAATTCAAATTAAAGAAACGTAATGTTTTTAAATTATGAAGATTTGAAATAGAAGGAGAAATGGCGCCATATAAATTGGTTTCCCATATATTGTAGAGTTGCAAAAATTCCAGATTATTCAATTCCCATAGTTTTTCGGGAATCTCTCCCGCTAGATTACACGCACTTAAACTTAGAGTTTGTAATTCTATATTGTCTAATAGTTCATCAGGTATAGGTGTGGGTGTTAAATACGCATCCGAAATGCTATATAAATCGTGATCATTAAAACCAACTATAAACGATTTTAAATAACCACCTTTATAAATAGGCGCAAGTTCCGTTAAATGCAAAAATACGTTATCCCAAAAATAAACTTCTTCGATATTGTTAAACGATAGACCATCAGCAAATGAGTCTAAATTAGTACTAACAATGTTCAAATAAGTTAAATGCTGTAAGTTCTGCGCTTCTATTGGGAATATGCCTTTGGAGCTATTGGCTGTTACTCTGCCTTCGATTGCCAATCCTGTAACGTTTTTACCATTTGTTAAGACTCCCCACCACTCACTTACAGGCTTATCAGAACACCAATTTTCATTGTTTGTCCAATTATCACCATCAAGGGCGTTGTAAATGGCAATCAATGCCTCACGCTCCAAAGCGAGTTGGTAATCCAAATCAGGCTCTTGGGTGATTGTGTAAGTCAGCGACAAATTACCATCAACGGATTTTACTATAACCTCAGCCGAGCGGGTCGCACCATCGTTCGGCTCCAATTTCAGTGTAATGGTCTGCTTGGTAAGGGCGCGAGCAGCAGGTACAACAGAAATCCAACCCTGCGCCTCTTCGGGGATAACAACCTCACACTCGACGTTTGACAAAAACTCCAAAGTCATCTCGCCACCTTCGGCAGTAGCCTGCTTGGTGGTGGCGTTCTCCTCCACAACCAAACCTGCCTCCTCGAAAGTAATCGAGCGCATAATCACCTTTTCGCCATTGGAAACAAAGACAACCACCTTGCTATACTCGTCAATCGAAGCTCCTGTCTGAATCTCAATCGTACCACTCAGACCACTCGCATCATCGGCCACCGCCTTTGTCTTAATATCGGCCGAAGATACTACCTCCACCTTTATATCATCTTGCAGAATACTCTTAATGGTATAACCAATCTCACGCGAAGAGTTGGGACTCATTGCCACCAAGTCGGCAGTTTCAAAGGTGATAGACAATGTTGAATATAGAGGAATCGAGAACGACTCGCCATTGGTCAAAATAAATGTTACCTCATTTTCACCAATAACTATACTCTCAATCAGAGTTTCACCATCTTTGCCGTCTTCTCCGTCTTTACCATCAGCACCATTTACAATTGTTGCCTGCGAGCCATCGGAGAAAGTAATGATATAGCCATTATCAATCTGATTTACCGACTTAATAAAGAGATTGTTTTTGTAGGCATTGGTTACTGTTTCCAAAGCCGAAACACGCGATTTGATGGAGTCGATTTCCTCCCAAATCTTCGAATCGTCGAACTCTTGGGCACAGCCAGCAAAGAATAGTGCAGTGACCAAAGTAGCCAAATAAAGAAAGCGTTTCATAATTAAGTTAGGTTAAATGAATTATAATATAGTTAATTGTATTTCTTTAAAATAAAGAAAGCGTGGCACTGAAAACTCATTTTCAAATCACAGGTCGTAGGAAACCCAACAGATAAAACAAGCAACAGCCCACGCCTATACCCCGTTGCAGGGTACGACGTGAGAAATGTCTGCTTACTCTCTCTGTTGTCCGAATTTCCTACGTTCGTGATTCGAGAATAAACCTACACTTTCCGCGTAAAATCAATATGTTGCCACAAAGTTAGAAAACATTTCGGAAAATAAAATAGGGGCTGTCCATCTTTGACGATGAACAGCCCCTATTTCTTAGAAGATGTCTAACAAGTGGGATTAACGCAAAATCACCTTGTTAGACAGCTTTGGAACTACTTCGCGCTCTTCTCAGCAGCGTACTTCTCGTTAATACCTTTGAGGATAACAGCGGTGATATCCAACTCTGCATTTGCATCGAGGATAGGACCGGTAATCGAGGTGGTGAGAATCATATCATAACCTGCGGTCTTGTTGTACTCCTTGATATAGTCGGTGATACCGTAGAAAATCTGATTCTGCATCACAGCCTCCTCCTCAGCGAGTTGCTGCATAGCATTGTCACGCTGTACGATGAAATCATTCTGCTGCTTGGTGAGTTTCTCCTCCAACTCAGCAGCCTGCGAGCGAGTTACAAGACCCTTGGTAATCTTCTCCTCATAGTCAGCCAAACCACGCTCCAACGAACGGCCCTTCGATGCGAGGTCGTTATCAAGTTTAGTAGCCTTAGCCTCAAATGCGGTCTGCAAGTCGATAGCCAAGTCGTAGCCTGCTACAAGCGAGTCAATGTTTACATAGGCAATGCGTCCGGTCAGTGTCGAAGCCACTGCGGGCTCTGCCGACTCCGATGCAGGCTGAGTAGCCTGATTGCAAGCGGTCAGCGCAAAGAGCATCGCAACGACCGAAAAGATAACTTTTTTCATCTTTGTTCTATTTGTTTGTTGTTAATCGTTATTATTGTCTGTTTAGCAACCCCTTCGGGTAAAACTTTGCAAAGATATACAATTTTTCTTTACCAACACCCACAAACCAAAAAAGTTTTCTCAGCCCAAAGAAAATCTGCAAAAAAAACATACCTTTGTAAAAACTTTAATCCGACAACTGAGCAATGTACGAATTTATCGAAGGCATAATTGAAGAACTCTCGCCCACACAGGTGGTTATCGGTACCGCCTCGGGGGTGGGTTATCTGATGAACATATCACTCCAAACCTACACAGCCATCGAAAAGGCCTCGCGCACAAGACTTTACACGCACTTTGCGGTCAAGGAGGATTCTCAAACCCTCTTCGGCTTCGCCTCAAAAAGCGAGCGCGAGATATTCCGTCTGCTCATCAGCGTTTCGGGCGTGGGAGGAGGCACGGCACGCACCATCCTCTCCACTTACTCACCCCAGGAGCTGAGCAACATAATCTCAACCGAAAATGCCGCTCTGCTCAAAAATGTCAAGGGTCTGGGACTCAAAACAGCTCAGAAAATCATCGTCGAACTCAAAGATAAGATGTTCGGCCTCGGCACTGAGGAGATAGCCACCGCCATCCCCGGCAAGACAACCCACTCGGCAATCTTCGGCGAGGCCGTTGCAGCACTCACAATGCTCGGCTTCCCCAAGGCAGTGAGCGAAAAAGCCGTCACCGCCACTCTCAAAGAGAACCCCTCGGCAACAGTTGAAGAGGCAATCAAGGGTGCCCTGAAAGGGATGAAGTAGAAGTACCAAACCACACACCCGCACTCTCGGCAACCAACCCTTCCTGTCCAACACTCTCCGACAAGGATCGTGAATAATCAACAGCCGATATCGCCCCCGCCGATACAAACTCGCTGCCGATGCTTTAAATAATTGTTAACAATCATATTGCTGTTGGGCGAATTAGGGAAAAGGGATTATTTTTGCGCAGTTTTTCGAAAGAAAAACCAACACAAAAAGGAAGAAACAAGCGTAAAAATAACCCTATAAATCTATTTCGTAGGACCGTATGAGCGGTATTTATATCTTTATTCTGGTCGTGCTGGTGATCTTGGCAATCAGCGGTCTGACTGTTGGTGTCACCAATGATGCCGTTAACTTCCTCAACTCGGCAATCGGCTCTAAAGCTGCACCCCGCAAGGTTATCCTGTCAGTGGCGGCTGTGGGTATTATGATTGGCGCTCTGACGAGTAGCGGTATGATGGAGGTAGCACGCAGCGGAGTTTTCCATCCCGAGGTCTTCACATTTAACGATGTGATGATGTTGTTCCTCGGAGTAATGTTTGCAAATGTTATCCTGCTTGACCTCTTCAATTCGTTGGGTATGCCCACCTCGACCACCGTGTCGCTGGTATTTGGCCTGTTAGGTGCTGCAATTGCCGTTGCCTCCATTCGCATCAGCAACGACCCCACACTCACTATCTCAAGCCTCTCGCAATTTATCAACTCAGGCAAGGCACTAGCCATCGTAGGTGGTATTCTGGCTTCGGTAGCCATCGCCTTCGTATCGGGTACTATAGTGATGTTTATCAGCCGATTAGTATTCACATTCGACTACGAGAAGCTCTTCCGTAAATTTGGTTCGCTGTGGTGCGGCATTGCCTTTACCGTAATCATCTACTTCGCTCTGTTCAAGGGCTTGAAGAATTCGGGTATTATCAGCCCCGACTTCTACACACTCGTAGAGAACAATCTTGGCCTCTCTATCCTTGCAACCTGGGCAGCCTGCTCGGCACTGATGTTCTTGTTGCAGAGAGTTGGCGTTAATATCCTCAAAATCACTATCCTTGCAGGTACATTCTCTTTGGCATTGGCATTTGCTGGCAACGACCTTGTAAACTTCATCGGTGTACCTATCGCAGGTATCGACTCCTACAATATCATCCGCTCGATGGGCGGCGGCGAGGATACTCTGATGGGTATGCTGAATGAGCCTGTCAAGGCAAACTATCTCTATCTTGTGGCAGCAGGCGTGATTATGGTTGTCACTCTCTTCACCTCTAAAAAGACCCAGAAGGTGAGCGAAACAGAGATCAACCTCGCATCGCAGGACGAGGGTCCCGAGCGTTTCGGCTCGACAGCCGTATCGCGTGCTATTGTACGTGCAGCGATGAATATGAACAATTGGTATGTTCGCAATGCTCCCGAGAAGATGCAGAAGGCTATCAACAAGCGTTTTATGCCTTCGAAGGTGAGCCGCGAGAACAAGGCCAACTTTGATATGGTGCGCGCAAGCGTTAACCTTACCACAGCCTCGATTCTGATTGTTCTGGCAACCTCGCTGAAACTCCCCCTCTCGACCACCTATGTTACCTTTATGGTGGCTATGGGTTCGTCGCTCGCAGATAAGGCGTGGGGGCGTGAGAGTGCCGTTTATCGCATCACAGGTGTATTCACCGTCATTTCGGGCTGGTTCCTGACTGCGCTGATCGCCTTCCTGATTGCGCTGGTTGTAACCTATCTCCTTATGTGGGGTGGTACAATTTCGATTATCCTCATCACTCTGCTCTGCGGCTTCCTGCTCTTCCGCGACACAATCCGCAAGAAGAAAAATACAGGTAATGAAGCAAAGGCACAGGAGAACATCTTCTCAAACGAGGAGAATGTTGTTCCCGCACTGATTGCCGAGATCAGCCACACAATGGAGGAGACTACCAATATCTATAAACAGACTATTGAGGCAACTCTTGCCGAGGATCGCGCACAACTGCGCTCGCTGGTGCGTCGCGCCAACAACCTCTTCTATGTGGCTCGTGAGCGAAAATATGAGGTGATGCCTGCTATTCAGAAGTTGGAAAAGAACTATATCAACACCGGTCACTATTATGTGCAGGTGGTCGATTATATGAGCGAGATGACCAAGTCGCTTGTTCACATCACCCGCCCCTGTTTTGAGCATATCGACAACAACCATCGCGGTATGAGCGAGGAACAGGTAGAGGATCTGCTGAGAATCAACAAGGAGGTGTCGCAGATTTACAGCAGCATCAACAATATGTTGAAGACCAATGAGTTTGGCGACCTTGACGAGGTATTGACAATGCGTGACAACCTCTTTGAGATGATAGCAGATGCTATCAAGAATCAGCTGCGTCGCATCAAGACCAAGGCGACCAGCACCAAAGCAAGTATGCTCTATCTGACCATTCTCAACGAAACCAAGACAATGGTACTCCAGTCGCGTAACCTGATTAAGAGTCAGAAATACTTTATCGAGTCGCAGAAAGAGGAGTAAAACAGACTGCTCTGTTTCGGCAAAACACTACTACCGACCAATAGAATATTTTTATACAATAGGCTGTGCAACAGAAGGTTGCGCGGCCTATTATTGTATTTTAAGGAGAGGTCGGATGAAATTACTTGGGAAAAATAGTTTTTTTTCAATCAAATATATTTATATTTGTGATGGAAAATGTTGTCGTTTTGACAGCCTACTATTTATCACCCAGCCCGCAAAGCTCTGTATTGCCGACAGACAAGCGGTGCTATATAGAAACAAGTAGCGACAAAACGGTGCAACAGATTAGTTATCAAGCATAAAGCAAATGAGTAATCAAGATAGAATCGAGAAGGCTCTTTCAGTTGCCAATCAAACCAAGGCTCTTGCCGTTGGCCCTAACATCATTGGCGATGTGGGCGCAATGTTCAAGGAGCAGTTCCCAGGCAGAAAAGCCATCATCATCTCGAACGACTCGACCTACGAGAAAGTAGGTGTAAAGGTGGCAGAAGCCCTCACCGCAGCCGGCGTGGAGCAGGATGAGCCTTTTATCTTCACCGATCCCAACCTCTTTGCCGAGTTCACATATGTTCTTCAACTCGACGCCTGCCTTTCGCGCACTCGCGCTATCCCCGTTGCAGTGGGCGCAGGCACAATCAACGACCTTACAAAGATTTGTTCCTACCGAAACGGTAAGCGATATATGTGTGTAGCAACGGCTGCCTCAATGGACGGCTATGCAGCCTACGGAGCCTCTATCACCTACAATGGCGAGAAAAAGGATTTCGAGTGCCCCGCCCCCAAGGCAATTCTGGCCGACACAGCAATTATCGCGCAGGCACCCTCCTCGCTCACCGCAGCAGGATATGCCGACCTCTTCGCAAAAATTACGGCAGGTGCAGATTGGATTTTAGCAGATGAGCTGGGCGTAGAGCATATCGACCCCTTCTATTGGTCAATCATCCAGGACGGACTCATCCACTCCCTCAAAGACCCAAAAGGTATCCAGCAGGGCAACCTCGACGCTATCGAGCCTCTGGTTGAGGGTCTGGTATTGGGTGGTTTCGCTATGCAGGGCTTGCGTTCATCGCGTCCTGCATCGGGTGCCGAGCATCAGTTCAGCCACCTATGGGATATGGAGAAACACACCTTCGAGGGCCACACCCCTTCGCACGGATTTAAGGTTAGTATCGGTATGTTGGCCGTCACAGCGCTCTACGAGCAGATGTTGGCCACCGATTTCTCGACTTTCGATGTAGAGGCGGCTGTTGAGGCTTGGCCTGAGGCTGAGGATCAGGCGCACGAGGTACGCCAGATGTTTGGCGATACGGACTTCCTGAGCATTGCCGTTACCGAGACTATGGCAAAGCACCTCTCGCGTCGTCTATTGCGTCGTCAGCTCACAATGCTGAAACTCAAATGGCCCGAGATTCGCGAGCGACTAAGCAAACAGCTTATCCCGTTTGCCGAGGTGTCGCGCAGATTGGCACTTGTCGGCGCACCCACAATGCCTCGCCAGATTGGTATCACCCGCAGCCGACTGAAAGAGAGTTTCCGCAAAGCAGTCTGCATCCGTCGCAGGTTTACGATTCTCGATGTGGCACTGCGCACCAACCTGCTCGATACTTGGCTCGAGAATATCTTTGGTCCGGGCGGTATGTGGGAAATCGGAGATATACAATAGTTATAGAATATGCATAAATTTTTCGATTTATGCATATTTTTTATCTATTATAACACTATTTGAAGGTTAAAAGTGCATATCTATTGCAAATTAATTTAGAAAAAATTACTTTTGAGTCAAACAACACTCTCCACCGTGAGAGCATTTCACACACTATTAGCAAAAAGAGTTAGGTTATGACAAATGAGGAGAAAAAGTATGTAGATGATTTTATGGCCGAAATCATCGCAAAGAATCCGGGCGAGAAGGAGTTCCATCAGGCAGTACGCGAGGTTGTCGAGAGCCTTGCACCACATATGATTGCAAGTCCCCACCTGCGCAAGATGAAGATTTTGGAGCGCATTGCAGAGCCAGAGCGTGTGGTAATCTTCCGCGTGCCTTGGATCAACGACAAGGGCGAGGTGGAGATCAACCGTGGATATCGCGTACAGATGAATAGCGCGATTGGTCCATATAAGGGTGGTATCCGTTTCCATCCGAGCGTCAATCTTGGCATCTTGAAATTCCTCGCATTTGAGCAGACCTTTAAGAACTCACTCACCACACTCCCGATGGGTGGCGGCAAGGGTGGTTCCGACTTCAACCCTAAGGGTAAGTCCGATATGGAGGTTATGAAGTTCTGTCAGAGTTTTATGACCGAACTCTACCGCCATATTGGTGCCGATACTGATGTACCTGCAGGCGATATCGGTGTAGGTGGTCGTGAGATTGGCTACCTCTATGGTCAATATAAGCGCATCCGCGATGAGTTTACGGGCGTACTGACAGGCAAAGGCATCGATTGGGGTGGTTCGCCACTTCGTCCTGAAGCTACAGGCTACGGCTTGTGCTACTTTGCAGAGGCTATGCTCGCTACCCGAGGCGAGAGTTTTGAGGGCAAGACAGTGTGTGTAAGCGGTTCGGGTAATGTGGCGCAGTATGCAGCCAAGAAGGTTATTGAGTTGGGCGGCAAGGTGGTTACGATGAGTGACTCCAACGGCTTTATATATGATCCCGACGGTATCGATGCCGAGAAGTGGGAGTACATCTACGAGTTGAAGAATATCTATCGTGGTCGCATCCGCGAGTATGCAGAGCACTATCCTAACGCTCAGTACTTTGAGGGTGAGCGTCCTTGGAAGATTAAGTGCGATATTGCTCTCCCCTGCGCTACCCAGAACGAGCTTAATGGCGAGGAGGCTGCTATGCTGTTGGCAAATGGCTGTACCTGCGTTGCTGAGGGTGCCAATATGCCCTCGACCCCCGAGGCTATCGAGGCATTCCAGAAGGCAAAGATTCTCTACTCACCCGGCAAGGCCTCAAACGCTGGTGGCGTATCGACCTCGGGCTTGGAGATGACTCAGAACTCTATGCGTTTGAAGTGGAGCCGCGAGGAGGTAGATAAAAACCTGCGCTCGATTATGAATAACATCCACGAGACCTGCATCAAGTATGGTACTGAGGAGGATGGCTACATCAACTATGTTAAGGGTGCAAACATTGCAGGCTTTATGAAAGTTGCTAATGCAATGATGGCCCAGGGTATTGTATAATACGGACTACGAGTCATACACTCTTAAATAAAAAGTTGTCTGCAACTCTTCGTTGCAGACAACTTTTTATTTAATGCCTTTTCTAAGGCAGAGGTATCTTACTTGTAGAAGACAGTATTGAAGAACTCCTTCATCTGCTTTGCATAGGGAACACCATACTGGATGAAGGTATCCTTAGTACGCTGGTCGGGCTTCCAATCGAAGAAAGCGTGGCTTGCGCCCTCAACCATCACGAGGTAAGCCTCCTGCCCCTTAGCCTTCTGAGCATCAACATAAGCCTGGCAAGGTGCGGGCTTGATGAGGTTGTCGCGAGTACCGAGCACCTGCCACTGAGCAACCTTACGAACCTTAGCGTCGGGAATATTGTCGATAGGAGCTACAGCCTTCTTTGCAGCATCATCCAGACCCTGCACATAACGACCCAGAGTAGCAACATCAAATACACCGTAGCTGGGAGCAGCAGCCTTGATAGCCTTCAGGCTCTCGCGTGCATCTGCGGTAGTCATACCAGCGGGCATATAAGTAGGCTTATACTCGTAGACACCCTCCTTAACACCAAAGCCACCGTCGCCAATGCGCTCAATGAGAGTTGCCATCGAAGCCGAGAGGTGACCACCTGCGCTATCACCGGTCACTGCGAGGTTGTTGGGATCCATACCGTAGTCAGCAGCGTGCTCCTGGATGTGGAGAATAGCACCATAGCAGTCCTCGATGAGGTTAGCCATAGTATTGGGAGTAGCATCGCCATCACCATTGTTGATCCAACGGTAGTCGATGCTTGCTACTACATACTTACCATCGTTGATAAGTTCACGAGCGAGTGCGCGCATAATATCCTCGCAGTTGCTCGACCAACCACCACCGTGGATAATAACAACACCGGGGAGATTCTTTGCACCCTCGGGGATAAATACGTCATACTTCAAAACCTTCTCACCGGGCTTTGCATAGACTACATCATTGATTACGCGGTGGCCTTCCAGACGCCAAGCCTCCATAAAGGATGCGCCGATAGCCATATTCTTGTCAACCTTAACCTCAAAGATGGGGGCCATATACTCGGTATATGCGCCATAGCCAAAACGGCTCTGGGGGCTTACATAGCCGCTATCAAATACCCAACCTGCATCGGGAGTAGCAATAACTTTCAGTACGGTACCAGCTGCTACCACACCATCAGCGGGGAGTGCGGGGGTAACGATAACCTTGCCGTGGGGCGAATCGTTAAGTTTTACGGTGAAGGTCTCCTGTGCGGAAACAGTTGTGCCGAAGCAGACAGCCGCTGCAAGGGCAATCATTTTAAAAATTTTCATAGTTACTGTTTGTTTAGAGTTAGTTAAACACAAACAAAATTATGCTTTTGTTTTGTTTTCGCAAACTCCCCCACCGGTCAAACAGCAAAAAACGGACGTGAGCAACATAATTTGCACACGCCCGTCACTCTTAATAGGCACAAACTCGAACTACTTCACCTCAATCTGGCGTTGAGTTTCGCGTTTTTCAGTTGGCTCGTGCTTAGGCAGAGTGATGCAGAGCACACCCTTATCCATCTTCGCCTCCACCTTATCCTTATTCACATTGTCGGGGAGCACAATGGCCTGCCGGAAAGAGGTGCAATAGAACTCGCGACGAAGGTAGCGTCCCTCCTTGTCGTTATTCTTATTTTCGCACTGCTTTTCCACCGAGAGTACGAGGTAGTTGTTGTCGTCGATGCAAACGCTAAAGTCATCCTTAGTCATACCGGGTGCTGCCACCTCGACCATATACTCCTTATCTGTTTCACGAACATTGATAGCGGGGGTTGTGCTACGCGTGGGGAGGGTAGCCACAGGCCAATCGGTGTCGAAGAAGTCATTGAAGATGGAGGGCAGCCAATTCTGGTTGCGTTTAGTGATTCCACTCATACTTTTAATATATTAGTTGGTAAAACAATAATTGTCGTAGAGAGTGTGTGCAAAAAGAGTACCAGAGATAAAAACCAACAAGTTGAAGATAATTTGTTAAATAGTAATAGTGAATAGTATAAATAGCCGAAAAAAGAGTATCTTTGCTCTAAGCGCATTGCGCCACAACAAACAACAACGACAAAACGAACCAAAATAAGATAGTTATGAAAAGATTTGGAGTAACTCTGCTCGCCGTGCTGATGAGCGTGGGAGCAATGGCACAGAGTGCCGCAGTGAAGAAAATTGTCGAGATGGCAAAGAACGACAACCAGACAGTAACCCACCTCCGCACCCTCACCAACCGCTTCGGTGGTCGTATGGTGGGTGGCGACAACTATGATAATGCTGTCGAGTGGGCAGCAAAGCAGTTTGAGAGCTGGGGCTTGGAGGTCTCGATTGAGGAGGCCGGCACAATGGGGGTTGGTTTCAACCGCGGCCCTTGGTTTGGCAAAATCCTCAATGCCGACGCAGGCTTCACCCATCTCCACTTTGTAACCCCCTCTTACACTTCGGGTACTACGGGTGTGGAGCGTGGTCACGTTGTTATGGAGCCCCGCACCGAGGCTGAGTTCAACCGCGTGAAGGGCAAACTGAAAGGTGCTTGGGTACTTCTCCGCAGCCAGAGCGACGGCTGGGCTATCGACACCTCTGCCGAGGGCGATGCTGCACGCGCTAAGGCTATTGCCGAGAATGAGCAGATCACTGCCGAGAACCGCGAGATTCAGGCTCGCAACCGCGCAAATGGCACCAACGAACCTTTGAAGGAGCTCAATAATCCCCCTGCAATTCTCTATCGTCAGATGGTTGAGGCAGGTATCCTGGGTATTATCCAGCCCGCAACTCCCCCTATGCGCGCACTCTATGACAAGGGCGTGGTTAAGAATCCCAATATCACCTTTGAGACACTTCCCACCGTGCCCGATATCAAACTCGACGCTTCGCAGTTTGCTGTGATTGAGCGACTTGCAAAGGAGAGAGAGGATGTTATTCTGGAATTTGACATCCGCAACCACTTCAAGATGGGTCCCGTTAAGTACCACAATGTTGTAGCAAAAATTGAGGGCAGCAAGTACCCCGATGAGTATGTATTGGTCAGCGGTCACCTCGATGCTTATGATGTGGCAACCGGTGGTGTTGATGATGGTTCGGGCGTAAGCGTAACTATGGAGGCGGCTCGTATGATTGCTCTCTCGGGTGCGAAGCCCGCTCGTACTATGTACTTTATCCTCTTCGCTGCCGAGGAGTTTGGTCTGTTGGGTGCTCAGGCTTGGGTCAAGGCTCACGCCGACGAGCTCGATGGTATCTCTAACCTCTTCAACCGCGATGGTGGTCCTCTGGCCTACACGAGCATCAGTGTACCGGAGAGTTTGGTTAAGGAGTACGAGAAGATGGCAGAGCCTCTGCGCGAACTCTACCCCGATTATGGCTTTACTGTAAATGCAATGCGCCCCTCGCCCAAGCCTACAAGTATGGGTGGTACAGATGCTTCGGTATTCGGTATGCAGGGCATCCCCACTATCAATATGCGCGAGAACGACGCCAAGGGCTACGACTTCAATTATAGCGAGATTTGGCACACCGAGCGCGACAACTTTAACGAGAGCGTTCCCGAATATCAGGAGCAGGCAGGTGCTGCTATGGCGATTATCTCGCTGGGCACCGCTAACCTCGACAAGAAGTTGCCCCGCAACGAGGTTTATTCGAACTAATCTCCTAAGTAATAACAGAATAGGGTGTCCTTTAACGGGACACCCTATTTTATTTACTCTATTGCTTTATTTCTTTGGTTTTAATATATTTGCAGTACCACCATATAGTTAACATTTATCTTGTTTGAAAATGATTATGATGATGTTGACCTAAGAGATTATAGTTTCAACACTGTAAAAACAATGATTGATAATGATAAACCAGTTGCAATATGTGCGGTACCAGGTGTTAATATTTTTAGTAGTCATGCTTGGAACATCGATGGTTATAAAACTAAAGTTCGCACTGAAACAATAGAAAAGTATCTTGGTAGAGAATTAATAAGTACAACAACAGAAACGCATACTTTCAAAATGGTTCATTGCGACTTAGGTTGGGAAAGTCGACATAACGGTTACTATGCGTCAGGAATGTTTCGTTCTGATATGGCAGAATATGATTATAGTTATAATAACCCAAATGTATTTAATTATAATGGATATACCAGAATTATTACTTATGAACTCCCATAATTATGAAAAAAGTGATTGTTAGCGTAATAACTTGCTTATTGTTTTGTTCTTCGTGTATTATTGGTTCATTTAGGAAAGAAATTGATGGTGGTTTTCCTGACAAAATCATACTATCCAAAGAGGGCGGCGAGTTTAGTTATGTTGGTGAAGAGCCAATCTTTAGTATTACAATCTACGAAGGATGGCTCGTTGCGGGCGACTCAAAACATGACTCTTTTGTCGATACCAATGGCCTAAAAGATAGTATTACGGTAAAATACGATTGGTTGACTGCAAGTACTTACAAGGAGGCGAGAAATACTCTTAAACTCTTCGCAGAACCTAACACAAGCAATTGCAGTCGTAGATTTACCTTATATATAAATGAATCCGCTGGACCAGAATATATCTGCATTCAAATAAAGCAGCAAGATTAAGTATTTCCTATAAATAACTGATAGCCGAGCATCGCTGCTCGGCTATTCGTTTATATACTAATTTGGTCGGTAGTTGTGAAGTTCACGGGATAGTTCCTTATCGCGGCCACCACAGAGGCTATCGAGTAGAGCGTGAAATCGCTCGGAGTGGTCTTTGTGGCGGGTGTGGCAGAGTTACATAGTCAATCAGATGCGGTGGTAGTTTCATCAAGTATAGCGATAGGTTGATATCGTTTCTCGCCGAGCAACTACCCCATCGGGTGCGCGATGCGCGAACAGAGAGCCTGCCATATTTCAGCCCCGTGAGTCGAGAGAGTTCCTCAACCCTTTGCGGGAGATATCTCTTAGCCTCCGCCCTCAGTCTCTCGCGCTCCTCAGCGCGCTCCGTCTCGCTACGCAGGTCGGGTTTGCCTCGCTCAGCCACCTTTCGGCGCGCCCTCTCAATCCACTTTGCACGGCTCTCCATAAAGGCCACCGCCTGACGCATCAGTGCAGTGGGCGACATAGTCAGCCTCACCGTACCGTCGGCTCTGACGCTCAGTGAGATACGCCTTGCACGCTCCGAGCGCACAACCTCCACCTCGCCCCACCTGTCGTGTGGCATACGGCTGACTGTGCGGAGAGGTTTTCTCTTGCCGAAAAGTCCAAACATCTGTGCCAGAACTAACCTATTCTCTGGCGAACAACCTCAAAGAGCATAACAGCCGCTGCTGCCGATACATTGAGCGACTCAATAGCACCAATCATCGGAATAGCGAGCTGCTCGTCGCAAAGTTTCATAATCTCCTTCGACACGCCCTTCTCCTCGTTGCCCATCACAATAACGGTAGGCTTAGTCAGGTCGGCATCGTAGAGCAGTTTGCGGCTCTTCTCGGTGGCTGCCACAATCTGCATACCCTCTGCCGCAAGTGCCTTCAAAGTATTGCGCAGCGAGCCTGCACGATGTACGGGGATGCGGGTCAGTGCACCTGCAGACGAACGGATAGCCTCGGCATTTACGGGTGCGCTATTCTTCAAGGGGACAATCAGTCCGTGAGCACCAGCACACTCCGCACTGCGGGCAATAGCACCAAAGTTGCGCACATCGGTCACTCCGTCGAAGAGGACAATCAGAGGAGTCTCATCCTCTGGCACACGCTCCAGAATATCCTCCAACGCCACATAGTCGATAGCCGCCATCTGAGCCACAACACCCTGATGATTGCCACGGGTAAGGCGGTTGAGCTTCTCAACGGGCACCTCCTGATAGCGCACATGGGCACGATAGCAGAGATCCTTAAAGTCGTTCATCAGCTGTCCCTCAGCACCCTTTTTCACATAGAGTTTCTCAATCTGCTTGCCACTCTCGATAACCTCGATAACGGGGCGCAGACCAAATATCAAGTTGCCTTTCGAGCCACTCTTGTTTTCGTTTTCCATACTTTTAATATAGATTGTCTGTTAAAATTTCAAGTTCGTAATTGAGTTTTTCCCACTCGTGTTCTGCATCGGCAAGTTGCTGTTTACACTCATTGTATGCCTTAAAGTGGGCAGGGTCGGCAAGGTCTATGCCGTGTGCCGCAGGATCGGCCATACGCTTCTCCCAATCTGCCACTGCTCTCTCCAACTCCTCAATGCGTTTCTCGGCGGCCTCGATAGCCGAGCGAGTACGACGAATCTGTCGCTCCTGCTCCTTCTTTTGCAGATAGTCCTGCTTGCCACGCGAAGGCTCCGCAGAGGTCGCCACTCGCTCCTCAGGCGCACGACGCTCCACCTCGGCAAGTGATGCCAGGCGACGCTTCTCGATAAAGTAGTAGATGCCACCCAGATACTCCTTAACACCGCCATCGCGAAACTCATAAACCTTATCTACCAGACCATCAAGGAATTCGCGGTCGTGCGACACAACCACTAATGTACCATCATAATCGAGCAAGGCCTGCTTCAGAATATCCTTTGAGCGCATATCCATATGGTTGGTAGGCTCATCGAGCACCAGCAGGTTGTGGGGCGAGAGCATCATACGCGCCATAGCCAAGCGCGAACGCTCACCACCACTGAGCACCTTCACCTTCTTGTCGACATCCTCGCCTCGGAAGAGGAAAGCACCAAGTATATCGCGCAGACGGGTGCGGATATCACCAACAGCAACTCGGTCCAAGGTATCGTAAACGGTAAAGTTACCGTCCATCAAATCATCCTGATTCTGAGCGTAATAGCCCGTATCGACATTTACACCCACCTTGATATCGCCCTCAGTAGCTGCCAACTCGCCAATCAGCATACGCGCAAAGGTAGTCTTACCCTCACCATTACGACCCACGAGGGCAATCCTATCGCCACGCTCAATAATAAAGTCGGCACCCGAGAAGACGTGGTGGTCGCCAAAACTCTTGCCCGCACCTCGCACCTCGGCAACAATCTGTCCGCAATGTGGCGAAGGAGGGAATTTGATATTCAACGCGCTCAGATCCTCCTCATCAACCTCAATTCGGTCGAGCTTTTCGAGCTGCTTGATACGCGACTGCACCTGATTACTCTTGGTGGGTTTGTAGCGGAATTTCTCAATAAACTCCTCACTTTTCTCTATCAGTCGCTGCTGGTTTGCATAGGCTGCAAGCTGCTGTTCGCGACGCTCCTTGCGCAGGGTAACATATTGACTGTAAGGAACTTTATAGTCGTACAACTTACCGAGCAGCAACTCAACAGTACGGTTGGTCACATTGTCCAGAAATGCCCTGTCGTGGGAGATAATCACCACCGAGCCGTCATACTCTTTCAGATAGCCCTCCAACCACTGGATACTCTCAATATCGAGGTGGTTGGTCGGCTCATCGAGCAGGATTACCGAAGGACGGCGCAACAACAACTTGGCAAGCTCGATACGCATACGCCAACCGCCACTGAACTCACTTGTCGCCCTTCCAAAATCCTCGCGACGGAAGCCAAGACCAAGCAATGTGCGCTCAACATCGGCATCGCGATGATTACCGCCAAGGATATTATGTCGGTCGGTAGCATCGTTCAGTCGATGGAGAAGTGCCTCATACTCAGCTGAGTGGTAATCATCACGCTCGGCAATCTCTGCAGTCAGACGAGCAATCTCCGCCTCCAACTCCAACACCTCCTCAAAGGCCTTCGCGGTCTCCTCGGCAAGGGTTGTGGTATCGGCCACCGCCATCTGCTGTGGCAGGTAGCCGAGAGTAGTATCGGCAGAGCGAGTCACCACACCCGAAGTGGGGGCTTGCTGTCCCATTATAACTTTCAGCAGAGTGGTCTTGCCGGCACCATTCTTACCCACCAGACCAATTCGGTCTTTGGGGTTGATGAGCAACGACACCTCCTTGAAGAGGTCCCACCCGCCAAAACTAATCGTCAGATTATCAACAGATACCATAGATTACTCGCCCAAAAGTGCCAAAATCTCAGCCTTGGGATCGGCAGCACCAAAGACAGCACTACCAGCCACCAAAACATCGCAACCAGCCTCAAAGAGCATCTCCGCATTATCACGACAGACACCACCGTCAAGCTCAATCAGATAGTCGGCACCGAGTTCCTCGCGCAATGCTTTGAGCTGACGCACCTTATCGGTCGAGCCCTCAATAAACTTCTGACCTCCGAAACCGGGCTCAACACCCATCACAAGCACCAGATCAACCATAGGCAACCACTCGCGGATAGCATCTACTGGCGTGCCGGGCTTAATCGAGATACCTGCCTTAGCACCTGCCTCGTGGATGATGCGAATGCACTCCTCCACCTTCTCGGTAGCCTCAACGTGGAAAACAACCAGATCGGCACCCGCCTTGACAAAACGCTCCAGATAGGTCTCCGGCTCAACAATCATCAGGTGGACATCCATAAATTTCTCGGTAGCTGCCACAATCGATTTCAGTACAGGGAAGCCAAATGAGATATTAGGCACAAAACGGCCATCCATAACATCGATGTGTACCCACTCGGCAGCACTCTCATCTATCATACGAGTATCGCGAGCAAGATTGCCAAAATCGGCAGAAAGCATTGAGGGTGAGATAATTCGTTTCATTATATATGTTCTGTTTTATTAATTTTTCTCAGGCTTGTGGCGGACAAAAGCTTTCGCCTGTCAATTGTCCGCAATATTTTCCACAAAAATAGCGAAAAAACCGTATTTTTTACTTAATTTTGAGATGATAATATCTAATTTATATTGACTATGGGAACAACTGCTATCATATTGGCTGCTATTTTCGGATTGCTTGTATTGTTAGTCATCATCCGACTCTTTGTTTTTGATACTCGACAACTGAAGCGTCTTGATGAGCGTATCCAGACTCTCTCGGCCGAAAAAGAGGCTGTCGAGAGTGATTTAGCAGCTGCCCGCACCGAGCAACATCGCCGCGAGGTGGAACTTGCCGAGGCTCGCACATCGTTATTGAGAATTGACGATCTCGTCAAGCAGAACAGCGAACTCTCCGAGAAGATTGAGAGCCAGAACTGCGAACTCCGCAAGTCGGAGATCACCCTTACCGAGTTGCGTGCCGAGAACAAACGCCTCACCGAGAAGGCTGAGAGCGACAAAGCAGAGCTCGACAAACTCCAAGCATCGTTCCGCGCTGAGTTTAAGCATCTGGCGGGCGAGATGATGGAGGAGAACTCCAAACGATTCAAGGAGACAAACAAAGAGTCGATAGATGTATTGCTCAAACCTTTCAATGAAAAAATTGTCGAATTCCGCGACAGAGTGGAGAAGATCTACGCTTCGGAGAACACCGAGCGTGGCTCGCTCCGCCAAGAGCTCAAACAGCTGATGGAGCTCAATCGCACTATCACCGAGCAGACCAACAACCTCACCACAGCGCTACGCAGCAACTCCAAGGTGCAGGGCGACTTCGGCGAGTTGATTCTCAAAACAATCCTTGATCGCAGCAATCTCGAAGAGGGAATACACTACTCTGTGCAGAAGAGTTTCAAAGGCGACGAGGGCAACAATTTCCGTCCAGATATAGTGCTCAATCTGCCTGACGGCAAGTGCATAGTTATCGACTCAAAGATGACTCTTACCGCCCACGCCGATATGATCGAGGCTAAGGACTCCAACAGACGACAAGAGGCACTCAAAAACCTGATAAAATCGGTGCAGAGTCACATAAAAGAGCTCTCACAAAAATCTTATCAGGAGCTTATGGGTGACAAATCTCCCGATTTTGTAATTATGTTTATCCCTGCCGAGGGTGCTTTTATCGAGGCGATAAATGCAATGCCCGCACTCTGGGAGGAGGCCTACAAGAACAGGATTATCATATCCTCGCCAACCAACCTATTTGCGCTACTCAAAATCGTTGACGACCTCTGGCGACGCGACCAGCAAAACCGCAACGCACTGAAAATCGCTGAGGAGGGTGGCAAACTCTACGACAAAGTGGTGGGCTTTATGGCCACTATGGAGTCTGTGCGTAAAAATATCAACAATGCCTCCGAGGAGTGCGACAAGGCTATCGGTCAACTCTACACGGGTCGCGGCAATGTGTTACGACATACAGAAAACCTCAAAACATTGGGAGCAAAAGCCTCAAAACAACTCCCCGACAAGTACATTGAGGAGGAGAGCCTGCTTGTCCCCGCCAATGAGGATGCAACAATAGACAATAACTAACTTTCACAAACCAATAAAACAAACTATGAAAAAGATTATTACTTCTCTCATCGCATTGGTTGCTTGCGCGACACTGAGCGCACAGCTCCAACCCAACTTCTCCTCAGCACCCTTTGAACCTTCAAAGGCAGAGGCAAAGGCAATGACAACCCTTACTGATATTCCTCAAAATGAGCGTGTTTCGGTAAACTATCAGGGTAATGTTGTCTATGACCACCAGAGCGATATGGATCTGGTAATCCAACTTATCACTCCCGCAGGTGGTTGGGGCAAGAAGTATCCCTGCGTGGTATTTATTCAGGGTGCTGCCTGGTATGCTCAGGCTGTCTATTCGCAGGTGCCCAATCTGATGGAGTTTGCGAAGCGTGGCTATGTGGTGGCAAGTGTCCAGCACCGTCCCTCGACCACCGCTAAATATCCCGCACAGATTCAGGACATTAAGACTGCTGTCCGTT
Organism: Tidjanibacter sp.; assembly: GCA_017631375.1. GTDB lineage: Bacteria > Bacteroidota > Bacteroidia > Bacteroidales > Rikenellaceae > Tidjanibacter. Next base: position 9,055 of record JAGBTK010000069.1, on the reverse strand, counting down.
TCTTGCGCAAGAATGCTGCCCGTTACGGCATCGACACCAACAACCTCTTTGTATGGGGCGACTCGTCGGGTGGTAATCTCTCGTTGCTGCTCACCGTGACTGCCGACCAGCCCCAACTCGATACCGAGGCATACGGCACTGAGAGCGTTGATGTAAACGCCTGCGTGGCCTACTATCCCGTAACCGATGTGTTGCGTATGCAGGAGTTTGAGCGTGGCAATTGGGACCATATCTCGGAGAGTAGCCCCACAGGTACCATCTTTGGCGGAATCAAGGTGATGGAGAATCCCGATATCGTCAAGACCCTCAGCCCCATAACCTACGTTTCGCCCGAGCGCGCTGCACAGACCGCCCCCATTATGATTGTTACTGGCAACAGCGACCGTACAGTACCTTTCGAGCAGAGTGTGATTATGGCCGACAAGCTGGAAGAGTGTGGCTATGACTATAAGTTCTACAAAATTGAGGGCGCAGATCACGGCAGTTACGAGTTCTGGACAGATACCCTATTTGATATGGTAGATGCCCATTTCCGCGCACATATGAAATAGAAACAACTAAAATAACTACTACTATGAAAATGAAGAGTATCCTTTGTGCTGTATTTGCACTCACAGCAGCCCTATCGCTCAGTGCGCAGGAGTTGCAGAATTTCACCCGTCGTCAGCCCATCGTATCGCCCGAGGTGACCGACTCTACCGTTATCTTCCGCCTCAGCGCACCCTATGCTACTGAGGTTAGTGTTAGCCCCTCGTGGCTCGGCTACGGTGCTGAGGCTCAGAAGATGGGCAAGATGACCCGTGGTGATGGCGGCGTATGGAGCGTCGCTCTCCCCCGCCCCGAGTCGGAACTATACACATATACCTTTACCGTTGACGGTGTCAGCACCCTCGATCCCGTAAATATCTTCGTTCAGCGCGACGGTACTCGTTTTATGAGTGCTGTGCTGGTGGATGGCGGTACTGCCGACCTCTACAAGGAACGTATCGGTGGTGGCGACTTGGAGCAGGTGTGGTACAAGGATTCGACAAACGATATGATTCGTCGTATGTATGTCTATACCCCTGCAGGCTACAACCCCAATGACAAGCGCACCAAATACCCCGTTCTCTATCTGTTGCACGGTGGCGGTGGCGACGAGGATGCTTGGTCAACACTCGGTCGCACCCGTCAGATTATGGACAACCTCATCGCTGAGGGTAAGGCAACACCTATGATCGTGGTTATGCCCAACGGCAACCCCTCGGAGTATGCAGCCCGCACTCAGATGTTGCCCACCAAAGAGGGTCTGACCTTCGCAAGTGGCTTTGACAACTACGAGTCGATGACCAACGATATCGTTCCCTATATCGAGGCTAACTACAATGTTATCACCAACCGCAAGGGTCGTGCCGTTGCAGGTCTGTCGATGGGTGGCGGTCAGTCGTTCTACATCGGTTTCCGTCATATCGACAAGTTTGCCAACATTGGTATTTTCAGTTCGGGTCTGCTCGGTGGCTCGGTAGGCGCAGGTGCTTTCGACGCTGAGAAAGAGATGCCCGGTATCTACACCAACACTAAGAAATACAACAACCTCGACCTGCTCTATATCTCGTGCGGTACTGAGGACAACCGTATCGATGGTACCGAGAAGGTGGTTGCCGAGATGCGCGACAAGGGCTATAATGTAACCTACGAGACCTACCCCGGCGGCCACGTTTGGAGCGTATGGCGTTTGAATCTTGCATCGTTCGTACAGAAGGTTTTTAAATAGTGGGAAGGATGAAACGAATTATCTCTTTATTCATTGCTTTGGCTGCTTGTACAACGCTTAGTGCGCAAGGCACAGCCTATAATGATCGCGTATTGGAGAGCAAAATCCTCGGCCAGACCACTCACTATTCAATCTATCTTCCCGAGAGTTACGAATCCTCCTCTATCGACTACCCCGTACTATATCTCTTGCACGGTGGCGGCGACAATTGGAAGGATTGGCTCTTGAAGGGTCAGGCAGCAGAGATTGCCGATCGCACAATTGCCGATGGCATTGCCCCTGAGATGATTATCGTTATGCCCGACGGTATTCAGAATTGGTATGCCAATAAATATGACGGCACTTTCAATTACGAGGACTACTTCTTTGAAGAGCTTATTCCCCACATTGAGGCTACCTATCGTTGCCGCACCGAGCGACAATACAGAGCAATCTCCGGCCTCTCGATGGGTGGTTTTGGCTCGTTGCTCTATGCACTGAAACACCCCGACAAATTCATCGCCTGCTATGGTATGAGTATCGGTATGTTTGGTCCCAACCACCTGAACGGATCTTTCCGTCAGGATCAGGGATGGTATGCCGAGGCTTACTTCGGTCCCAAGACCAAAGATGGCGACCTTCCCGCAGCGTGGTATGAGAACGATGTCTATACCCTTATTAATAATATGAGCGACCAGCAGAGGCGTATGGTTAACTTCTGCATCGAGTGTGGCGACGACGAGCTCAACCGCGACCAATCAGAAGTCTTCCTGCTGATGAAGGACAAGAATGTGCCTGTCGAGATCCGCATTGCCGATGGTGCTCACGACTGGAAATTCTGGCGCAAATGTCTGCCCCACGCTATGGAGTGGGCTGGCGAGTGCTTTATCCAGGCACGCACTGTACCTTTTAACGTAACTCAGCGCCGATAATTATGAAACGCCTTTTAGCACTTATAGTCTCTCTTCTGGCTGTCTGCTCGCTGTCGGCACAGACACTCCGTCAGATGACGATTGAGGATGGTGGCACAGGCCCATATAAAGCTGTGATGACCTCCGAGAGTGGCTTCGAGAACTACACCTTCTACCGCCCGGCCTATATGGCTGCGGCGGTGGAGAAGGAGGGCAAGCTCCCCGTATTGCTCTTCGGCAATGGCGGTTGCGCAAACACCTCGATAGGTTTTGAGAACTATCTCACCGAGATTGCCTCGCACGGCTATATTGTGATTGCCGTAGGCCCATATCAGGAGCCCGGACAGAAGGTGGAGCAGGAGTGGTTCTGGTCGCCCGAGGGTGAGGATAAACCCGATATGCCCGTACAGAAGGTTGCAGCTCTTGACCTCCACGCACAACTCGACAAGTTGGCTGCGGAGAGTAAGAAGAGTGGCTCTATCTTCTTCGGCAAGGCCGACACCGACAACGTGTGCGCCCTCGGTCAGTCGTGTGGTGGCTCGCAGGCACTCGTAATCGGCACTGCCGGTGACGAGCGCATCCGCACCATCATACCTCTCAACAGTGGCTGCACCCGCCCTGGTGACTTCCTGAGCGATGTAGTCAACAAAGACGACCTTGTGCGTCTGAGTGGCCCGATTGCCTATCTGATTGGAGGTCCGACAGATATCGCCTATAAAAATGCCGAGAGCGACTATGCTGTTATCACCACTCAGCCCGTAGTATTTGCCAACACTGACCTCGGTCACGGCGGCTCCTACACTCAGCCTCACGGAGGTACTTTTGCCGAGTTGACCCTCCTCTGGCTCGATTGGCAGCTCAAAGGCAACACCTCGGGCAAGGGTGTATTCCTCGGTGAGCCATCAGCCCAGTTTGCCGACTGGACCTTCCAATACAAGAATTTTTAACTATACATAACACACACCTAATAATATTACACAAACAGTATGAAGAAATTACTTTCGATTGCAGCCGTTGCGGCACTATTGCTGACAGGCTGCGCAAAGAATCCGGATGCAGAGATGGATAAATTCATCGATGCATTGATGAAGAAGATGACACTCGAAGAGAAGGCAGGACAGCTCGAGCTTCCCGCAGGTCTGGGTACTGCCGTGACAGGCGAGTTCCAGAGCGATGATGCTGTAGAGCCTCTCCGCAAAGGTCTTGTGGGTGGTTTTCTGAACATTATGAGTCTGGAGCAGATGCGTGAATTGCAGCGTGTTGCCGTAGAGGAGAGTCCCAACAAGATCCCTCTGATCTTCGGTATGGATGTTATCCACGGTTTCCAGACCACATTCCCCATTCCTCTGGGTATGACCGCTTCGTGGAATCCCGACTTGGTGGAGCGTGCTTCGCGTATTGCCGCTATCGAGGCAAGTGCATCGGGTATCTGCTGGACTTACAGTCCTATGGTCGACATCTCGCACGACCCACGCTGGGGCCGTGTTGCCGAGGGTGTTGGCGAGGATCCTTATCTGGGTGGTCTGATGGGTGCTGCTATGGTTCGTGGCTACCAGGGCGACGGCTCGTATGATGATCCATCCTACATTATGTCGTGTGTTAAGCACTATGCACTCTACGGTGCTGCCGAGGGTGGTCGTGACTATAACACCGTGGATATGAGTAAGAATCGTATGTACAACGAGTACTTCGGTCCCTACAAGGCAACCGTAGAGGCTGGTGTTGGCTCGGTAATGGCATCGTTTAACGAGATTAACGGTACTCCCGCACACGCAAACGGTTGGTTGATGAATGATGTATTGCGCGACGAGTGGGGCTTTGATGGCTTTGTAGTTACCGACTATACAGGTATTATGGAACTTGGGCGTCACGGCTTGGGCGACGAGCGCACAGTAACCAAACGCGCTATCGAGGCAGGTATAGACTTCGATATGGTGAGCGGTTATTTTGTAAAGTATCTCCCCGAGATGGTACGCTCCGGCGAGGTTGACGAGGCTCTCGTCGATCAGGCTTGCCGTCGTATGTTGGAGGCTAAGTACAAGCTCGGTCTGTTCGAGGATCCCTATCGCTTCTTCGACGACGAGCGTGCAGAGAAGGTTCTCTTCACCGAGGAGCATCAGGCAGAGGCGCGCCGCGCAGCTACCGAGAGCTTCGTACTCCTCAAGAACGACAACAACACTCTGCCTCTGGCTAAGAAAGGCACTATCGCTGTCGTAGGTCCGTTGGCTGACGCTCCCAGAGAGATGCTCGGCCCCTGGTCGTTGCGTGGCGGTGAGGGTATTTCGGTGGTTGAAGGTATCCGCGAGGCTGTCGAGGGCAAGGCAAAGGTGGTATATGCCCCCGGTAGTAAGATTACTCTTGACGATGTTGCAGCAAGAAACTATGGCGCATCGGGCGCAGGTATTCAGGAGATGACCGTTGATCCCGCAACCCTCAACAACGATGTTATGGTACGCGAGGCTGTCCGCACAGCACGCTCGGCAGATGTGATTGTGGCTGTTGTTGGCGAGATTGCAGGTATGAGTGGCGAGTCGGCATCGCGTAGCAATATCGATATGCCCGACGCACAGAAGATTCTGCTCCGCGAGTTGAAGAAACTTGGCAAGCCTATGGTTATGGTACTCTTCAACGGTCGCGCTATGTCGATTGTGGAGGAGGACTCAGCGATGGATGCTATTCTGGATGTATGGTTCCCTGGCTCGATGGCTGGTTATGCTGTGGCTGATGTGCTCTTTGGCGATGTTAACCCCAGCGGTAAGTTGCCTTCGACCTTCCCCCGCACCGTAGGTCAGTTGCCTATGGCTTACAACCACAAGAATACAGGTCGTCCTCTGCCTGAGGGTGGTTGGTATACCAAGTTCCGCAGCAACTATATGGATGTTGTAAACGAGCCTCTCTACCCCTTCGGCTACGGCCTCTCGTACACAACATTTGAGTATGGCGACCTTACCTTGTCGGCAGAGGAGATCTCGGCACAGCAGACCATCACCGCTTCTATTACCGTTAAGAATACAGGTAAGGTAGCAGGCGAAGAGGTTGTGCAGATGTACATCCGCGACCTGGTTGGCTCGATTACCCGCCCCGTTAAGGAGCTGAAGGGCTTCGAGAAGATCTCATTGCAGCCCGGCGAGAGCAAGACCGTTGAGTTTGTGATCGACAACGAGATGCTCAGCTTCTACAATGACGACCTCGTATTCGGCAGCGAGCCCGGCGAGTTCAGCGTTATGGTAGGTACCAACAGCAGAGATGTTGTGGCTAAGAACTTTGTGCTGAAATAAAGTCTTTGGCCGATATATAGAACAATCGGGAGTAGTGGTGCACTACTCCCGATTGTTGTTTTTTGAGAGAGAGGTGGAAGGAGAGATTTGGGAATTATGGGAGTAATAGGAATTATGGGAAATAAGAGAATAGGGAGAGAACTTTAACTCTCTTCAACTCCTATTACTCCTACCCGCCCTATCAAAACAAAACTGAGAGTGGTTCGATACCACTCTCAGTGTTAATCTAACTAAACCCTATTAAGTCGAGAAGTCATATGGTTTAGGAAATTTTGGGCTTCGTGAGGAAAGGCAAGCCGAAGTTTACTTGGCGTAAATGAGGCGAAGCCTTTCAAGGGAAGTGCAAAATTTACAAGCCAGATGGCTTCGTGAGCACCCCAAAAAAGTCGAAGAATTGAGGGGCGTCATAGACGCTTTTATATTTCACCCTCTACAACTCCAATCCCCACAAAAAAAGTCATAAAATTGAGGGAATTTTATGATTTTTTTTTATCGGAGGATTTTATTAATCAACGCATCCACCTGAGGCTCGTGACCACGGAACTTAACATACAACTTCATAGGATGCTCAGTACTACCCTTTGAGAGTACATTGTCGCGGAATGCCTTAGCGGTTGCCTGGTCGAAGATACCGTTCTCCTCGAACATAGCAAATGCGTCAGCCTCAAGCACCTCAGCCCACTTGTAGCTGTAGTAGCCTGCTGCATAGCCACCCGAGAAGATATGGGTAAACGATGTGGTCATTGCCGAGCCATCAACGAGAGGCAATACCTGAGTGGGAGCCATAGCGCGTTTCTCAAATGCCTCAACATTCTCGGTCACAGGCTCAGTGATGGTGTGCCATGCCATATCGACAATACCGAACGATACCTGACGCACATTAGCGTACGCAGCCTGGAAGTTACCGGCAGCAATAATCTTCTCGATAAGCTCTGCGGGCATCTTCTCACCGGTCTGATAGTGCTTTGCAAAGAGGTCGAGGAACTCCGACTCGGTAGCCCAGTTCTCCATAATCTGCGAGGGCAGTTCTACGAAGTCGCGGAATACATTGGTACCGCTCTGCGAGGAGTACTGACCGCTGGCGAAGAGTCCGTGGAGGCAGTGACCAAACTCGTGGAGGAAGGTCTCAAACTCATCGAAGGTGAGCAACGAGGGGCTGGTCTCGGTGGGTTTGGTAAAGTTACAGCACATAGTAACCAAAGGACGAACCTCGCCCTCGGCGTTGTAGTACATCTCACGGAAGTTGGTCATCCACGCACCAGCACGCTTGGTAGCACGGGGGAAGAAGTCCATATAGAGCAGACCGAGCAACTCGCCATCAGCCTCGCGCACCTCGTAGATGCTCACCTCAGGATGGTATTTGTCAAGCTCGTTGTTCTCGGTAAAGGTGATACCGTAGAGGCGGCCTGCAAGGGTGAAGATACCCTGCTTTACGCTCTCCAATTCAAGGTAGGGCTTAACCTCCTCGGCATTGAAGCTATACTTCTCGTTTTTGTATTTCTCGCTGAAATATGCGAAGTCCCAGGGCATAAACTCAAAGGGCTCGCTATAAACGCCACTCTTGTATGCATAGTCAACGATTGTCTGGTAGTCCTTGTCTGCATAAGCCTTAGTAGCGGTGAGCAACTCATTGAGGAAGTTGTCAACGGTTGCACGGCTCTCTGCCATACGCTCCTCCAATACATAGTCAGCATAGGTAGGATAGCCGAAGATATTGGCAATCTCCATACGCACAGCAGCGATGCGCTGCATAACGGGACCATTATCGAACTCGCCACCCAGAGCGCGCGAGTTATAAGCACGCCATACCTTCTCCTTCAACTCACGGTTGGTCGAGTAGGTGAGGAAAGGCGACATACTCGACTGCTGCAACGATACAGTCCAGCCCTCTTCGCCACGTCCCTTAGCCTCAGATGCCATAGCGTCCTTCACAAAGTCGGGAAGCTCTGCCACAACAGCCTCGTCAGTGATGTTGATAGCAAAAGCATTGGTTGCCGAGAGAACATTCTGGCCATACTTCAAGGTAAGACCCGAAAGCTCGGTCGAGAGCTCACGATAGCGAGCCTTCTTCTCCTCATCGAGAGCAGCACCGCCACGCACGAAGCCCTTGTAGGTATCCTCGAGGAGTTTGCTCTGCTCGGGAGTGAGCGAGAGACTCTCGCGTGAGTTCCACACAGCCTCAACACGAGCAAAAAGCTCGGGATTGAGGTTAATATCATTCGAGAATGCAGTCATCTTGGGCTGAATTCTCTCAGCCACCTGCTGCATCTCCTCGGTTGCCAAGCACTCGTTGAGGGCATAGAAGATACCTGCCACATTGTTGAGCAGCTCGCCACCACGCTCCATAGCCTCGATAGTGTTCTCGAAGGTGGGAGCCTCAGGGTTGTTGATAATTGCATCATACTCCGCGCGTGCCTGCTCAATAGCATAGTCGAAAGCGGGCTCATAGTGAGCAACCTCAATCTTGCTAAACTCAGGCGCACCAAAAGGGGTCTGTGCGGGATTTACCAAAGGGTTGTTGGCAAGTTTATCGCCACAACTACTCAGTGCCATTACTGTCATAAGTAAAACTCCAATTCTTTTAATCATTGTTGTTACGTTTTTATACATTTATTTAGTTTGTGTCTGTGTTTCCGAAGTTTGGACACTCCTCACAGCAAGCCCTACACTACTCGTAGAGGTTGTCGTAGAAGGAGCTGCTACGCTCATATTTGAGGTCTTTCAGCAGCGAGGAGTTAGCACTGATATTGAAACTCCAACTCTTACGCGCACCGATAGGCACACACGAGAAGTTCATCTGCCAGCAGTGGAGGTCGCGGGAGAGGGTAATCACACCAGGGGTAATCTTCTGAGCATCAAAGTCGTAACCGCCATTGAAGGTAACACCCCACTTGTCGGTGAGGTTAAGGCTACCCTGAAATCCGAGCGTCTTGGTAATCACCTTGCGCAGACCCGTGTTGGTATAACTAATCGAGAAGTTGAAGCCAAAGTTCCACGGCAGGTTGAAGTCATAATAAGCACCCGACATCAACTGACGGCGCAGATTGGGGTCAATCGGCTGGTCAGGGTTGAAGTAGAAGGGGTTGCTATACTCGGGATATTGCGAGTTGATATCGTTCACCACCGGCTGGTAG
>JAGBTK010000068.1 GCA_017631375.1 Tidjanibacter sp. | reverse complement strand
GAGTTTTAGGAAAGAGGATATTTTGACATCTTATAATTTTTCCTGTACTAAATCTGCAAAATTATCCCAATCACCACCTACCAAGTCATATTCTCCCGTTGCAATAAGTTCATTAAGAATATCTTTTACTCGCTGCTCCTCTACTTTAGGGAAATACGCTTGATAGAAGTATTTGAATAAGGAATTCGATGTTATGTACTTTTCTACAACCTCATCATCATATTCCTCTATGTATTTTAGCAGTACATTCAAATCAATACCCTCATATTGACAAGGGTCATCAAATGATTGCAGATACTCACAATGGATACCCTCTACCCAACCATAAAAAGCGTGGTTTAGATTGAATCCCGTATATAGTACAGCCTCAATTATTGTAGTTGCACTCAAACCATCAAGGTCGCTATCTATATCTTTCATCTCAGAAATACAGCGGTCTCCATCGCCACACACACATATACTCTCGTTCCAAATATTAACGAAATCTTCGCAATCGCTATCTTGCAAAAGTTCATAAATTGCCTGTAATTTAGCCATAATACTTATTGCTATTAGTTAGTCATTTTTATGGTATAATGTTTTAAAAACTTCCCACAGCACTGCACCGCCCGTTACGGCTACGTTCAGCGAGTGTTTGGTGCCCACTTGGGGTATCTCGATTGCTCCATCGCACATATCGACAGCCTCCTGCGATACGCCTTCAACCTCATTGCCGAAGACAAGAGCAAGGGGTGTGCGCTCTGCAAGTGCAGCCTCTCCGAGCATCTCTGCACCCTCTACCTGCTCAATGGCGAGTACGGTGTAGCCCTCAGCGTGGAGTGCATCGATAGCCTCTGTTGTTGTTGCGAAGTGACGCCAGGCCACCGTCTGCTCAGCCCCGAGAGCGGTCTTGTGTATCTCTTTTGAGGGTGGGGTGGCGCAGATACCGCAGAGGATAATCTCGCCTATGCCAAATGCGTCGCAGGTACGGAAGAATGAACCCACATTGCCGGCACTACGCACATTGTCAAGCACCACCGCTACGGGCAACTTCTCCGCTGCCGCAAACTCCTCCACTGAGGGACGACCCAACTCAATATTTGTGATTTTTCTCATTATTGTCTTGCTATTCGTTTTTGCAAAGGTATGGATTTTTAGGGTTATAGCAATTGTTAGATAGCCTGCGAGTAACAAAATAGCAATAAAAATGGCGGGAGGGGTGCTGATTGAGGCTTTTATGCCGTTAGAGTAAGTGTGTGCAACCCGCAGCTATTCAAAAGAATAAAGGGCACACGCCTCACAGCGGATGCCCTTAGAAACTACTAACCCAAACTTAAATAAATGAAGAAACCTTGGCAGACGGCTGGTGAGTATTTCACAGTGGTGAAGTGACACTCGGCGGTTGTGCCTCGCGGCGCAAAGCGGAGCAGTCGTCCGACAACCAAAATACTCTGCAAATGCCGTGCCAATCATTTTCTATTTCGCACATTCGGTTTTGCACACTATTTGCTCTGACCGAATTCTGTATAACTAAAACGAAATTGGTATGAGAAAAATTATCCTATGCTTGGCTACGGCTTTAGCAATCACAGCCCTTTCGGCACAACCTGCGCACTATCACAATAGCCGTCAAGGTGCTAATAATCACCACTTAACATTCTACGAACTCCCCGTATCGGCACAAACCTTTGTGAACACCTATTTCGACCGAAACGACATTAAAAGCATTGACAAGGATCGTTCGCGAGGTCACACAAGTTATAATGTGCGCTTCCGCGATAACTCGCGCGTGAAGTTCTCTGCCGATGGTGATTGGGAGAAGGTACACCTCAGTCGTTACGATGTTCCTCGTCGTCTTATGCCTCCTCGTATCCACTACTATGTCAGTCAGACCTACCCCGGAGAGGTGTTGATGACCGTTGAACGAAGAGGTCGTCACTGGATTGTGGAGTTGTCTGACGGTATGAAACTCAAATTCGACTCCTCAGGCAATCTGAAAAAGATTATAGACAAGTTCTAATCTCCACCCTCCAAAACATAGAAGCCACCCTGAATTTTAAGGTGGCTTCTATTTATTTTAAGGTATCTTTACTCCAAGTGGAAAAGAATCATCTCCTCAATTGCGCTCTGACAAACCGGACAGAAGGCTGGCGATGAGTTGTCGCGCATACGGCAGGTGGGGGTGGGGCGATAGACCCCTTTGGTCTGGTAGCCACCTCCCTCATAGAGTCCGAGTGTGGTGCAGTCATTACGATTAGCACCCTCGGTAGTGGGCAGAGGAGTACCCTCAGGTATCATATCCTCCCATTTGGAGGAGAAATCAACGAGGGTGGTAATGTTTTTCTCCCAGGGCTCAATGTCGGCAGGGTAGAACTCGGTGGTGAAGGCATCCGGAGTGTCGTAGAAATACTCGTCAGCCAGTCCTGCAAAACTATGACCAAACTCGTGTACCATCACCTGCGGGAAGAGTGGGTGGTGGGCAGTTGTAAGTGCGTAGGAGTTGTAGATACCGCCTCCACCATAGGTGTCGGTGTTGGCGAGTACGATGATGTGTTCGTAGTCCAAGCCTGCGAGTCGGTCGTGAAGGCCGTGCAGATTTTTGACTGTCAGATATCGGTCGGAGTAGAAGGTGTCGAAAGCCGACGAAGTGGCGGTACTGAGCCACAGGTCCTCTCGAGGGATAGATACTCCGCTATCTTTCGATACCGACCTAACGGCCAGAATGTTGAATTTGTGGCGGTAACTTCTGTAAGGCTCATAGTCAAAGAGTATCTCGCAGGTGCGATGTGCATCCTCCATAAATAGCTCCATATCCTCCTCAGCATAGCCCTCGGCTACAATAGCGATATCGATCACATCTTTAGCATCACCACCTTTCCATACATACTCGGCATCGGTCTTCTCGGTGTGATCGAAGTTGCGTATAAGGATATCCTTGGGGTTGAAGTGGTGGCGCAGGGAGTCTTGTACGCCTCGACGATTATCAAAGAGTGTGACTGTTATCTCAGCCTCATCAAGGGGCATAGGCACAAGTAGTGTGAATTGGTAGCTCTGCTCTGCGCCCACTGCCGAGCTGTCGTTGATCCACTCCTGAAAGAGCGAGGAGAAGGAGTTGCGGTAGATTATTTTCTCACTCTTGGCATCGCGCACGGTGATGTCGCCATTGCCTGCCACTGCGAGCTGATCGAGATTTGTTCTGCGACCAACCCAACCCTCCCACTCTGCATATTCGTTGAGGGCTATCATCTGATGAGTGTGGTTGCCGGAGAAGATATAGTCGATGCGCAGGGTGCGGTCGGCAAAATAGTTGTCAAACTGCTGTGTGGAGGGGGTAGTTGCATTGGCGTTGTTTCCCCACAACACCGCCATCCCCACAACCAAAATGTGTAAAAATCTCATAGGTTATTGATGGTGATATGGTTCATTGTTTAGAATAGTCAGGGCTCGGTATAATTGCTCGGCAAAGAGTGCGCGGACAATCTGATGGGAGAAGGTCATCTTCGAGAGCGACACCTTCTCATTGGCTCTGGAATATACTTTCTCCGAGAAACCGTAGGGGCCTCCGATTACAAATACCAGTCTCTTGGTCCCTGCTGCCATACGCTTGCCCAGCCACGCTGCAAACTCCATCGAGCTGCTCTCCTTACCTCGCTCGTCAAGAAGTACAAGGTGGTCGCTTGGCTCTATGAGGCGCAGTATTGCCTCTCCCTCCTGCTCTTTCTGCTCTGCCTCGGAGAGTGATTTGCGGTTTTTGGGATCGGGAATTACAGTCTGCCCAAATTTAAGATAATGGCCGATACGCGAGGAGTACATCTCCACAAGTTTCGCCACCTCGGCCAGGTCGGTTTTGCCGACAACAATAAGTTCTATCTTCATTGCTCGCTCTGTTATTCGATGGGTGCAGGCAGGCTCAGGTCGCTGTTCCACTCGCCCTCCGAGTCGTAGACTACGGGACGGGTGTCGCCCTGCTCTTTGAGCCATTGGTAGGCCTTGTATAGATTGTATCCGTTGCCACTTGGCTGTGCAAGGCGGAAAGCGATTACCGATGGATGAAGCTGACTGCGGAAATACATCGCTTGTACGCGGTCGAGATATTCGTCGAGCCAGGCGGGGTCATTGACGGTCGATGCACCAACCTTGCGTGACGAGCCATCGGTGTTGATGTTCGCAGTATCGACTACATATATACCCTCCTTGTCGCAGAGTGCGTAGAACCAGGCAGGCTGCGGATAGGCAAGGTAGAGTGTGTTGATGCCTCGTTTCTTCTTGTCGCGTATGCTCTTTTGAGCCTCGCTCTCGGAGAGAGTGCTCTCCCAGCGCGATGCACGAATTTCAATGGGCTTCTCGTTGCGGAAAATGGTGTTTCCCTCCCAAGTGGTCTGTCCGAAACCGATGCGGAAGGTAGCATACTCGGTGATGATTTTGTCCTTGCGCATAAAGGCGGTGATGGTGTAGAGTTTGGGCGACGATGCGCTCCACTGACGCTCCACTGCGCCTGGGAAATCTGCCTCAAAGCGTATGGTATCGCGCGAGTTACCTGCAACCGTAGTTTCGCGTACATCGTAGTATTTTAACTCATTCTCAGGCGAATAGATATCGTAGCACACATCAATTGGCTCCTCGTAGTTGTAGGATGAGTTGACAATTACATCGAGTGTCAATGCTCCACGCTTACCCGTGGAGTCGGGGAGTGCCGAGACGCGAATGTCGTAGATGCCGAGACGCGGTTGTGCGTGTAACCAGATACGCTCTATCTTTGCTCGGCTGTCGGGTGTGCGATCTGCCGGCTTGGCAGTGTCGTCAATACACTCCACTACAAAGTTGTTTATACCATCAACCAGCAGCGGGGTGATGTTATGCTCGGAGGTTACTCTGTTGTCGCGACTTGCTCCTGCATATTTGGTGTTAACATATATGCGTTGACCATTACGAGAGCCTTCGGTATGTATATATACATCTCTGTCGCGCCAGATCATAGGGATATTTATCTCGTCAATCACATAGAACAGACTCTCTCCGCGCTTTACCTCCACCATCTGCTTAGTCAGGTCCATATAGAAACGCTCGCCATCGGGTTTCTGTGCGAGTGAAGCCTCGCGTGAACCATAGGTGACAAACTCGGTGCGATAGTCGCTCCTATTCTCTTTGGTGACGGTGCGTTCCTGCGCAGTGAGGGTAGATGTTGCAATTATGGTAAATAGAGTGACAAATAAATATCTCATAAATAGTGTAAAATTTTAGGTGTTTGGGAATCTGACTGCATTGAAATCAGCCACAATATCCTCCTCGGATGTTGAGTCGATACCGTAGCTTATACGCATTACATTATCCTTATCTTTCTCTCTGTCTTTTTCAGCCATTGTTTTCAGGTCGCGCTCTGCCTCAATGCTCATCTCTATCATACGGCCGATTTCCTCCTCGGTGGGGGTGTGTCCCAATACACCGGTGAGTTTATCTATAGCCCAGGAGTGTGCATAGTCGGCATAAAGGGTATTCTCGTAGGCGAGTCTTTGTGTGATAGCCTCAGTGGTTGTAAGAGTGCCGTTTTCGATATCTGCCAACAGCCTCTCCATAGCCGATAGGGGCATATACTCACCCGCTACATCAATCCAGTGACCACTACCGTCAACCTCAACGCCTGTGCGGGCTGTGTTGAGCATTGTGCCAATAAACTTGCTGCGTGCAAGAGTGTATAACTTAATACCACGACGCAACATCGAAGCTTTGATTCGCATACGACCGTAGTTGTAGTACTCCGATATCTCCTTTGCGCCCAACTCTTTGAGTATGCTCAGACCGTTCAGCAGTCGCTCAGCGATAAAGGGGTTGCACTCCTCAAAGTTGATGATGTCCTGCTTGTCGCCTTTACGCTTGTCGCGCTTGGGCCACTTGTCAATATCGCGAACTGTGCCGTAACTTACAAGATTATGAGCAGGAATTAATAAGGAAATATCTTGACTGTCAACCAAATACGAGTACGGGAAATTCTCGGTATCGGGATGGTTCTTGTGACGACCAAGAATTACCGTAAAAGCACCATTCTTGATAGGCAGCATCATATATGCATCACTCGCAAACTTACATCCACGCTGGTGGATGCCCTGATGGACTGGTCCTGTCTTGAAGAGATGGTTGCTCTGATTGGAGCCACTGCCGGCATTGAAGAATGAGAACATACCTGCAATAAGCAGTGTTGCCTTGTGGTGCGAAACGGTATATGGGCCTGCAAATATGCTGCAAGCCTCGCCATTTTCGCAATGCGAATTGGCGAAGAATAGCGAATCGCTTGCCGTGAAGTTGCCAAGCTCTACGCCCTGACCTATGTAGCAGCGATTGAGTGCCGAACCATTGTCTATATGGCATCCGTCAGCAGTTACAAAGTCGGTCATATGCACATTTATTCCTACGGTTGTAGGGGAGTCGGCTGTGGACTCGACAGTACCGTTACTCAGCAGACTTACTCCGTCAAGAGTAG
Organism: Tidjanibacter sp.; assembly: GCA_017631375.1. GTDB lineage: Bacteria > Bacteroidota > Bacteroidia > Bacteroidales > Rikenellaceae > Tidjanibacter. The sequence continues at coordinate 10,324 of JAGBTK010000068.1, read as the reverse complement.
CCGCCTCGCCGATGTTTGTGTTCTTGATGATGTTGCAATTCAGGATTTTGCTACCCTTGCCAATGATGCCCATCTCGGAGCGACGAGTGGCAATATCCTGCTCAATCATCTTTAAGATACGCTCAATAACCTCGGTGCGATGACGATACAGGGCAATAATATAGCCAAGCTGGGCGGTGAGTCCTCGGTAGAGAGGTACTTCGCGACCTCCTGCCTCGTTGATTGTTGCCACCATAACACCCTCGCCAAAAGAGGAGAGGCAGTCGCATTCCAATCTGCCGACACCGACAATTGTAACGCCATCCTCAATGCGGTAGTTTTTTATATGAGTGGTTATTCCACCGATAGTTACATCTGCTCCAATCTCCACACGACCCTCAAAATGACAGGTACGCACTCTGCTTGTGCTGAAACCATTGCCAACATATATGGAGTCCCAACAAGAGGCAGAACAACCCTGTTTAATGAGTTGCTCGCGTTCTGCGGGGGTGAGATTTCTTAAATTTTCCATAGTCAGATGGTTGTGTCAAAATAAAATATTATTGGTTTGTTTAACTGACAAATATAGTATATTTGTGTGGTAATTGCAACAATCGAGGCCCTTTCTTTGCGAAGGAGTGGTTATTTTGCTCAGTATGCTTGTTTTGCATATAAAAAAATACGATATTTGCAGTTGCTTTGCTTTGTACCTTATGGCAGGTCGTAAGTGTGATGAGCAAACCGAAGAAAACGAACATAAATTACGAACTTTTTTAGATAGATAAGAAAATGGCTTTTACAGGAAGAGTAACTATTGCCCAGATTCTCCGCTCAACTGAGGTGGATGTGGCAGTAACGGTTAAGGGTTGGGTCCGCACCAAACGCGGTAACAAAAACGTCGCATTTATTGCACTTAACGACGGTTCGACAATCAATAATATCCAGATTGTTGTCAATCCTAACGACTTCCCCGAGGAGTTGCTCAAAAATATCACCACCGGTGCCTGCCTTCGCGTAGAGGGTATGCTTGTTCAGTCGGTAGGCTCCGGTCAGCCCGTTGAGGTGCAGGCACGCGAGATTGAGATTTACGGTAAGGCAGACCCCGAGAGTTACCCCTTGCAGAAGAAGGGTCACACCTTGGAATTCTTGCGCGATATCGCCTATCTGCGTCCCCGTACCAATACTTTCGGTGCAGTGCTCCGTATCCGTCACGCAATGGCATATGCTATTCATAAGTACTTCAACGATAGAGGTTTCTACTACTTCCACACCCCGCTGATTACCGCATCGGACTGCGAGGGCGCGGGTGCTATGTTTGAGGTTACCACCCTCGATATGAAGAATCCTCCCCGAACTGAGGATGGCGCAATCGACTATTCGCAGGACTTCTTTGGTAAGCCCTGCAACCTCACCGTTAGTGGTCAGTTGGAGGGTGAGCTTGGTGCTTTGGCTCTTTCGCAGATCTACACTTTCGGTCCCACATTCCGTGCCGAGAACTCCAATACTCCCCGTCACTTGGCCGAGTTTTGGATGATTGAGCCCGAGATGGCATTCTATGAGTTGGAGGATGATATGAACCTCGCTGAGGACTTTATCAAGTACCTTGTGCAGTATGCTCTCGATAATTGCGCAGACGACCTCGCATTCCTTGAGAAGATGTACGACAAAGAGCTCACCGAGCGTCTTCGCTTTGTGGTTGAGAATGACTTCGTGCGCCTCGACTATACCGACGGTATCGAGATTTTGCAGAAGAGTGGCGAGAAGTTTGAGTTTCCCTGCGATTGGGGCTGCGACTTGCAGAGTGAGCACGAGCGTTACCTCGTAGAGAAGCACTTCAAAAAGCCCGTTATCCTTATCAACTATCCTAAGGAGATTAAGGCATTCTATATGAAGCAGAACGAGGATGGCAAGACCGTGCGCGCTATGGATGTTCTCTTCCCCAAGATTGGCGAGATTATCGGTGGTTCGGAGCGTGAGGCAGACTTTGATAAGCTGAATGCACGCGTTGAGGAGCTCGGTATGAGCAAAGAGTCGCTCTGGTGGTACCTCGACACTCGTCGTTGGGGCTCGGCACCTCACAGTGGCTTTGGTCTCGGATTTGAGCGTTTGCTCCTCTTTGTGACAGGTATGAGTAACATTCGTGATGTTATTCCTTTCCCCCGCACTCCTAAGAACGCCGAGTTCTAATATAAAAAGCCGTCTGGTGGGTGATTTTGGTGTTGGGCGAGCCTTTGTGACTAATCACATACAGCAAGTATGCTCATAGCCACAAAGACTCCCCCGCCTAAAAATCCCCGCACCATACGACTTTTTAAGGTGGAGTGGGAGTAGTAGAAAATATCCTATTATTCCTATTATTCCCATAACTCCCATAACTCCCATAACTCCCATAACTCCCATAATTCCTATTGCTCCAATTAATCAATAGGAAACAAGACTAACCGAAACTTATTTTTTAGATGTAAGAAGCAATAACAGAGATTGTAGAACCTAACACAAAAAAATAAGTATCAATATGGCAACGATTAATCAAAGACAACTCCAGAAGCAACTCCAGAAGCTATCACCGCAACAGATTCAGATGATTAAGTTGCTAGAGCTGCCCGCCTTGCAGCTCACACAACGCATCAAACAGGAGATAGAGGAGAACCCTATCCTCGATGAGGATGTGGCAGAGCCTGCAACTAACGAGGAGGGTGAGCAGAAGGATATAAGTGTCGATGAGTATATCAAAGAGGGTGAAATCCCCTCCTATAAACTTCACTCACCGGCTGCTTATCGTCCCGAAGATAAGCAGCAACAAGTCTTTGTGTCGAGCGGAGTATCTTTCCACGAATTTCTTGAAGAGCAACTCGGCTACAAGCAACTCTCGGAACGACAGCTTTCCATTGCCAAGTATTTGGTGGGCAGCATAGACGATAGTGGCTACTTGCGTCGCGATCTGCTCTCTATATCGGATGATTTGGCATTTAGCCTCAGTATGGATGTCGGCATTGAGGAACTTGAAGATATGCTTAGCGTGATTCACGAGTTGGAGCCGGCAGGTGTGGGTGCTCGCTCGTTGCAGGAGTGTCTGCTGCTGCAACTTGACAGCCTTGCTACGGGTAGCCCCGAGCGCAAACTCGCACGTAGGATACTTACTACCTATTTCGATGAGTTTGCCAAAAAGCACTATGATAAACTCCTGCTCCGCCTCGGTGTTGAGGAGGATGAGTTGAAGGCTGCTATAGAGGAGATTATGCATCTCTCGCCCAAGCCCGGCAATCTCTATTCGGGTGGCAGCGTGGAGAGCGCTCCTTATGTTACCCCCGATTTTATCCTTGATGTGCAGGATGGCAGATTTGACCTTCGCCTGAATGCCTCGAATGTGCCTGAGGTGAAGATTAATCGCAGATATGTTGATATGATGCGCTCGCTTTCGGATGAGGGCGATGAGCAGAGTCAGGAGGCAATGCGATTTATTAAGGGTAAAATTGAGTCGGCAAAGTGGTTTATCTCGGCTATCAAGCAACGCCACGATACGCTGCTTAGTACTATGAGCGAGATACTCGATTTCCAACGCGAGTACTTTGTGGATGGTAATCGTAGTCGTTTGAAACCTATGATTCTCAAAGATATAGCCGACCGTACGGGTTTGGATGTATCAACCATATCGCGTGTGGTCAATAGCAAATATATTCAGACTCACTTTGGCGTTATTCCTCTCAAACAGCTCTTCTCGGAGGCTATGCAGACCGATAGTGGCGAGGAGGTATCTTCGTATGAGATCAAGCAGATACTCTCGGAGTGTATTGACGGAGAGGATAAGCATCATCCTTTGACCGATGAGGCTCTGATGGATATTCTTAACTCCAAAGGCTATCATATTGCTCGTCGTACGGTGGCTAAGTATCGTGAGATGCTGGGTATCCCTGTTGCCCGATTGCGTAAAACATTCTAATTGTAAGACCCCTGACCGAAAGCTTTTTATTATCTGTTCGACCATAATGTGTAAAAAAATATCACAGAGCGAGATTGTTGCGTCAAGCCTTGGTGAGACTACAACAGAGCCTTCGGGCTGGCGCAAGGTGCTGGCAAGGATCATATCCTTTGCTATGCATCCGTTTGTGTTGCCGCTCTATATGGTCGCTCTGTTGGTCTATACGGATTTGATTCCCTTCGCGGTGCCGGAAGAGCTTGATAACTATGTGTTCCTGGTGGTGGCTATGAATGCATTGGTTATGCCTGCTTTTTGTATTATGATTCTGAAGGTGACGGGCATTATTCGCGAATGGTCGCTCTCTACCCGTAAGGAGCGTATTGTGCCACTACTGATGGTAGCACTCTCTTATGGTTGCTCGGGGTGGTTGTTTGGCGATGTACTTCCGCTCTTCATTATCCGCAGATTTATGTGGTCGGCCTTTGGTTGTGCGGTCTTTGCTGCGGTTGTCAATATGTTCTGGCAGGTGAGTCTGCATCTGACGGGTGCGGGTGGTGCTATGGGTGCTCTGTTTGTTATGGTGATGGTGGGATATGGTGATTTATTGTGGGTCTTTGCAGGTCTTACACTGCTGACAGGGTTGCTTGGCACTGCACGCCTCTATCTTCGCAAACACTCTCTGGCTCAAGTGTGTGTGGGTTTTGCTGGTGGGTTTGCTATCTCTGCTCTGCTGACTGTTTTGTCGTAGAGTCTTCATTTTAGTTTGTTTTATCGGCTTTTTTGCCTAATTTTGTCGTGCATCTCAGGGTGAGGTGCAGGGGTGCCCCTTTGTGTGGGCTGAGATTATACCCTTTGAACCTGATGCAGATAATGCTGCCGTAGGGAGAACGTATAAGATGACTGCGTGATGTGCTTGTGGTGTTCCACAACCGTTACCGCCCCTCATTGTTTAATGTTTAAAAAACTATCTGTATGAAGAGGTTTTTTATCTGGGCGGTAGCAATGGTGCTCTCCGCCAATCTGTCGGCATATGCCGATTCTTTCAAGAGTTCGGACTCGGTGTCCGACAAAACACACTCTTTGGGCGCAGTGCCCGACACAATTCCTAACTATATTCCGCAGGTCGATGTGGTTGCAGGTCGTGCAACTGCTACCTCGCCTATCGCCTTTTCGGAGGTGGGGAGTGAGGAACTTGCTGAACGTAACGATGGACGCGATTTGCCCTATCTGCTTTCGGCAACCCCCTCATTGGTAGTTAGTTCCGATGCAGGTACAGGAATTGGTTACACCTCACTTTCAATTCGTGGTACGGATGCTACCCGTATCAATGTTACCTCTGACGGTGTGCCGATGAACGATGCCGAGAGCCACAAACTCTTTTGGGTGAATACACCCGACTATGCCTCTGCTCTCTCGGATGTTCAGGTGCAGCGTGGTGTCGGTGTTTCGACTGCGGGTGCAGGTGCTTTTGGTGCTACCATTAGCCTGCGCTCCGAGGAACTCAACCCTGAGCCGTTTACCGAGATTGCTCTGGGTGGTGGTTCGTTTGGTACACTGAGCCAGCGCGTGAAGGTCGGCACAGGCCTGGTGGGTGGCAAGTGGATTTTCTCTGCCCGATTGTCGGATATCCACTCCGACGGCTTTATTGAGCGTGCAAGAGCAGACTTGCAGAGTTGGGGTTTCGATGCCGGTTATTTCTCCGGTGGTACTAAATTGCGTTTTCAGGTGTTTGGTGGCGAGGAGGTTACCTATCACGCTTGGAACGGTGTTGATGATTGGATGATGGAGGAGAATCCTCGCTATAACTCGTGTGGTGAGATTGAAGATGAGGAGGGCAATGTGGTTGGTTTCTATGACAACCAAATCGACCTCTATCAGCAGACACATTATCGTCTGCACCTGTCGCACACCTTCTCGCCCGCGTGGAGTGCAAAGGCAACCCTTCACTACACCGACGGCTATGGCTACTATGAGGAGTATAAAAATGGTCGCTCTCTGGTTGAGTATGGCTTGGAGCCCTTTATGACTGAGGGTGGATTGGTTGAGGAGAGTAATCTCGTGCGTCGCAAGGCGTTGGATAATGGTATGGGTGGTGCTCTCTTCTCTCTGGACTACCACTCCGACCGCCTGACTGCTACCTTGGGCGGTGGCTACTACCACTACAACAATGACCACTATGGCAATGTTGTTTGGGTGAAAAACTATATCGGCAATCTCGACCCATCACACCGCTACTACTCTAATGTTGGTACTAAGGATGATGCAAACATCTATCTTCGTGCCGATTGGGAGCCGGTGGATAACCTATTTGTCTATGGCGACGTTCAGTGGCGTATGGTGAACTATGCCATTAAGGGCGAAAATGATAAGTATGATTGGTCGGCAGGTGCTCCTCAGATGTTGGATGTAGACAGCCGCTACAACTTTTTCAATCCCAAGGCAGGTATCAGATGGCAGATGACACCACATCAAAATATCTACCTCTCGTTTGCTACTGCGGGCAAAGAGCCTACCCGAAACAATTGGACCGATGCCAAGAGCGACCGTGAGCCTAAGCCTGAGCGTTTGTACGACTTGGAGGCTGGTTGGTCGTGGAGTGATGAGGCTAAATCGTTTGGTGTAAACCTATATAATATGCAGTATCGCGATCAGCTTGTGCTGACGGGCGAAGTGAATGAGATTGGTGAGCCTTTGGCAGATAATGTACCCGAGAGTTATCGCAGGGGTGTCGAGCTTGTGGGTGCTGTGCAGGTGCTTCCCTCGCTCAAAGTGAGTGCAAATGCAACGCTGAGTTCGAATAAGATTGTCGACTATGTCGCTTGGGTTGACTCTTATGATGACGATTGGAACTACTCGCAGGTTGCTGAAAATCTGGGTACTACCGATATCTCCTTCTCACCTTCGGTGATTGCGGGCGGTATTGTTGAGTGGCGCAAGGGCGGGTTTCGTGCTTTGTGGCAGACCAACTATGTCGGCAAGCAGTATCTCGATAATTCGAGCCGCGATGCTCTGAGCCTGGATGCCTACTCAGTTAGTTCGCTTACCGTTGGTTACGACTTCCGTGCTTTGGATTGTGCCGATGTGGCATTGAGTGCTACTGTGGGCAATGTTTTTGATGCACGCTACTCTTCGGGTGGTTGGGCGTATAGTTGGATTGAGCAGGGCACTCGCTACGATAGCAGAGGCTTTTTCCCTCAGGCGGGTCGCAACTTTATGCTTAACTGTGTAGTTCGTTTCTGATAAATCGCTATCTTTGTAGTGCAATGATTTGGCTTGAACTAACGGGTACCCTTGTCGGGTTGATCTATTTGTGGTTGGAGTATCGCGCCTCGGTGTGGCTCTGGGCTGCAAATATCGTTATGCCCCTTATCTATATCTTTGTCTATTACGATTCGGGCTTCTATGCCGATATGGGTATCAATGTATACTACCTCGTGGCGAGCCTTTATGGTTGGATAATGTGGCGACGAGGTCGAGATAATGGCAAGGAGTTGCCCATTAGCCATACACCCCGCCGAGAGATAGTCCTGATGGGCTTAGTTTTTGCGGTGCTGATGTTGGGTATCTGGCTGATACTTATTAACTTTACCGACAGCACTGTGCCTCTTGGCGACACCTTTACCACCGCACTGAGTGTTGTTGCGCTCTATATGTTGGCGAAGAAGTATGTTGAGCAGTGGTTGGTGTGGATAGTGGTTGATGTGGTGTGTGCCGCCCTCTATATTTATAAAGGTCTGTACCCCACAGCGATTCTCTATTTGCTCTACTCGGTGGTGGCTTGGTTTGGCTACCGTCGTTGGCTTAAAATGATGAAAAACGATGAGAGTTTGTCCACTAACTCATAAAGATAACTGCCCCGAGTGGGTGATATTGGCAGCTGGCGACTTCCCGAAAGGGGAGTTGCCACGCTCGCTATTGCAGAGTGCAGGGCGAGTAGTGTGTTGCGATAGCTCTGCCGGGGAGTTGTTGGCCTTTGGTATGGAACCGTGGGCTGTTGTGGGTGATTTGGACTCTCTATCTCCATATCTTAGAGAGAGGTTTGCAGATAGAGTGCATCACATTCCCGAACAGGAGCATAACGACCTTTGGAAGGCTCTCGACTATGTTAAGGGTCAAGGAGCAGAGGAGGTTGTGGTGCTTGGTGGCTTTGGACGCAGGGAGGACCACTCCATTGGTAATATTATGCTTTTGGCTTCGCGTGCTACCGAATTAAGAATCAGCATGGTAGCCGAGGAGGGTGAGTTTAGTTTTATCTCGGAGTCAACCCGCTTCGAGAGCCGAGAGGGTAGTGCAGTGTCGCTTTTTGCGCTAAATCCTATGGCCGATATTGAGGTGAGGGGCTTGCGCTATGCCCCTCCGTCGAATAGACTTTCTGCCTTGTGGCAAGGTGTTTCCAATGAGGCACTTGGTGAGGAGTTTGATGTGCTGACCTCTTCGCCGACTATTGTTTACCGAAAATTTGCAGACAATGAATAGAGATAGAATAGCCATATTTATTCCCACCCCTATTGAAGCTGCACCGTTGATGCGTCGAGGTGCGAAGGTCAATATCTGCGGTATGGGTCTTATGTGTCACGGCTGTTTGGAGGGCTTTTTGCGTAAGGAACGCCCTGCTCTGGCTATTCTGGCAGGTACGGCAGGAGCCTATGACGGTAGTTTTGCTGTTGGCGATTGTGTGGTTGTGCGTACCGAGTGGAATGAACACGGAGAGTCTGTCTGCTCGGCTCCCGATGCGGGATTGGAGAGCCTGTTTCCCTTTGCCGATTCGATGACTGTCGAGAGGGTGGGAACTACCCCTGAGCCGAGCGCGCTGATTGAGAATATGGAGGGCTATCACTTTATGCAGATATGTAACCGACTCGCTATTCCTTGTGTGGAGTTGCGCGTTATCTCCAACCGTGTGGCCGCTCCGCGTAGTGAGTGGTTTATAGAGGAGAGTTCCGAAAGACTCCCTGATGCTATAGAGAAGATTATTGATTTTTATACCAAATAGTTATGAGGCTTTCGCTGAATATCTCCCCCTGCCCGAACGATACATTTATGTTTCATGCTATGCTCTTTGGGCTGGTGGATACCGAGGGTCTGGAGTTTGATGTGTCGTTTTATGATATTGAGGAGCTGAATGCTCGTCTTTTGGATGGTAATGTGCAGATCAGTAAGTCAAGCTATGCTGTTCTTCCTGCAATTTGCAGGGGGTATGCTCTGCTTGATAGCGGTAGTGCTCTTGGCAGGGGTAATGGCCCGTTGGTTGTTGCCGCGAGGGATGGCGTGATGCTTTCGGACGGATCGCTTAGGGTTGCCGTGCCTGGTGAACATACTACCGCCAATATGCTGATGGACAGACTATTCCCTGTGATTACCGATAAAACGCCGCGCCTCTTTTCGACTATTGCCGAGAGTGTTGCCGAGGGTGAGTTTGATGCGGGAGTTTTGATCCACGAGGGCCGTTTTACTTATCAGGAGCGAGGGCTGAAACTGGTTGCTGATTTGGGCGAAGAGTGGGAACAGACAACTTCGCTGCCTCTTCCTCTGGGTGCTATTGTGGCGAGCCGAGAGCTGTCTCGTGAGGTGCGTCAGAGGGTGGAACGTGTTCTGCGCAGGAGTGTGGAGTATGCTTTTGTCAATCCTGATGCTTCGTTCGACTTTGTGCTAGACCACGCGCGCGAGATGAAACCTGATGTTGTGCGTAGTCATATTGAGTTATTTGTGAACCGATATTCGCTATCTCTTGGCGAGGATGGGTTGAGTGCGGTTAAGTGGCTGACAGGGCTGAATTCTGAAGAATTGTTCGGTTGACGAGTTAAAATTTGGACTTCATTGTTAAAAATTCATAACTATTACTTGGTGTAGTAGTTATGAATTTTGTTTTTATAGTTGATAATCTTTCTTAAATTGTACTTGTGGGTAATAAAATTTTATATTTAGGTTTCAAAATTTTTCTATGTATATTTTGGGTTAATGTGCTGGTAATTAGTATATATAGGAATAATTTATATATCTATAGGTAAATTTTATGGTTAAATTTAATAAGTTTTTTCGAGTAAAATATTTGCACAATTAATAAATTTAATTATTTTTGTAATACGAAAAGTCAAATTAAGACAAAAACGACAAACAAATACAAATTAATTATTTTAACACTATGAAACTTAGATTCTACATCCCATTAGTGCTGAGTTTGCTGTGTTGTCTGGGTGTCAAAGGACAGAATATTGCTGTTAAGACAAATCTGCTCTATGATGCTACGGCAACTATCAACCTCGGTATTGAGACTGGTTTGGCTCCTAGCTGGACACTCGATGTTTCGGGTAACTTCAATGCCTGGAGTCGCAACGAGTCTACCAAGTGGAAGCACTGGCTTGTGCAGCCCGAGGCTCGCTATTGGTTTTGTGACCGCTTTGCAGGTCACTTTGTGGGAGCGCATCT
>JAGBTK010000067.1 GCA_017631375.1 Tidjanibacter sp. | reverse complement strand
GAATCCAAAAAGTCATATGATTGAGGGATTTTTGTGCATCGTGCAGCAAGACAAAGCGGAGTTTACTTGAAGTAAATGAGCATTTGGCTTGCAAGGGATGTGCAAAAAGCACCAATCAGATGGCTTTTTTAGATGATTTCGTGAGCATAGTAATACTACTTAACCTCCTCAAACTCTACATCCTCAGGCTGTGCCTCCTGAGCACCCTGCTGAGCACCCTGCTGAGCACCTGCCTGCTGCTGTGCATAGATATCCTGCGATGCAGCCTGCCAAGCAGCGTTGAGTTTCTCGGTTGCAGCGTCGATACCTGCGATGTTCTGCGACGAGTGTGCGCCCTTGAGCTCTGCGAGTGCATCCTCGATAGCCTTACGCTTCTCTGCGGGAATCTTGTCGCCATACTCTTTGAGCTGCTTTTCGGTCGAGAAGATCATACTGTCAGCACCGTTAATCTTGTCGATACGCTCGCGCTCCTCCTTATCCTTAGCCTCGTTAGCCTTAGCCTCGTCACGCATACGCTGAATCTCTGCATCGGTCAAGCCCGACGATGCCTCGATGCGGATATTCTGCTCCTTGCCGGTACCCTTATCCTTAGCCGACACATTCAGAATACCGTTTGCGTCAATATCGAAGGTAACCTCAATCTGGGGAACACCACGGGGTGCTGCGGGGATACCGTCGAGGTGGAAACGACCGATAGTCTTGTTGTCGCGTGCCATCTGACGCTCACCCTGCAAAACGTGGATCTCTACCGAAGGCTGGTTGTCCTGTGCGGTCGAGAACACCTGGCTCTTGCGAGTGGGGATAGTGGTGTTAGCGTCAATCAGACGGGTGAACACACCACCCAGAGTCTCAATACCGAGCGACAGAGGAGTTACATCGAGCAAGAGGACATCCTTCACCTCACCGGTGAGCACACCACCCTGAATAGCAGCACCGATAGCCACTACCTCGTCGGGATTAACATTCTTCGAGGGAGCCTTGCCGAAGAAATCCTCAACAACCTTCTGAATTGCGGGGATACGGGTCGAACCACCCACGAGAATCACCTCGTCGATCTGATTTGCCGAAAGACCTGCGTCCTGCAAAGCACGACGGCAAGGCTCGATGGTAGCGCGGATGAGATTGTCAGCGAGCTGCTCAAACTTAGCACGAGTGAGGGTAGTCACAAGGTGCTGAGGGATACCATCTACGGGCATAATGTAGGGGAGGTTAATCTCGGTCGAGGTCGAGCTCGAAAGCTCAATCTTAGCCTTCTCGGCAGCCTCCTTCAGACGCTGCATAGCCATAGGATCACGACGGAGGTCTACACGGTGCTTAGCCATAAACTCCTCAGCGAGCCAATCGATGATTACGTGGTCAAAGTCGTCACCGCCAAGGTGGGTATCACCGTTGGTCGACTTAACCTCGAATACACCGTCGCCAAGCTCCAGAATCGAGATATCGAAAGTACCACCACCAAGGTCATATACTGCGATACGCATATCCTTGCCAGCCTTGTCCAGACCGTATGCCAGAGCAGCTGCGGTAGGCTCGTTGATGATACGACGAACTTTCAGACCTGCAATCTCGCCGGCCTCCTTGGTTGCCTGACGCTGCGAGTCGTTGAAGTATGCGGGAACGGTGATAACTGCCTCAGTTACAGTGGTACCGAGGTAATCCTCTGCGGTCTTCTTCATCTTCTGCAAGATGATAGCCGAAATCTCCTGAGGGGTATATTTGCGATCGTTGATCTCTACGACAGCCATACCATTGTTACCCTCAGTTACTTTGTAGGGAACACGCTGAACATCCTTAGCCACATTCGAGTACTTCTCACCCATAAAACGCTTGATCGAGAAGACAGTGTTCTGGGGATTGGTGATAGCCTGACGCTTTGCAGGATCACCCACCTTACGCTCACCACCATCAACAAAAGCAACAATCGAAGGGGTTGTGCGGTGTCCCTCGCTGTTGGGGATAACTACGGGCTCGTTGCCCTCCATAACCGATACGCAACTGTTGGTTGTACCAAGGTCAATTCCGATAATCTTTGCCATAATTCTTTAAGTTTTATTGTTATTAATTATTTATATTGTATCCTATTTTTTTGTGGCGCACTATTTTTCTGCTGTAAGTAAAAAATGTTCGCCTTTCTGTTTTATATACCAATCAACTTCTGTACCAACCCACCCAACCCGTGCCAAAACTGACAAAGAGAACAAAAGTGCGACACGCCGCCTGACATTTTGTCAGTAGCTCGATAAAGAAATTGTCAAAATCGGCTAAAATGGCGGTCAGACAGCAGCCACACGCCTTTATGATGAGGGATGAATAAAAATGCCATATATGAGGAAAAAATGAATTTTATCAACTTTTTCAGCAGAAAAGTTTGCGCTTTCAACTAAATATAGTATCTTAGAGGTGCGAAAACGCTTAACATTTAAAAACCTAAATAGAAATTTAGCACTATGATTATCACCTTCAATGAATTGCGCCGCATCAAAGACAAACTTCCCAGCGGCAGCTCGCAGCGCATCGCAGACGAGTTGGGTATCAATGTAGACGAGGTAAGAAACTATTTCGGAGGTCGTCATTTCGAGGGCGGTTCCACAGCCGGTGTTCACTTCGAGCCGGGCCCCGACGGCGGTATAGTTAATATCGACGATACCACTATCTACGATTGCGCTATGAGAATTCTTGCCGAGTTGGAGGCATAAGAAGTTGCATTAGCACACAAAAGGCGGCCTAAAAGGTCGCCTTTTATATTTTTAAATGTATATAAAATTGTAGTTTTCGAATTATTTACCTATCTTTGCGGGCTATTGAAAATGAACTATAGATAATTCAATAACATAATTAACAAAAAAATGCAGAATAAAGGCTTAATCAAATTCATTGCAGTACTTCTTGGTATTGCGTGCCTCTATCAGTTGTCGTTTACCTATGTAGCACAGCGTGTAGAGAAAAAGGCCGCTGCGTATGCCGCTCAGTTCCCCGTAGAGGAGCAGGAGGTAAAGCAGCAGCACTACCTTGATTCGGTGAAGTCCGAGACAGTTTACAACATCGGCATCGCCAAATTTAATTACAAATCGGTTAAGGAGAAAGAGATCAACCTCGGCCTTGACTTGAAGGGTGGTATGAACGTGATGTTGGAGATCTCGGTAGAGGATGTAGTTCGTGCTCTGTCGAACAACAGCACCGACCCCGTATTCAATCAGGCTATGGCTCAGGCTCGCGAGGCTATGAAGAACTCGTCGAACGATTTCATCAGCCTCTTTGCTGACAGCTATGAGAAGTTGTCGAATGGTGGTCAGCTCGCTTACATCTTCAACAATCAGGAGTTGAAGGACAAGGTTACTCCCGCAAGCACCAACGCAGAGGTTATCACCGTACTGCGTGAGGAGAGCGAGAGCGCAATCTCGAACTCGTTCAACGTACTTCGCAACCGTATCGACCGTTTCGGTGTAACCCAGCCCAACATCCAGCGTCTGGAGGCAGGTCGTATCTTGGTTGAGTTGCCCGGTGTTAAGGAGCCCGAGCGTGTTCGTAAACTCTTGCAGGGTACCGCATCGTTGGAGTTCTGGGCAACCTACGACAACAGCGAGGTATATCCCTACCTGGAGCAGGCTAACGAGATGATTCGTCAGCTTAACGCTGCTGGTGCTACCACCGAGGCTACCGAGGAGGTTGCTGAGGAGGCAGAGGCTACCGACATCGTTGCTGAGTTGGAGGCTGCTGACAGCGCAAATGCTGATGCACAGATTGCAGAGCAGTTCCCCCTCTTCTCGCGTCTTAGCCCCGCTATGAGCGCAACCGGTATGATTGCAAATGGTCCTATCGTAGGTCACGCATATATCTATGACACCGCAGCCGTTAACTCCTACCTGAATACTCCTCAGGTTCGCTCGTTGCTTCCCCGCGACCTGCGTCTGATGTGGGGCGTTAAGGCTATCGACGAGGCTGAAACCCTCTTCGAGTTGTACGCTATCAAGGCTAACACTCGTGACGGTCAGGCTCCTCTGGATGGTGGCGCAGTTGCTGATGCACGCCAGGACTATGACGAGCGCAGCCAGCCCGTTGTAAGTATGAATATGAACGCCGCAGGTGCTCGCACTTGGGCTCGTATGACCGGTGACAATGTAGGTCGTTGCATCGCTATCGTTCTCGATGGTTATGTATACTCGGCTCCCGTTGTTAACGGTGAGATTACCGGTGGTAGCTCGCAGATCTCGGGTAACTTCACCCTCGAGGAGGCTGTCGACTTGGCTAACGTATTGAAGTCGGGTAAGTTGCCTGCTCCCGCTCGCATCATCCAGGATACCGTGGTAGGTCCTACCCTCGGTGCTGAGAGTATCCACTCGAGCGTTATCTCGTTCATCTTGGCATTCGTTCTCGTACTGCTCTATATGTTGTTCTTCTACAACACCGCAGGTCTGAGCGCAAATATCGCATTGGTTGTTAACGTATTCTTCCTCTTCGGCGTACTCGCATCGTTTGGTGCAGTTCTGACCTTGCCCGGTATCGCAGGTATCGTATTGACCCTGGGTATGGCAGTGGACGCAAACGTTATTATCTACGAGCGTGTTAAGGAGGAGCTTCGCGCAGGTAAGGGTTTGAGCCTTGCTATCAGCGAGGGTTACCGCAACGCTATGTCGGCTATCGTTGACTCGAACATCACCACCATCATCACCGGTATCGTGCTGTTCGTATTCGGTACAGGTCCTGTTCAGGGCTTTGCTACCACTCTTATCATCGGTATCCTCACTTCGCTCTTCACCTCGCTCTTCATCACCCGCCTTATCTTCGAGGCTCGTTTGAACAAGGGTAAGAAGATCCGTTTCTCGAACAAGTGGACCGAGAACTTCCTCGCTAACACCAAGATCGACTTCCTCAAGATTCGCAAGACTTCGTACATCGTATCGGCTGCTTTGATCATTCTCTCGACCGTATCGTTGTTCACCACCGGTCTTAACCGTGGTGTTGACTTCTCTGGTGGTCGTACCTTCGTAGTACGCTTCGACAAGGAGGTTACCGCTGACGAGGTTCGCTCGAACCTGGTAGAGGTATTTGAGAGTGCAGAGGGCGACGCTGACAGCAAGTCGGTAGAGGTTAAGCAGTATGGTGACGCTACACAGATGCGTATCGTTACTCAGTATATGTACGACGACCAGAGCGACGACGCTACCGCAGTTGTAGAGGGTCTGCTCTATGAGGCACTCGCACCTATTTTCGCTAACAATATCACCTTGGAGGAGTTCACCTCGACTGCAACTAATCCCAACGGTATTATCTCGGCAGATATGGTTGGTCCGAGCGTAGCACACGACGTAACTCGCAACGCATTCATTGCAGTTATCTTCTCGCTCTTGGCAATCGGTCTTTACATCATCATCCGCTTCCGCAAGTGGCAGTGGGGTGCAGGTAGCGTTGTGGCATTGGCTCACGATGCATTCCTCACCATCGGTATCTTCTCGCTCTTGAAGAACATCATGCCCTTCACCATGGAGGTTGACCAGTCGTTCATCGCTGCTATCCTGACCATTATCGGTTACTCGATCAACGATAAGGTGGTTATCTTCGACCGTATCCGTGAGTACCAGGCACTCTATCCCAAGCGTAATATGCGCGACAACATTAACTATGCAGTTAACACCACTCTGTCGCGTACCATCAACACTTCGGGTACTACCTTCGTAACTCTCCTCTCGATCTTCTTGTTCGGTGGTGCAGTTATCCGTGGTTTCGTATTCGCGCTGATTTTCGGTGTGATTATCGGTACTCTGTCGTCTATCTTCATCGCAACTCCCGTTGCTTATGATTTGATGAAGAAAGAGGCAAACAAGAAGAAATAATCTCCCATAAGGATAAAATTTCTATGAGTTCCGCCAACGAGTTTGGCGGAACTCTTTTTTTTTGTTAGTTTTGGGGTACAAAAACAGCGAAGTTAGGGTATGGGATTTATTGAAATGGGCATAATCGACATTGTCGATATTCTATTGGTGGCTCTGCTACTCTACTATGTATATAAGTTTATCAAGGGCAGCCAGGCTACAAGCATCATCGTCGGACTGCTGATGATCTATGTGCTCCAGATTGTGGTTAAGGCTCTTGATATGGAGATGCTCTCAACAATTCTGAGCAGTGTTACAAGCGCAGGTCTGATTGCTATCTTCATCATCTTCCAGCCCGAGATTCGCCGCTTCCTGAAGGGCTTTGGCGAGCGATCGAGCAATGGCAACCCCCTGCTCCGACACCTGTTTGGAAGGACAGTGAATGAGCAACACCACGAGGTGATCGATCCTCTGGTGCGCGCCTGCGAGGATATGTCGGCTTCAAAGACCGGCGCACTGATTGTACTCACCCAGTCGCAAACTCTGAGCGATATTGTGGAGACAGGCATTAAAATTGATGCCATCATCTCAACCTCGCTACTTAAAAATCTCTTCTTCAAGAACTCGCCCCTGCACGATGGTGCAGTGATTATCACTAATAGCCGTATTATGGCTGCAAAGTGTGTGTTGCCCTCCACCCAGAGCGAAGTACCCCTCTCGTTTGGTATGCGCCACAGGGCTGCATTAGGTCTGAGCGAGATGTGCGATGCTGTGGTTATTGTAGTGTCGGAGGAGACAGGCACCGTTTCTATCGCCCACGAGGGTAAGGTGAATAGCGGACTCTCAGCAACAGAACTGAAAGCAGAACTTATGAGATACACTACCCCCGCCACCGACGACAAAAAGAGGTAATACCTATATTATATATATAAAAGCGACTAACCGTAATAGTTAGTCGCTTTTGTTTTATAGTATATCCTGTTGATTATACCTACAGCCTAAATGAAGAAAAACGAAGTTTTTCGCCAAAAGTTTTTGATCCCACTTTTTACAAAAAGTGGGGAAGTTTTTGATCCCGCTTTTTATAAGAAGTAGGGAACTAATCCTCTTGTATCTCAAACTCTCCTGCGAAGGTAAGTCGTGCGGGTCCTGAGAGATGCACATTACGGAAACCCTCCTGCGAGCGTTCAAAATCCACCTCTAGCACTCCTCCGGGGGCGGTAAGCTCTATGTGGTTGAGTGTGGGGTAGAGTGTTATGGCTGCCACAAGTGCTGCTGCTGTTGCTCCTGTGCCGCAAGCGAGTGTCTCGGCCTCCACGCCACGCTCATAGGTGCGTATGAGGAGTTCTCCCTCGGCGAGTGGCTCAATAAAGTTGATATTTGCCCCGCCCTGCGATGCGAGAGGCTCTGAGTAGCGTATAGCTGCGCCCTCTGCCTCCATATCTACGAGGGCGATATCTTCGCGCACCTCCACATAGTGTGGCGAGCCGGTGTTGAGCAGCAGACCCTCGCCATAGGGTGTTATGGGTGATGGGTCGCTCATTTGCAGACGCACACGCCCTGCGTGGCCGTCACCGCTGAGTATTTCAGAGGTGTGCTCACCATCGCAGGCAATAAATCTCTTCACACTGCCACCTATGCCGAGCAGATGGGCATATAGGGTTATGCAACGCCCGCCATTGCCGCACATCGTACCCTCGTAACCGTCAGAGTTGAAGTATCGCATACGGAAGTCGTACCCTTCGGCACTCTCAACCACCATCAGACCATCGGCACCGATACCGAAACGACGATTGCAGAGGAGTGCTACAAACTCCGGTGACAGTTCAGGGAGTGGATTGCGACCATCGAGCAGAACGAAATCGTTGCCCGCACCCTCGTACTTGTGAAAAGAAATTGTCATAAAAAAAGCGTTTTAACTCTTACAAATATAGGAATTGGAAATGATAGTTCCATAAACTTTTCGTATTTTTGTCAAATAACTACCCTCCTCAAAAGGTAAGTATGAAGCGCAGAGGCATAAACAGAGGCGAAAATCGCAGGTCGTTACTCGGAGTAGCGGCACTTCTTGCCGTGTTTGTGCTTGGCGGATGCAACACCACCCGCAACCTGCCGCAGGGTAGCTATCAGTTGGAGCACAACCGAGTTGTGATAGACAAGAGCGTGCCTAAGGAGGAGCGCATCACTAAGCAGGATATCAGCCGCTATATTACTCAAAAGCCCGCCACCGATCTCTTTGGCGTGCGTGGTTGGCTATACAGCAAGGCAGATACCACAAGCGGCTCGTGGTGGGACAAACTGCTCCGCAACATCGGCACTGCACCTGTCATTCTGGACACCACCCTCACGGAGCGTTCCGTTGAGCGCATAGAGTCCTTTATGGATTGGCGCGGATACTTCGAATCTGACGAGTCCTACTCCATACGCTTAGACTCCGTGCGCCAGCGTGCGCGTGTCACCTACGCGGTTGAGCAGGGTGAGCCGTATCGTATTGCATCGTTGGAGTACGATTTCCGCGACCCGTTTGTGGGTAATATTATTATGGAGGATAGCGCATCGTTGCTCAAAGTGGGCAATGTGCTCGATATGGAGGCTCTCTCGCAGGAGCGTGTGAGGATTGCGGAGCGATTGCGCAATATGGGCTACTATAACTTCTCGGTGGACAACATCCATTTCCCTGTCGATACTACCATTGGCAACCATCTGGCGAATGTCACTATGGTTGTAAATCAGTACACTACGGGATATAACGCACAGGGTATGCCCGTGCAGGAGAACAACGCCCTCTACCGAATCGGCGAGATTAATGTATTTCCCGATTACGACGCACAGCAGGCCGCTATCGACCCAACATATTTCGACCGAGTAGATACCCTCCACTATGAGGGTTTGAATATCCTCTATCACGATGAACTCACCATCCGTCCGGAGGTACTGCGCCGCGTGATCAGCATTTATCCGGGCTATCTCTACTCTGAGGATGAGATCAACCGTACATACGACAACCTTATGAGTCTTTCATACTTCAAGAGTGCAAGTGTCGTATTTACTCCTATGGAGAGCGATATCCGTAATGTGGTGACCTATATTGGTGATGACAATAGTGGCGAGGTAATTGAGACCTACGAGGACTACCTCTCGTGCAGTGTGCGATGCACCCCCACAACCCGTCAGGGCTACACTGTGGAGTTGGAGGCAAGCACCACATCGAGTTTCTACGGTCTTTCAACCTCTTTCGGCTATCAGAACCGTAACCTCTTCAAGGGTGCAGAGTTGTTTGAGGCCGACTTCACCTTCGCATACGAGATGCTGAAGGTCAAGACCAGCCGTAACTCGTTTGAGGTGGGAGGTAGCGTAGCACTCAATGTGCCTCGATTTATGACCCCCTTCCCCATCGACCGTATACAACGCACCTTAGATCCTCAGACACGATTTGAGGCCTCATATAACACCCAGCGTCGCCCCTACTACCATCGCTCGCTGCTGAGTGGTGCGTTTGGTTATAGCTGGGGAGGTGGCGAGTATAGCACCTACACGCTCCGTCCGATTGATATCAGTCTGGTGAAGATGAACTATGTCAGCGAAGATTTCCTCAACCGCCTGCAAAATCCATACCTGCGAAACAGTTACACCTCGCAGATGATTGCCGGTATGTCGGGAGCATATCTCTATGACCGTCAGAGCGGCTCTCGTCGCAGTTCCTCCACCTTCCGTCTGGGCTGGGAGACGAGCGGTAACCTACTCAACGGCTTGGAGCATATCGTGGGACACAAAGAGGAGAACGAGGATTTCTATCGCTTGTTCGGCATTCGCTATGCTCAGTACATACGCCTGGATGCCTCGTGGGCGCGCAGCATACCCGTAGGCGAACAGAGCGCACTCGCCTATCGTCTGTATGGTGGCTACGGATACTCCTACGGCAATGGTAAGAATATGTCGATACCCTTCGACCGCCTGTTCTACGCCGGCGGTATCAACAGTATGCGTGGTTGGCCCGTGCGCACACTCGGTCCCGGCAGCTCGCTCGCACCTGAGGATGTACTCTACCCCAGCCAGCTGGGTAATATGCGTTTGGAGGCTAACCTCGAATGGCGATTCCCGATGAGCAAGATGGTGGATGGTGCATTGTTCTTCGACCTTGGTAATATCTGGAATGTGGGTCGCGGCAACTATGAAGAGGAGTCTATGTTCCAGTTCAACAACCTCCCCCAGCAGTTGGGCTTCAACACCGGTTTCGGCATCCGCTTTGACCTCAATGTGACAATCCTGCGCCTCGACTGGGGCATACGCCTACACGACCCCAACCTCCCCGCAGGCGAGAGATGGATCAAGGATTTCAGACTGAAAAACACTGCTCTCAACTTCGGTATCGGATACCCATTCTAAGAGCTTCTCCGCTTTTTGTAAAAAGCGGAACCAAAAACTTTGTCGCTTTTTGTAAAAAGCTCCGCAAAAACTTTTAAACATTTAGTTTGCGGGATTAGGAATAACTTGTAGTTATTACAAACAAAAGAGAGATATGTTCTGCTCAAATAAATTTGGCAGCCTCATATCTCTCT
>JAGBTK010000066.1 GCA_017631375.1 Tidjanibacter sp. | reverse complement strand
GGATAGAGATTATCATAAAGAGATTTGCTCTCGCGCAGAAACTCGGGCGAGAAGATGATATTCTCATACCTCATCTTGCAACGAATCTCGTCTGTATAGCCTACGGGGACAGTCGATTTAATAACCATTATCGCTGTGGAGTTGTGTTGCATCACACTCTTTATAACACTTTCCACTGCCGAGGTATCAAAAAAGTTGTTTTTATTATCGTAGTTTGTAGGTGCGGCTATCACAACAAAGTCAGCACTCTCATACGCCACTTTCGGATTGGATGTGGCTCTCAGATTGAGTTCCTTCTCCGCAAAATATCTCTCAATATATTCATCCGCTATCGGCGAGCGACGATTATTGATCATCGTCACCTTCTCCTCTACAACATCAACAACCACAACCTCATTGTGTTGTGCCAACAGCACCGCATTTGATAATCCAACATAACCGGCGCCTGCGACTGCTATCTTCATATCCTATCGAACTATATTATCTTGTAACCTATATGCCTCTACCGCAACAATTTAGCTTATCTTCTTATCGGTATCCGCCTCCTCGTTACGACCGTGATCTGCAACTCTTTGCAGGAATAGAAACACTCCCTTACGCTCAAAATGTGTCCACTTACCGATACGAGCCATAAAGCGATAAATCGCTCCGCTCTTGGCAATTTGCAATCTCATCAACTTATAGAAACCAAAAGTTATCGCAAGAGATGCTGCCAGAACAACATACAACTGCAAATCGATACTACCACCCAACTGATAGACAATAAACCACAATATCACAACAAGGACATTGAGAATCAGAATCGAGACGGTTGTGCCAACGTGCGAGAAGCCCAATTCGATAAAGAGGTGGTGAAGGTGTGTCTTGTCGGGACGGAATGGCGAATACCCACGCAATATACGCATAGTCATCACCCTTAACGTGTCAAATACCGGAACTGCGAGTACAGCCAAAGTAAAGGGAATTAATCCCATACCTTTAAGCACATACTCGATATAGAGTGGCTCGGCGTTGAGCATATTCATCACAAAGACCGAGATCATAACACCCATCAGGAGTGTACCACCATCACCAATAAACATCTTGGTATATTTACCGAAGACATTATGGAAGAGAAATGGCAACAAAGCTCCTAAAGCGATAACCGCCAGAATCAGCATTGGCCAATCCTCTACCAAGGCAGCCATAATTCCGAAGAGCAGACTTGCCATCATACAGTAGCCCGTCGAAAGCCCATCAACACCATCCACCAGATTGATTGCATTGATTATACCCACACCGGCCACAATAGCAAGAGGCACCGCAAGAAAAACAGATATCTCCTCCACACCCCACAGACCGTGCAGACTATTAATCATATATGCATTGGGGCACAACGCCACAGCAACCACCAATACCTCAATAATAAAACGCAATGATGGTTTAAGATCGACAATATCATCCACAATGCCCACGCAGAGCATTATGGTCATAGCACACATCACGGGGAAAAGAGCATTGCAGTCAAAACAGATATTGGCAATACAAAGAGCTATCACCATTCCGAAATAGACACACGCTCCGCCAAGTACCGGTATGGGGCGACGCTGTAGTTTACGGAAATCCGGATTATCAACGATATTCTTTGATAAGGCAACATTCAGCACCCTAGGAAAGATCCACTGAGTTGCTAAACAGGCTATCAGGAACAAAAGAGTCAGAAGTAGTGAAGATGGTATTCTCATCAGTTGTTGGTTATGGATAAATTCTTAGTTATAAAAACACAAAAAAAGATTAACGACAGCTCCACGATTACTATAGGATATACCTTCTAGACCTACCCCTTAATAGCAAAGAGGTAGCAAATAATCTATGGAGTAATTACCATTAAAAGGTGCTCACCAAAGCAAGTTCCAGTCCCTGGACGACCCACTTGGTAAACCATACAAAGATAGTTCTTTTTATCTGAATTACCAAATCCTGACACAAAGAGACACAAACTGCAACTATCTCATAATAAGAGAGTAAGATTTTAATCTGGAGAATCTACACATAGAACTGTTTTTGATATTGTGTAATTATATACAAAATCACACATATTAAACACAAAAAATATACCAACATATAGGGATTGACACGCCCGTATTTCATCATTATTTTTGCCACAGCAAAAATAGAAACGAAACAAAACCATATATGAAACTTTCGGAACTCAACACAGGGGAATCGGCCATAATAGTGCGTGTCGCAGGCCACGGCGGCTTTCGCAAGCGCATTATGGAGATGGGCTTTGTGCGAGGTGAGCGTGTCACATCCGTTCTCGACTCACCGATGCACGACCCTGTAAAATATACCGTTATGGGATACGATGTATCGCTCCGCAGACGCGAGGCGGCAATGATCGAGGTGCTGACCGAGGAGGAGGCAGCCGAACTGCTGGAGCCATCGGATTGGTATGGTTGTTCGGAGGTTTGCGAGAACTGCTCGGCCTTTGGTTGCGGTGCTCGCAGATCCAATCCGCTGGCAGGATTAAAAGTAGTCCGTCGCAACCGAATCAGAGTTGCACTTGTAGGCAATCCCAATAGCGGCAAGACCTCACTCTTCAACGCTTTATCAGGTGGCAGCGAGCACGTTGGCAACTACAGCGGCGTTACCGTAGGAGCCACAACAGGCAAATTCAACTACAAGGGATATCGCATTGAACTCACCGATCTGCCGGGCACATATTCGCTCTCTGCATACTCGCCAGAAGAGGTATTTGTACGACGCCACCTTATGGAGGAGATGCCTGATGTTATCATCAATTCGGTCGTGGCATCCAACCTCAAACGCAACCTCTTTCTCACCACCGAACTCATTGACCTCAACCAGCGTACGGTGGTGGCTCTCAATATGTACGACGAGTTGCAGGCAAGTGGTGCAACACTCGATCACAAGAGCCTCGGAGCGATGATGGGTGTGCCGATGATACCCACTGTGG
This sequence comes from Tidjanibacter sp., assembly GCA_017631375.1. Lineage (GTDB taxonomy): Bacteria > Bacteroidota > Bacteroidia > Bacteroidales > Rikenellaceae > Tidjanibacter. Next base: position 24,613 of record JAGBTK010000066.1, on the reverse strand, counting down.
CAAGGGTTAGAGGTGGTTTGGAGAATCTGCTTGACACGGTTGTTGAACTATTTGAGGGTCGCAACACTACCGTTCGTCATATCCATATCAATTATGGTCCTTATGTAGAGGAGGCAACCTCCAAACTTTCCGAACAAATGCACGCAGCCGATGATCTACCCCATCAATTTCCCGTGCGCTATTGGGCACTGAAATTGCTCGAGGGGGACAAAGAGGTGCGCAATGCGCTTGCCGAATGTGCCGACTACTCCAAGTGGCTCGCCACTGCCGAGAAGGGTGCTATACGCATAGAGCGACACCTAGACTGCGACACCGAAACCGCCATCAGCGATGCCAAGTATGGCTTCATAGATGGTGCTCTCACCGAAACACTCACAGAGGGTAATACAGACCCCACAAGACGCACTCGCAGAATCGACCGATTGGTATCAAACCGTTGGCTGGGATTCCCCATTTTCATCCTCCTTATGTGGCTGATGTTCTGGACGGTATTCACCGTCGGAGCCTATCCGCAAGGGTGGATTGAGAGCCTCTTTGCCTGGCTTGGCGACCTTGCAGGGAACAATCTTCCCGAGGGTTGGATAAGAGCAATGGTGGTCGATGGTGTTATTGGCGGCGTGGGCAGTGTTGCTGTCTTTCTGCCTAACATCTTGTTGCTATACCTCTTCATCTCACTGATGGAGGACTCGGGCTATATGGCGCGCGCAGCATTTATTATGGATAAGCTTATGCACCGACTTGGTCTGCACGGAAAATCCTTTATCCCGATGTTGATGGGTTTTGGCTGTAATGTGCCTGCAATTATGGCTACCCGCTCCATCGAGAGTCACAGCAGTCGCCTGATTACCATACTGATAACACCCTTTATGTCATGTAGTGCCCGACTTCCTGTATATGTACTTTTTGTCGGTGCATTCTTCCCAAACAACACCGCAACGGTACTCATCGGAATCTACCTGCTTGGTATTGCAGTGGCAGCTCTCACAGCCCGACTGCTCCGTCGCACCAAGTTCAAGGTTGACGAGACGCCCTTCGTTATGGAACTGCCGCCCTATCGTATGCCTACCCTGCGCTCCACGGTGAAACATATGTGGGACAAGTGTGCACAATATCTTCGTAAAATTGGTTCGGTGGTGCTGATTGCATCGCTCGTGGTGTGGTTCTTGGGTTATTTCCCGCGCCCGCAAGAGGCAAACGGCGTGACACAGCAGACACACACAACAAGCTATATCGAGCATATCGGCAAAGCCATTGAGCCTGTAATGCGCCCGATGGATATCGATTGGAGAGGTAGCGTGGCACTCTTGGCAAGCATTCCTGCTAAGGAGTTGGTAGTTAGCACATTGGGCGTACTCTACGACACTGAGGAAGAGAGCCTCGGCAATGCACTCGTACACTCAGGAGATTACACTCCGCGCTCAGCAGCCGCCTTTATGGTGTTCATTCTGCTATTCTTCCCCTGCATTGCAACCATTGCCGCCATACGGAGCGAAACAGGCTCGCGGGGGTGGGCTGCTTTTGCAGTGATTTACAACACATTAGTGGCTTGGCTGGTGGCATTTGCGGTCTATTTGATAGGCGGTCTGTTTTAGAATCTCGCCAAATGGGTGGAAAAATCGATTAAAAATCGTATTTTTGCAGGAGTATGACAGCACACAAAAGATACTCCACCACACAAAAGATGGCAGACCTGCTATTGGACGATAGTCGTCTGCTCACCCTCTTTGAACGTATGGGCATACGCCTCGGCTTCGGCAAGCGTAGCGTGGAGGAGGTGTGCGCAGAGAGTGGCATATCGTCGCATCTTCTAGTGGCAATGTGCAACATCATTGCAGAGCGCAACACCTCGCCGGACATTCGCTCGCTCGGCAGAGAGGATCTGCGCGCCATAGTGGACTATCTGCGCCTGTCACACACCAATTATACCGACCATTACTTCCCCACCCTGCACAACCATATTCACATAATGGCGGCAGGTCTGAGTGCAAAGCAACAGCAGACAATCAACTCATTCTACGACCTTTACGAGGCCTCTGTGATGAACCACTTTCACCACGAGGAACAAGTCGTATTTCCCTATATCAACTCTCTGGCAGAGGGTAAAAAACCGGAAAATTACTCGATCAGCGAGTTTGCCAAAACCCACAGCGATATAGATGAAAATTTGGCCGATTTACTCAATATCATCATCAAGTATCTGCCTGATAGTGATGAAGATATGGCCTCGCATACTGTGCTGAGAGATATATTCCACATTGAGGAAGAACTCGACAAGCACACTCTTATAGAGAACTGCTTGTTGGTACCACTCGCAGAGCATATCGAGCAAGGCGATTTTGGCATAACGGCAGAGGGGAGCGATGAGGGGTATTCGGAGGACAGAAGCCAGACCAAGGACGAAGAGCGCGTAGGCGAACTCTCTGCAAGAGAGAAAGATATAGTGATTGCTGTAGCGGGCGGTGCAACCAATAAGGAGATTGCCGACAAACTCAACATCTCTATCCATACCGTTGTCACCCACCGCAAAAACATCACCCGCAAACTTGGCATTCGCTCCATTTCGGGTCTGACGGTATATGCCATTATGAACAACCTGATTGAGGTAGGTGGTTAACACCAAAACATACTTGATTTATGGCACGAAACAACCTTCTGAAGATATTTGTAGCGATGGTATTGGCACTAACCGCTTCATCGTGCATATTTGACAACCGCGAGAGCAAAAACGACCTTAAAGTCGGAGATAAGTTACCGGATTTCTCGGTCACTCTGAACGACGGCTCGGTGGTCACGGGCGCAGCACTGCGTAAAGGCGTGTCGGTCATTCTCTTCTTCACCACCACCTGCCCCGATTGTCAGCAAATGTTACCTGAGATGCAGAGAATCTACGATCACTTCCATTCTCAGGGGGTTGATTTTGCGCTGATTAGCAGGGAGGAGAGCGAAGATAAGATATCGGCCTATTGGCAAAAGGAGGGGCTGAATATGCCCTACTCGCCTCAGACCGACAGGAAGGTTTATAATCTTTTTGCCACAAGCATTGTTCCGCGCGTCTATGTGAGCGACAAGAGTGGCATCATACGCACAATTTTTACCGACAACCCCGTTCCCACCTACTCAAACATCAAAACGGCAATCTTAAATCTAATCGAGTAAGATTTACAAAAGAGGGCTCTTCGACCGATGAGTATTAAGCATAAAAAAAATCACCCTTTGCGAACCTCGCAAAGGGTGATTTTAATTTTGTACACTTAAAAGTGGCTCTGCCTACTTCTTCTCGTTCTGCTCTTTCAACAGATCGCGAATCTCGGTGAGGAGAACCTCCTCTTTCGAGGGTGCGGGGGGAGGTGCAGGAACGGCAGCCTCCTCAGCCTTACGCTTAGCGGCCATCTTGTTCATCACCTTAACCATCATAAAGACACAGAGTGCCAAAATAAAGAAGTCGAAGCACTGCTGGATAAATGCGCCATAGTTCCAATAGATGGGCTCAGCAGCCTGTGCAGCAGCACCTGCATCGGTAAGACCGTGGGTGAGTGCATCGGTAGCCGAAGCTGCAACATCGCGTACCTTGGAGATATCTACTTTCAGGTCGGTGAAATTGACATTGCCAATCAGCGCACCAATAGGAGGCATCAGGACATCGTTCACCAACGAAGTAACAATCTTACCAAAGGCACCACCGATGATAACACCGACTGCCATATCCATCACATTACCCTTCATTGCGAAGGTCTTAAACTCTTTCCAAAAAGCCATAACGATACGATTTATTAAGTTTGGTTAATGCACAAAAATAATCATTTTTGGCAATTTTATATCTAATTGCCAAATTTTTTGCTCCATACCTAACAAAATAGTGCAAGATTCTCTATCTTTACCATAAATTTAAATAGAAAACCGTATGCCAGAGATTTCAAAAAAGGCTCACTCGATGCCCTCGTCACCCATCCGCCGACTTGTCCCCTATGCAGATAAGGCCGCAGCAGATGGAGTCAGAATTATACGACTCAACATCGGTCAGCCCGACATACACACCCCTACCCCCGCAATTGACGCAGTGCGCGCCTACAACGAGCCCGTATATGCATACAGCCATTCGGCGGGTATTCTCTCTCTGCGCAAACGCATTGTAGAGTACTATGCCAACATTGGCGTAGAGCTATCCACTGATGAGATTCTTGTCACAACGGGTGGCTCTGAGGCACTCACCCTCGCCTTCCAGGTCTGCATCGATCCGGGCGAGCGAGTTATCATCCCCGAGCCTTTCTACGCCAACTACACAGCCTTTGCAACACAGGCAGGTGTGATTGTTGACCCCATACACTCCACTATTGAAAACGATTTTGCACTCCCACGCATTGAGGAGTTCGAGAGATTGATAACCCCCACCACACGCGCAATCGTACTCTGCAACCCCGGCAACCCAACCGGTACGCTCTACTCGCGCGAGGAACTGGAGCAACTTGCCGAGATTGTCAAGCGTCATGATCTCTATCTCATCTGCGATGAGGTATATCGCGAATTTTGCTATGACGGCAAGGAGCACTACTCAGTGATGAAGCTCAAAGGGTTAGAGCGCAATGTAATACTTATCGACTCAGCCTCAAAGCGTTACAGTATGTGTGGTGTGCGCATTGGCGCGCTCGTAACACGCAATAAGGATGTAACTGAGGCTGCGCTTAAATTTGCACAGGCACGCCTCTCGCCCCCTCTGCTGGGACAGATTGCGGTAGAGGCTGCACATGACATTGATGCCGACTATTTCCACCGAGTACACGACGAATATGTGGCACGACGCAACACCCTTGTAGAGGGTCTGAACAGCATTGAGGGTGTCTATTCGCCTATGCCTACGGGTGCGTTCTACACTATGGTACAGTTGCCTATTGACGACTGCGACCGTTTTGCGCGCTGGCTTCTGGAGGAGTTCCGAGTGAACAACACAACGGTAATGATTGCCCCCGGCTCAGGTTTCTACAACACGATGGGCGAGGGTCGCAATCAGGCACGCCTGGCCTATGTTCTCTGTCAGGAGGATTTGCGCGAGGCGGTAGAGATTCTTCGTCAGGCACTTGCCGTTTATCCCGGTCGCACAAACATATAAAGAATTTCGGGTATGGGATTCCTTCTGCTTGCAGTAGCCGCCCTTGTGGGGCTGATGATGACACTCAAAATACTTGCAGTGAAGGGGATTTCTCCGTCTAAAGCCATAATTATCAACTACTTGATAGCCACCTCAATAGGATGGCTAAGGGTAGTCAGCACGAACACTCCCGTCAGTTCGCTATCCACACCGCTATTACTTCTGACGGTGGGGATTGGATTTATTTTTTACATCTCTCTCCTGCTCGATGCGCGCTCCTCGGCAGTGGCCGGTCTGGCACTTACGACCGTAGCCACACGCGCCGCGATGGTAATACCGATTACCCTCTCCGCACTCTTTCTGGGAGAGCAGATGAGTACCAAGAGTATTGCATTGGTGATTGTTGTAGTCGGGGCAATGGTGCTGATATTCTATAAAAAAAGAGGAGCGAGACAGACAAATCTACTACTCCCCTTTATGGTATTTCTGATGGCAGGCACAGCTACCTTTTCACTCAAATTCTCGCAACACCTCTACGGAGCGACTGAGGCCTACCCCCTTGTTGAACCGCTACTCTTTGGGGCTGCCCTGCTCTTCGCCACGGGCGACACTCTGCGCAAAGAGGGAACAAAAGCACTCCGACTTGACAGGCGAACCATTGTGGCGGGTATAGCACTCGGAACATTCAACTTCCTCACAACATTTTTCACCCTGCAAGGTCTGCGTCATCTCCCCACAACAACTTTTTACCCAATATACTACGGTGCTGCTGTTGTCGTAAGTACGGTATTGGGAGCGGCACTCTTCGGTGAGAAAATTTCACCCCGCAAACTCCTCGGAATAGGAGTGGCATTGGGTGCCATAATCATTATCTCGGCCAACTAAACAGCCTTATTCTGCCAAGCCAACAGGCTCCGCCAAGAGTCTGTCAAGCAGGTTTCGGCAACCCTTCTCTAACATATCGAGCACCAACTCAAACCCCTCGTGTCCCTCATAGTATGGGTCGGGAACATAAGTGTAGCGGGTGTCGGGGATATAGTCAATCATACGCTCAATGCGCTCCACCCCCTCAATAGTGGGTGCCAAACGCGACAGACGCTCATAATTTTCGTCATCCATCGCCAGGATAAGGTCAAAATCCTCGAAATCGTCACTGCGCACCTTGCGGGAGCGATGAGTAAAGGCATATCCACGCCTTGCACCTGCCGCCCTCATACGGCTATCAGGCAGGTCGCCCGCGTGGCCGCCATAAGTTCCTGCCGAGTCTATCACAAACTCAACCTCCTCACCCAATGCGGTCACAAGCTTTCCCTCTGCTCGATACTCATCAACGAGCGATTCAAAGATATGATGCGCTGCCGGAGATCGGCAGATATTTCCGAGGCAGACAAAAAGTATGCGTTGTTTCATTATTTACAGATTTATTGTTGTTGTTTATGCTGGCGGGCACCAATCACAAGGTTGCGGGAGTAGGCAATGAAACCCACTGACTGGCCAATCACCAAAACAATATCGGCACGAATAATACCATAGGAGATAATCATACCGCACGCCACAAGTGACAACACCCAGAAGCCTGCGGGGAGTAAAGACTCACCACGATAAGCCGAATAAACGAGTTGATATACAAATCTGAAGGCAAAGACCAACTGACCCAGCGAGCCATAGACCACAAGCCACATCGGTATATTCTCAGCACGGAGGAACGACTCCACAAAACTATCGAAATTGTAAGCAATAAAGCCTGCTGCAAGTAGCGGTGTTCCCAGAAGGACAGCTTTCAGAGCAGGATTAATACCCTTCCAGGCATCCTTCTTATGGAGATTCCATAGGTAGATATAGAAGGTGATAAATTGGCCAAATATGATAGCAAAGTCGTGACGGAACCAGCCATATACCAAAAAGAGCCACGAGCCAATAATACTGAAAACCCAATAGAGGATAGGCGACTCTACCTTACCGCTCTTCTCGGAGAGAATCCACTGCACAATGATTCGCGCCGAGAAAAATCCCTGCGCCAGAAATCCAATTGCAACAATCCACCAGCCACTCAACTCCATAAAAAACTCTCAATTAATCGCGGAAAAGATAACAAGTTTCTGTCAAGGCTCAGACATTGCAACAACAGACAGAAACCATTTCACCCCACTCAACTAACAAAGATATAATTATTTGGCGGAATTGCAAAAGCAAAAGCAAAATTCACAACGAAAAATTCAAGCATAAAAAAAGTAGTCTGCATCCACAGACTACTTTATATTAAGATTCGGGCTATCTCCCGAGGAGCCGATTATATAGTTTTCAGCACCTCTTCGGCGCGCGCAATCGCCTTATCAATACGATCGCACACATTTTCGTGGCCTACCATATCGCAAGTACCGGCCTTTTCGAGAGTTGCGCGTACCTCCTCGCCTACACCCGAGAGGATAACCACACGGCCCTCCTTTTGAGTGGAGCGGATAAATATCTCCAAGTTGTGGATACCGGTCGAGTCGATGAACGACACCTTACGCATACGCACGATACGAATCTTCGACGAGCCACCTACACGACGCATAGCCTCATCAAACTTATTTGCTATACCGAAGAAGAAGGGACCCTCAATCTCGTAAACCTCAACACCCTTGGGGATCGAAATCTCCTGATCGTGACGCTCGCCATCGTGGTGTACCTCCAACTGGTCGCGCACAACATTAATCGAAGTGCTCTCCATAACACGGCGCATAAAGAGGATGATAGCGAGTACCAAACCAACCTCAATAGCAATTGTGAGGTCGAAAATTACGGTCAGAACCATAGTAACGATCAGCACCACTACATCCGACTTGGGGTTATGCATCAAAGAGCGCACCGAACGCCACTCACTCATATTATACGACACCACAACCAATACACCTGCAAGGCAAGCCATAGGGATATGCTTAGTCAGAGGCGAAAGGAAGAGGAGGATGAGGAGCAGCACGATAGCGTGAATAACACCTGCCAGAGGGGTACGACCACCATTATTGATATTGGTCATCGTACGAGCAATAGCACCTGTCACGGGGATACCGCCAAAGAGGGGCACCACCATATTCGCTGCACCCTGAGCGATAAGCTCTGTATTGGAGTTGTGGCGGTCACCGGTCACACCATCGGCAACGGTTGCCGAGAGCAGCGACTCAATAGATCCGAGCAGAGCAATGGTAATCGCCGAGGGAAGCAACTCATTGATGGTTGCCATATTAAACTTGATAGGTGCGGGCTTGGGCAACGATGCGTTGATCACAAAGCGATCGCCGATAGTCTCAATTGCATCCACATCTGCATAGCGACGCAAGAGGTAAGCCGCAACCGTCATCACCACGATAGCCACCAACGAACCGGGAACACGCTTCGAGATTTTGGGGGTGAGAGCGATAATCAGAATACTGAGTACGCCTACGCCCAATGCCCAAAGATTGGTCTGACCAAAATTCCGGAAATAGACTCCCCACTTCGACAAAAAGTCGGCAGGCAGGTCGCTGATTCCCAAACCAAAGAGGTCGTTAATCTGAGTAGTGAAGATGGTCAGCGCAATACCGCTGGTGAAGCCCACCACAATCGGATAGGGGATAAACTTAATCACAGTACCAAGTTTCAACAAACCCATAACGAGCATAATAATACCCGCCATAAAGGTAGCAATGGCAAGTCCCTCGATACCGAACTTGGCAATGATGCCATAGACAATAACAATAAAAGCACCCGTAGGACCACCAATCTGCACGCTCGAACCACCAAAGAGCGAAACAATCAGACCACCGACAATAGCGGTAATCAGACCCTTCTCAGGGCTTACGCCCGAAGCGATACCAAATGCAATAGCCAACGGAAGTGCTACAATACCCACAATCAGACCTGCCATCAGATCGGAAGTGAGTGTCGCGCGCGAATAGTTGCGCAGAGCCGAAAACAACTTCGGCTGGAAATCGATACTCTTACTCAATTTCATAAGTCTTAACCTAATAACCTAATTTTCGGGCGCAAAGATACACCTTTTCAGATAGTTTAGTTCATTTTTAGATCATTATTTTCATTGAAAATTGGTCAAAAAACGCACATTTTCAAGTTTCACATCGAGTAGAGTAATAGGCATTAACTGATATTCCGATCCAAAGTAGTCAAGAATGGCAGTTATAGAGCCGCTGCCATTAGGGAGTTGTTTATCGGCAAAAGTAGCACTTGGGAGTGTGCGGACTCCGATAGAGCGTCCCTCGCTGTCAGTCAAGTAGCGCGTAGTCGGGAGATCCTCCTCACACCACATCTTTCCGAGTTCGCTATCCGCAAACTGCACTCCGTCAATACAGACAAGGCAACCAATATAGCGAGGCGTAACCTCCTTCAACTCTAACTTATGCACCGATGGGGCAATATCGGAGTGTCCATCAACAAGAATACGCGAATAGAAATCATCCTCCGCAATATAACTCACCTCATCATCACCCTCAGGAGTACCTCCAAGCCTTACGGCTCCGCCAACACCACCAAGTGTAAGCCCGCCACAACGAAGCGTAACCACATCGCCCTGATAGAGTTGCGCAAACAGCCTCTCGCTATCCACCAGAACAGCAATACCTCCCGTTTCATCCTCAATAACCACGGTACGCACTACATTCCCACCGCGATCGCTGCTCACCACAACACCCTTTATCCATAACTCTTCACCCAGAGTGCGCGGGGCATATTGATACATCGTACGCAGATGGGCAATCGAGATGTAGCCCTCTTCCACTTCAAACGAATCGGCAAATTGTTCGGCAGACTTATCAACCGAGCAACCACATACAAGCAATAGCAAAATAAGATATATGCTAAAACGGCGCATAGTCTAAACTGTCACGAAGTTTTAGTGAATAACTATTCTTGGGAGTACCACTCGCCCCACGCAGCACCACGCCCGTCAGCGATAGTGGCTCGATTGAGATAGGCTGTGCAGCAAAATCTGCATAGGCACTTGTCACCACAGCAATCGAGTCGCCTTGAGGAGTATAGAAGTAGCGCGCACTCACGGAGGAGTAGGGATTATCTTCGGGACTCTCAGCCCAAGTTGCAGTGGCGGGGGTATGAGGTGAGAGGGTGAGGTTGTTGAGCTTCACAAGCCTGCCACACCACTCATTACCCAATTCGCTGCTACCGACCACACTCGGCACCACAGCATCCACATCTGCCAAGCGGAAGATATGTTTATCGGCCTCGCTGCGAAGCGCAAACCCTTCGATGCGGGTAGCATTCCACTCCTCTACCCTACTGCCAAGTGTTGCCACACCCTGCTCTTGCACAACAACCAACCCCTCGCAATCGACCACCACACGCTGACCTATGCGGAACAGGTTGTGCAGGTCGTAAAGATTAAGTTTTATGGCAACGGCAGCAGTGCCGTCGTCAATAATTATTGTGCGGTAGAAATTTCCCGAACGGTCATTGGCAATCACCCTACCCTCAACCACCATCGGGAGCGTGATGGCAAATGGAGTATCACTGCTAATCTCCGTCACATTACTCAACTCTCCATTCACAGCAGGTGCAGATAGGGTATATTGATAGCGCACATCGGAGAAGTCATTGTAGTTACACCCAACAACAACCAGAGCAAAAAGCAATATGCAGAGTAATCTTTTCATCAGAATTGATAGGTTAGGGTTGCAGAAATGGTGCGAGGGGATACATAGAGAATCTTCTCGGCGTGAGGGGTCACCGTGGAGGCAATGGATGTTCCCTGCTTATGAAGTCGCGAGGGCTCATAGCCGCCATAGAGAGTGTTGGTATTATTCAACAAGTTATTGATACTCAGCGTAGCAGACAAAGGTACTTCGCCAAGTTCAAACGGCATATATATAAACAGATTGAGTTGTGAGCCATTCCCGAGCAAGCGTTGTTCAATCATCGCTTTGCGAGCCTCAGGAGTTGCTGCTGCAGCAATGGCACGCTCACTGCGACGAAGCGGGGAGAGCTCCATATAGCGACCACCCGCCCAATACCACTCCAGATTGGCACGCAGACTCCACGGCAAAGAATAGGAGAGCGAAGTAGCAACGGTATATTCCGGAGAGGAGGTTGGCTTATACCCTTTGAGTAAGATACTCTCTTCTGCAAGCAACGGCTCGCCATCTACATTCTTGCGCAGTTCTGCTTTGGGGTTGTTCATATATGAGTAATTGCCCAGCGCACCGGCAACAGTAAAGTCCAAGCGCGAAGAGAGAGTAAACGATAGTGCCGCCTCAACACCCATACGACGGCTGCGAACATCGCGCATAACCATATCGAGATAGAGCGAAGAGAGGTCGTCGTAGTAGTGCGTAACACTCTGTGATTCAGAAAGTGTATTGTAATATGCAGCCAAATCAAATCGCACCACACTGCTACGCAGGGAGTAGTCTGCCGACAAGCCGAAGCGACGCCCAAGAGCTCCATCAGACACCAAATCGTTGGAGTAGCGGGCATCATAAAACAGCCCCTCAGCACCAATCGGCTAGCCCGCATAGTTGAGCGATAGTCGGAGTGTAGATTGTGGCGAGAGGGAGTAATCGGCCTCACCCGTAAAACTCCAAGCAGTGTATCCCGTACGAGCCGACTCACCAAACGAGCGACCCACAAAGGTTGCCTTCTCATAGTGGCCATCGCGCCACATAGACCCAAAAGATAGTTCGCCACTCACAGAGGCCGACAAACGGAGATAGGAGTAGAAGAGTCCACCACGCACCATAGCCGAGCGAGAGTGGAGAGAGTAGTTATAGCCGTAAATATCGCCCTCACGGACTACACGATTCGGATTGCGTAGATCGTTTTCGGTGCGATTGCCGTAGGCTGTATCGTCAATCAGAAAGCCGTCGCGATTATCAGTCCACGAAGCACCCAACAGATCCTCTACCTGCTTATAGTAATGACCACTCTCACTTCGCAATTCGCCACGCCACTCTATACTGACACGAGAGTTTAGAACTCGCTCCCCATCCAGCCCGACAACATAGGCCCTTGGTCGCTCCACGGCCCGTTCCACCAAATAGACCGCGCTGCCATCCGGCGAGAGCATATTCTGAAACCAAAACTCATCCCAGCCAATCTGGGTATAGCGTGGATTGGCACTGCGCCACAACTCCTCGGCAGCGGCAATATCGGTTGGATTATGCTGATAACTTGGAAGATAGGTGTAGTAATCGGGTGTGGGATTCATCGCATTAATCCACTGCAACCCGCTCCTGCTTCGCTCACCAGCCATAGCAAGTGCCGACAGACGCCAATTGACATCCCACCCACTCCAACGATAGGTGGCAAAGAGAGTGGGAGTAGTACTTCGTTGCATTCGCGATGAGCGTTGACGGCCATCAAACACTCCCCAATATGGGTTGTAAGAGTTATTACCTAATAGTTCAAAAACCTCTTCGGTACTCCAACCGCGACTACTCTGCTCGCCCGTAGAGCCAAGCAGCGACACTGATAGCTCGCCACCACCCACTGCACTGAAACTACGGCCAAAAGAGAGCAATCCGCCAAGGCTGTTGCCGAAATATCCATCAATATTTCCATCCCTACCCGTTCGACCATCCAACGAGAGCGAGTAACGCCACTCACCCACTCCACCGGCTGAGATAAGGCGCAAAGTTGTGCGATAGCGTCTTTCGCCATAGCCAACCCTCACCGAAGTCTCTTGCGAACGAGCCAAAGGGGAGAGTGTGTATCTCTGTTTTTGTAATACGCGCCCGAAATAGTCACGACTGACCGCCACACGCGAAAGGTTGGAAAGGAAGATATAGTCACTACGACCACCAAGCAGACGAGGGAGTTCGACATCGTCAATATACCATCGCTCCTCTCCATCATCCGCACCGCGCTGCGAGTAGCTGACAAAGCCAAAACCGAACTTTGCCAAATCATCGTACAACGACAGTCCACCTGCCAACGGACGATAGAAAAGGATAGTATCCGACTCTATTTCGCGATAGAACTCTTCACGCGGATTTTCGCGAAGAAATAGTGTACTCATTTCCTGCCCACGAAGTAGGGGCATTGAAACGAGCAATAGTAAAAGTGTAATATATAGGCTCTTACACCTCATAAAGCCCACACTTTCTATTTCCACTCGGTTGGAATAGGGCAGATGGGGATAGGCTCCATTTTATGGCGATTGGCGCGATTGCGACGAAGGAAAATTTCAAACACCTCTCTCTCACGCCCCTCAAATTCGTCAGCAGTAGCACCACTCTCCCACGCTGCCATAGCGCGCTCCAACTCGGGGTATGATGCACCAATCTGGTCTTCATCCGAACGGTCATCACCAAAGAGTCCATCGGTAGGCTTAGCCGAGAGTATCGACTCACACACTCCGAGATAAGCCGAAAGGGCGAAAACCTCGCTCTTGGTCAGGTCGGCAATCGGGCTGATATCGACACCACCATCGCCATATTTGGTATAGAAACCCACACCGAAGTCTTCAATCTTATTACCCGTACCAACCACTAGCAAACTGGAGAGGCCAGCATAGTAATAGAGGGTGGTCATACGCATACGCGAGCGGGTATTGGCTTCGGTAAGTTGCTGTTTGGCAATATCATCTGTCTTGGGCAGAGCGGCAAGGAGTGCTTCATAAGGCTCAGTGAGATCTGCCACTGCACTCTCCACATTGGCGAACTTTCCCTTCAACCAAGCGATATGCTCATCGCCACGCGACACCTGAGCAGCAGCCTGATGTATCGGCAGGGACACACACACCACCTTACGACCCGTCATAGCGGCAAGAGTCGAGCATAGAGCCGAATCCACTCCACCCGATATGCCGACCACAAAGCCCTGCACACCACAACGACCTGCATAGTCATCAAGCCAACCTACAATTTTATCAACAATTTTCTGGCACTCCATATTTAACTCTTTGATTTGTTAGAAATTAACCTTCACGCCCGCCTTGATATTCACACCAGGCAGAGGGTAAAATGCAAAATCATATATCTGCTGTCCGAGCAAATTGCCACCACTGAGATAGAGCGCAAAATTGCTCTTGGGAGAATACTCCACATTGAGGTAGAGATCGGTTGCCGAGGGAATAGTAACGGCTACATAGTTGTCCTCTGTCACAATAGGTTTGTCAATACCTGTGCTTTCGCTGACTCTGATGCTGCCAATATTGATTGCCGAGTGAGCCTCACCAAGCATACGCACACCAAGACTCACATTCCACTTACTCTTATATTGGTACTGCAACGCCACATCGCCCTCCATAGTACGAATACCGACACCTGCATACAGAGCCGAGAGTGACTCATTATCAAAACTCTTTGCGATAGGATCATTCATCCTAACCGCACCACGAAGTGCCAATGACGGGCCAAAATGCAGCACTACATTTGCGCCATAATATAGCACATTCAGAGGTCGTGCAACAGCCATAAAACGGCTCGAAGCATTGACCGCAACCGAGTAATTATAGAGTCGGTAGATATCGTAACCACCAAATATATCGTAATTTACAACACCGTCCAGATCGCCATTCGCACCGACACGACCACCAAGACGCGCACCATTATTCACCCAACTGCCACCTGCAACATAGGGGTTCATCAGCCTCTGAGCACGGTAACTGCCATCAGACAGATCGCCACCCACTCTGAGGTAAGGAACAAAGCCATAGAAACGCTTGTAGGCAACATCTGCCATCGGCAGGAGATATATCTTCTTACCCTCCGGAGAGCTGTTGTAGATATAGCTCACACCCAAACGCAGCAAGAAGTTGCGCTCGGTAACAAACTCATACGAAGGCGAGAGGATCACTCTGAAATCATCATACTCCGAGAGCTCTTTTGCTCCCTTACGACCTTCGGCACGCACATCCACTCCTACCGAATGACCCTCACGGCTATATCCCAGACGACCCCAGACAGAGTAGTCGCGCTGACCAAAAGAGTGGTTATCCACATCCTTGGCACCGAACAGGTTCAGCGAGCCGCCTATGCGGAAGTTGACCCCTGCCAGCTCCTTAGAGTCATTGCCGAGCGAGAGAGCAACACCTGCATCGTTATAGCGCACACGACCATCCCAACTCATATCCTCACCAAGAGTAGATATGCCGCCATAGGGGGTAAAGATATCGAGCGAGTAGTTGGCATCAACCTGCAAATCAACCCTCTCCGATAACTTTGATTCAAACCACAATCCGACACTATTTTCAAGGCTCAGAGCATTGGCACGCACGCCCATATCATTCTTAATTTTATCCTCAAACCCCTGATGGTTGAGATAGAAACCGAGAGTAGACGAACGGCTGCGCAGAGGTGTGAGATATACATCAGCCTCCGACGAAACAGGCCAGCCGCCACCAACACGCAGATAGCCCATCCCCGGATTACGCCAACGAGCTGCACTAAGTTGTGCGTGATCGAGTTTACCAACCGAGAAGGGAGTACTCCAAGGCGTAGGAGTAATCTGGTATCGTGCCTCAGGGCGTAGTGCCACAGTATCGACAGCCGTAGGAGCAATCGACAGCTTCTGAGCACGCTCCACCGTCGGGGTGTATTCGCGAGTTACCTCAATCATCTTTGAGTAGTCGGTCTGAGCAGTAAGTGACAATGCACTACCCAGCAACAGAACGAGTGTAAATACAACTCTCTTCATATCTCTATTCTTCTTTATTTCAACTTCTTAATACGCTCCTGTGCCTCATCGACAATTCCATCGTTGCTATTACCATAGCCATCAACAATACTCTGGTATGTAGCGCGCGCCTGGAACGAATCACCTATAGAGACATATATATCACCCAAAGTAAGGAAAGCCTTACCCAGCCAATAGCTATGAGGAGTATTCTTATCCGCAAAGGCATAGACAGCCTCCTCTGCTCCCACCATATCGCCCGTCTTGTACTTGTGTTCGATAACTCGGTAGGCACTCTCAGCACCTGCTGCATCAGAGACATCAGCACTCAGTTTCTCGAAAATCGGATTGGCAACCTCGCCCCTGCCTGCACTGTCAAGAGCCACAGCCTTGGCAAACTCCGCCTGACGAATCACAGCAGGCGATGCCGATGCCCGCGAAGCAACATCGTCGGCCACCGAAACAACAAACTCATTATCACCCACAGCCCTTGCACCACGAATCATACCCTCCAATGCCTCCTGACGCTCGGAGTTGTCATTCGACAGCTTGCTGACCTTATCGTATGCCTCAACCGCAGTGCGATACTCACCCACACGGTATGCGAGCGGAGCCAGACGACGCGCACCCATAAGCGAATAGTCGTTGGCGTTCATACGGAGCAGTTGCGAGAGTTTGGCCACCGCCGAGCCATTATCTCCCAGCGATGCAGAGCAATCACCACCATAATAGAGCGCAGCAGCCACATAAGCACCTGCAGGATAATTCTTTACATACTCGGTAAGGGCAGCCGCCGCACGGTTCTTATCACCATCAATATATATATTTCTCGCGGCAGTGAATGCCAACGAGTCGCGCTGAACCTCGCCAAGATCTGTTGCAATACCCACCTGCTCGGCATAGTCAAAGTAGGAGTTAACATCGTTCTTATTGACATAGATCGAACGAATACCTGCCATAGCCGCATCACTCTGCGCACCACGATAGGAACTCTCGACAACCTGCTTATAGTAGGTCAATGCCTTATCATCATTACCCGTGTTCTGATATGCCAATCCCAGATCCGAAAGGGCAGCCAGATAGTTGGGCGAATTGGGGAAACACTTTACAAACTCTTCGAGCGCAGTAGCCGCAGCCGAATAGTTTTGATTGAGGATATGAGTACGACCAAGTTCATACATCGCATCATCCACCCAATCACCCGCGCCGGCTGCAATAATCTCACGCAAAGTCTCAACCTTTCGCTCAGGTCTGTCAACCATTCCGAGCATCATAGCGCGCTGATATGTAGCATAATACTGCTCTTTGGTGCGTAGTGCGACAGCCTTGTCATAATACTCTATTGCACGCCAGAAGCTACGCCCTGCAGCCTCCACATCGCCTCTGCGGTTTAAGGCATCGGCACGATAGCTATCCTTTTCCGAATAGAGAGCCAAGAAGTCGTCAAACCACTTACGCGCACTACTCATATTACCCGCATTGAAGTATGAATAGCCGATATTGTAGCGAGCCATACGATTCTCCCTCTCGGTCGAAGGCGAGAGCTTGATATACTGCTCCCACTTCTTGGTTGCACCGCCATAATCACCCAAACGATAAAGCACCTCACCCATCCAATAAGAGGTAAGTGCCGTATAGCGAGCATTATAGCGCAAATCGTCAGCTTCCTCAAACAATCTCTTGGCTGCCGTCATATCGCCACGATTATAAGCCTCGACAGCGCGGAAATAGACTATCTTCTGCAAAGCAGCACGGATATTCCTATCGGGACTGGGCATTCGCTTAATAGCGTCGTATGCTGCATCGTAGTTGCGCGAATTGAAATAGGAGGCAACCAGATACTCCTCAACCTCAGCAGTACGCTCCGAGTTGGGATATTGCTCCATATAGCGAGTGAGAACATTTACAGCCTCATTAAAGTAGCCGCCACCCAACTCAAACTGCAACTTGCCATAGTTAAAGAGAGCATCCTCTGTGATCTCCTCGTCAAAATTGGATGCAGCAGCCATAGCAAACGACTGCATTGCCTTAGTCTTATCTCCCGAGCGCAGATAGCAGTCGCCCAAGTGATAGGATGCATTCTGGGTCAGCCTGTCATCGGGACCACACACACGGCTCAGATATTTCTCGGCCAGCTCATACTCAGCCAGCATATACTCCGAAAAGCCGCGCAGATAGAGTTCCTCACGCCCCATCTCGCCACCACTCGACTCATACTCGGTCATATATCGCGAAGTAGATATCCACTCCCCTATTCTAAATCTGGACTCGGCAGCCATACGCACCATCTCAGCCCTGCTATTGCCGCTGACTTCTGCAAGAAGTCTATCAACATGCTCGCTGACATAGTGGTAGTTACCCTTAGAGTACTCGATATAGAGCAGGTATATTGGTATAATCGTGCTATAATCAGGGTGGTCGATAAGATGCAGGAAGTACTCCTCTGCAGTAGCCATATCGCCCTCATTGTAGGCCATATAGCCTAATACATATTCGGTGTGGGGAAGATATTCGCCACTGGTTATACGACCCAAGTGTGTGCGAGCAGCGTCGTACTCGTTATCCATAAAGATGCAGTAGCCAAGTTTGAAGTCATACTCTTCCTGCTCCTCAACGGTCAGTCGGGTCGGACGCAGAGCAAAATAGTAGTTGAGAGCCTCACCATAGTAGCGATTCTCAAAATACTCACCCGCAAGAGCCATCATAGCCCTATCGGCAAAGACCGATGCAGGGTAATTATTTAGGTATGAGGTCAATGCCTCGGTTGCATCACCAACATACGACTCGCACAAAACAGCATAGAACTCCGCCTCGGAGAGTGCCTGTTGGTCGGTTGCCCTCGCTGCGGCACGCGAGAACTCAAAGTGTGCTGCCTCATACTTGCCTGCACGCATCAGCGACTCACCACGCGCAAAGGAGTCCTTATAGTCATCGTTGCCACCCCACGCCACAACACTGAGCGACAGGAGCATAATGGTGGAAAATATCTTGCGTATCATAGTTTCCATTAATTGCTAATTATCCAATCAAACAAATATAGTGATTTCCCTATAATAAAACAACTCGCAAGGAACGATTATTGCTCTAATCCATAACAAAATAGATTGTTTCACCAACAAAATGAGAGATTTATGATTAAGAGCGTAGCATTGGAGCGGGCTGCAGGCAATGAGTTTGTGCCCGCCGAGGGGAATGTGGGGTGCGAAGGCCTCACACCCAGCGAGATGATACTCTATGCGGCAGGCAAGGCGGTCGGGAATGACATCATCGCCCTGCTCGGCTCGGTAGCGGGGCGAGTAATGAGTCTGCGCATAACGGTTGAGGGCAACATAATAACGCGTGGCAAAGAGAGGAGCGGTACATACAAAGAGTTTCTCTTCCGCTACGATGTGGTATGTAGCGACCCCGACGACCACTCACGCATCAGCCGCGCCATAGAGCTCGCCCACGGCAAATACTGTACGCTGGTGCGTATGTTAAAGATGATTGGCCCCGTTGCTTACGATATCTATATACATAGTGGGAAGGGCAGTAAGGTGGGGAAGGTAAAGGAAACTGTAACCGCTAATTAACCGGTTGGCCCCTGCCTTCTGACGAAGGCAATTCCAAGCCTGACCCACCCCCAATCCCCCGCCTCGGCGGGGGATGTGTTCTTCGGCTTTAGCCGAAGACGACAGTAAGGATAGTAAGGTTGGGAAGGTAAAGGAGGCGGTTACTGCTAATTAAAATTCAAAAAGTCGTAGAATTGAGGGAATTTGGGGCTTCGTGCAGCGAGGCCACCCGCAGCATACTTAATCGTATGTGAGGACGGCCTCGCAAGGGAAGTGACAAATTCACCAATTATACGGCTTTTTTAAAAATCGTACATTGTGCGCTTGTCAATAATAACACCATTGTTCAGTGTCACACTACCCACCTTAGCACGAAGCATAGCCTTTAAGGTGGTAGCGTCCATATTATAGCACCTTACCTCACGGCCTGACAGATCAACATAGTAAGGACTCGACGAGAGGAATGAAGCAGTAACGCACACTATCTCATCACCCATCATCTCTGCATCCTCAACCAATCTACGCACCCTGCGTTGCACTCTCTGTTTATCAAGGTCATCAAGGTCGAGCACTACCAGCAATCGGGTAGTACCCTCGGCATATAACAACTCCTCGGTAACCTCGCCTGCTGAGTCAAACACCGCAAAATCGCGTACCGACATATCGATATTATTACTATCCACACCCGAGATTTTGGTATCCACATACTCCCAGCGGGTGGTGTCATACCAAGTGGTGTCAGTCAGAGCAAATTCGTACTCCTTACCGGTCTCTAAATCCTTATAAATAAGAGTAGTAACAATATCCTCCATCTCAGGCTCACGGTTCATCTCCTCCACGATATTCACTCCCTCCTTAAAGGGCAAAAAGTCAATCAGCGGCAAGTGACGGTAGCAAGTAACACCCAGCGTACCCGCCATAGTAGCAAATAGCAGGGTAAGGATTCCCTCCCTTTTGGTGAATGGGAAGAATTTTCTGTCGAGTTCGCTCCACCAGAGCAGAATACTCATAGGCCAGATAACCGCATTCTTAGCAAACGACTGCCAATTAGTCATCTTCATTGCATTTCCAAAACAACCGCAATCGGCAATAGGCTCAGTGATTGCTAACCATAGCGTCAGACCCGTAAAGAAGGTCATCATCACTATACAGAAGAGGGTTATGAGTCTGAGTCTGACGGAGAAAAAGAGCATACAGCCCATCATCAACTCACCCGCACAGAGCCAGATACCGAGCACCATAGCGGCCGGTTTCAGACTATCCCAACCAAAGGCAGAGAAGTACTCCTCCAACATCAGAGCAGTACCCCACGGATCTATCGTCTTGACAAATCCTGAAAAAATCAGCGTAACGGAGATTATGTAGCGACACACATCGTTGATATGCGACGCTTTGACTCTCTTTCTTAATTCTTGGGCTTTCATTTCAAACAGGTTTTTAGTCAAGTAGTGGCTCTACAATACTTCGCAATCGTTCAAAGATAACCTCCGCAGTAGCCATACGCCCCTCACTATCGGAACAATCTACCACAAAAAATCTATCCTCCGCCTCTGCTGCATCAAGATAGACCTGACGCACTGTGCGTTGCAAATCGAGCGAAGATTCGTGAATATCCTTCTTGCCATTGAGGTAGTCCCTGTCATCACCCTCGCGCACCTCAGTAAGCTTGCGCTCGGTAAATGCAAAGGGGACATCAAGGAACAGCGATGCAGTGGGTTGGGGAATGGCAAACTGCTCAAACTCGGTTCGCAAAATCCAATCTTTCAGAGCCTTACGCTCCTCTTCGTCTTTCACCTTAGCACACTGGTACCCCACATTCGAATAGACATATCTATCGACAATCACCACATAGCCATCGGCTTCCCAACCACGAATGATAGTGGCAGCATCTGCTCTGTCACCCGCATACAGGAGTGCTACAAGATAGGGGTTGACATCCTCCACACCACCAAACTCACCCCTCAAAAAACGGGCAATCAGATCGCCATAGACAGGCGCATCGAAACGAGGAAAGTGGAGATACTTTACCTTGCGACCCGCACTTTCGAGCCACTCGGTGAGCATCTTAATCTGAGTGGATTTACCGGCTCCATCAAGGCCTTCGAGAACTATAAACATATCTCAATCTATTTTAACATCTGCATAGCACGGCAAACTCCCGACACAAGCGCATCTACCTCATCCATAGTATTATAGAAGGCAAAAGAAGCTCGGCAAGTACCCCTGATGCCATAGTGATCCATCACGGGATCGGCACAGTGTGCGCCCGTACGAACAGCAATGCCCAATTTGTCGAGAATCATACCTAAATCGTAGTTGTGTACACCCTCTATATTGAATGACACAATACTGCATTTATTCTCCGTGCGGCCATATATCGTCACTCCCTCTATCTCAGAGAGTCGCTCTTCGGCAGCCATACGCAGCTCATTCTCCCAAGCCACAAACTCCTCTCTATCAAACCCTTCCAGCCATTTGACAGCCTCGCCAAAGCCGATAGCATCTATATAATTAGCGGTACCCGCCTCAAACTTCAACGGCAACTCGGCATAAGTCGTACCGGCAAACGATACACGACCTACCATATCGCCACCGCCCATATAGGGAGGCATCTTCTCCAGCCATTCGCGCTTGCCGTAGAGGACACCCACACCCGTCGGGCCATAAAGTTTGTGGCTCGAAAAGGCATAAAAGTCGCAATCAAGACTCTTTACATCCACCACCGAGTGAACAACACCCTGACAACCATCTACCATCACGGGCACATTCTTTGAGTGGGCAATACGCACAATATCAACCATATCGGGCATACTACCCAGTACATTGGACGCCTGAGTAACCGCCACAATACGGGTGCGCTCATCAATCAGTTCAGGCAATTTCTCGACCATCAGTCGTCCCTCATCGTCGAAAGGAAGAACTCTTACCTCAGCCCCTTTGCGCTCACAAAGCAACTGCCAAGGGACTATATTGGAGTGGTGCTCCATCTCGCTCACCACCACATTATCTCCCTCACGCACAGCCATTTCGCCATAAGACGAAGCCACCAGATTGATAGCTGCCGTAGCACCTGCCGTAAAGACAATCTCGCCCCTATCCTCTGTACCAAGCAGTCGAGCAACCCTCATACGAGCCTCCTCATAGAGTTCGGTGCAACGCTCCGAGAGGCGGTGAACGCCACGATGGATATTAGCATTATCCTCGCGATAGAGCCTGTCAATAGTTTCTATCACCACACGCGGTTTCTGAGCTGTGGCAGCATTGTCAAGATAGACCAACGGCTTGCCATAGACACTGCGTGAGAGCAACGGAAACTCCTCTCTGATCTGCTTTAAGTCGAACGCCATATGGTGTATAAAAAACTAATTTAACGAATCTAATTTCCTATCTATCAACACTTCCAACTCAGAGCGCAACTCCTCGTCGGCAATATGCGATGTAACATCTGCCGCAAAACCCATCATCTGCAAACGACGAGCAGCTGCCTCATCAAGGCCTCGCTGGCGCATATACCAGATAGCATCCTCGTCCATCATACCGACCGTCGCACCGTGGCTACACTTGACATCGTCGGCATAAATTTCGAGCTGCGGCTCGGTTTTAATCTCTGCTCTGTCGTTGAGCAGAAGATTGCGGCTCTGCTGAAAAGCAGCCGTGCGCTGTGCATCGGGAGCCACATAGATCATACCGCTGAAACGACCCTTTGCCGTACCAGCAGCAATACCCTTAACTATCTCACTACTACGGCAATCAGCCACCTCGTGACGCACATCAAGAGCCAGATTCATACGCTCCTCGCCGCCCACAATATACAAGGCTCGATACTCAAACTCGGCATCAGCACCCGCAAGCTCTACGCGATGATGCACATCACCTCCCTCGCCAAGATAGACAGCCGTCATATCAACTTGGCTGCCCTCAGCCAGGCGGAGAATCAGAGCAGACTTAGCACTACCCTCTCCGCACACCTCGGCAAGCACAACCTTTGCACCACGACCAACCGACACAACACGCTCTCCCTCAGCACACTCTGCACCAAGATTGATACTTACCATATCGCCATCGGCAATGGTAATCTCACGGCTACCCGAAGCGAGATCGTAGCGACGATATTTATTCTCCGTACTACTCATTGTTACTTCGCCTCGTGTTGTTTGATAAGCCAATCGTAGCCTTCTTCCTCAAGCTTCAGAGCCAACTCCTTGCCACCAGAGTAGATAATCTCACCCTTATATAGAACATGTACGAAATCGGGAACAATATAGTCCAGAAGTCGCTGATAGTGAGTGATCAACACCGTTGCATTCTCCTCCGAGCGCAGGCGATTTACGCCTGTTGCCACGATTCTCAGTGCATCGATATCCAAACCGCTATCGGTCTCATCAAGAACTGCCAGGCGAGGCTCCAACATAGCCATCTGGAAGATCTCGTTTTTCTTCTTCTCACCACCCGAGAAGCCCTCATTAACAGCACGGCTGGTCAAGCGGCTATCCAACTCAACAATAGCACTCTTCTCCTTCATCAACTTCAGGAACTGAGCAGGAGTAAGTGGCTCTTTACCCTCCCACTTGCGCTTCTCGGCAATTGCCAACTTCATAAAGTTAGCCATCGACACGCCGGGAATCTCAACAGGATATTGGAAGCCAAGGAACAAGCCCGCACGAGCTCTATCCTCAATCGACATCTCCAACAGATTCTCGCCACAATACTCCACGCTACCATCGGTAACCTCAAACTTCTCGCTACCGGCCAATACCGATGCAAAAGTACTCTTACCGGAGCCGTTGGGTCCCATAATGGCGTGAACTTCACCAGGGTGTACCTCAAAATTGATACCCCTCAATATCTCCTTACCTCCAACCGAGGCGTGTAAATTTTTAACCTTTAACATTTTCAAACATACACTAAGTGATTGCGGCTGCCACTATTTGTAAGGTGGATCAGATCAGCCAAATCACACTTTTATATCTATATTTCTCTCTTTCTATATATATAATAATAGGTATTGACTAACCCACAGAGCCTTCAAGGCTGATCGAGAGCAGTCTCTGAGCCTCGATAGCAAACTCCATAGGCAATTTATTCAACACCTCGCGAGCATAGCCATTTACAATCAACCCCACTGCCTCCTCAGTACCGATACCGCGCTGATTGCAGTAGAAGAGCTGGTCATCACTAATTTTGCTCGTGGTAGCCTCGTGTTCCACAACAGCCGAGCGATTGCGCACATCTACATAGGGGAATGTATGGGCACCACACTTATCTCCTATCAGCAGCGAGTCGCACTGCGAGTAGTTTCTTGCCCCCTCAGCTCCGGGCAGCACCTTTACCAAACCACGATAACTATTCTCACTCTTGCCTGCCGAGATACCCTTCG
>JAGBTK010000065.1 GCA_017631375.1 Tidjanibacter sp. | reverse complement strand
CCTTCTATCTAGTTCACTCTCTGGGTGTTCCACTGGTGCGTATCCTTCCCGAAGACTTCTCAATAGCGGGCAAGCCATCTTTCTATATCGGTCACGCGCTGACTTGGGAGAAATGGGGCAAAAAATATACCGACACTCGCGAGGGTACAATTTATGATGTATACAACAAGCAGGGTGAAAAAGTGAGTACCGAAGAATTCTATTCGGATTGGTATATGAATCCCAACTTCTCGAACGACACCATCGCAGAGTCCCTTCTCTCCAACCGCATCTTCTTGCAGCTGCAGCCCTGGAGCCGCGAGAGTCTTGTGGCAGTTGTCGATGCTGGCATAGGACTTGATGTGCATAGCTACTATCACTTCCGTATGGAGGACTACCTCACAGGCTTCCGCAAGCACAACGAGGAGGAGTTCTATGTGTACGGTGCCGCACAGGGCAAATTTAAAAAGTATTTTGACTGGAACGCAGATATGCGTTTCGTACCGCTGGGCTATCGCTCAGGAGATATTGAGGCGGGTGGCGATGTGTCGCTGAGCCTCTACATAAAAGATCGACCTATCACGCTCTCGGGCGCGTTTGACTTCTACAATCGCACCCCCTCCTATTGGAGTCAGAGCTACTTCTCGAACCACTATGTGTGGTCAAACTCCTTCGCCAAGGAGAATGAGTCCCGATTGGAGATTACTCTCCGCGCTCCGCATTGGAAGGCGGAGGCCGGTTTGTATCAGAGCATTCTGGGCAATCGTGTCTATTACGATGCTGCCGCTCTGCCGCAACAGGCCTCAGATGTTGTGAGTGTATCGGGTGCCTACCTCCGAAAGGATTTTGCATTGGGCAAATTCCATTTCAACCACAGGGTAATGTTGCAATGGAGCACCGACCAGAAGGTTGTCGCGGTGCCCTTGGCGTCGGCCTACCTCTCCTATTATTGGGAAGGCGAGGCTGTTCCCGATGTTTTAACACTCAAAATCGGCTTGGATGGCTGGTGGAATACCAAGTATTATGCCCCCGGCTACAATCCTGCCACTATGCAGTTCTACAATCAGCGCGAGATGGAGATTGGCGAGTATCCTATGATAAACGCCTTTGTCGCAGCACAGTGGAAACGAGCACGACTGATATTGCAGTATCAGCACGCGAATCAGGATTTGTTTGATACGCGTGCCTTCTTCAACATACCGCACTATCCGCTCAATATGAGAGTGTTGAAATTCGGCATATCGTGGAACTTCTACGATTAAAGTGTCGCTTCTGCGCAACAGATGCTGCCCACAGATGTTTAACAGATGCTTTTTAACAAATTTTGGAAGGGCGACAACGAAAGTCGCAACAGAGGAAAAAACCAACTTAGATTATTTTACAGGCGAGTTAGTAAAGTAGTGGCATTCGCAATAGTCACAATCATTATTGCAAGTTGCCACACCCCTAAGGTTAATAAGATTCAGACCCCTATGGAGGCAGACGGTATTCTGTCGCTTGCCGTTGGGGCATACACACCAGGCAATATGGTTATTGCGGGTGAGCGTTACGGCTATCTCAACGAGGTTGTCGAGCTTTTTGTCAATAGCAAGTCGCTGGGTCTGTCGCTCAGTGAACGCACTCCCCTACACTCCATCATTGCGGGTCTTACCAAAGGAGAGATTGAGGCTGCGGCTATGCCAACTGCAATTAGTCAGAAACTTTTTTCGCACTATCCCTCCGAGCCCTATATGACTACCCACTATGTGGTTATGGGCAGAGCAAGTGAGAACCTGCGTATCACATCTGTCGAGCAACTTGATGATTTATTGGCAGATAACGACATTCTTGTCGATGCATCGCTCACCGACTCCGAACTCTACGACAATCTCCTCGGTCAACACCCCGAGGCACGATTTCACTTCTCCTCCACAGCAGGCTATGCTACCCCCGAAGCACTCAACAAGAATGAGTGGGATCTGGTGATTTGCCAGCAGACCGATGCGGCTGTTGCAAGTGCCGTTATGAGCAATATCACCACACTCTACACCTTTGAGGATGAGGAGAGTATGAGCCTGGTCTTCCTGAACGATGCTATCGCCGAGCAGTTTCGCAGCTGGAAGAGGGAGTTTGAGCGTTCGGCAGAGTACAAGTCGCTGACCTACCTCTACAAGGAGCGCGGTCTGATTGGTGAGATTGCCGCTCTCCGTCGCAGTGCCTCGCGCGTGGTTGGCGGTATCTCCATCTGGGACGACCTGCTCAAACGAGTATCGGAGAGCGAGGGTGTCGATTGGCGACTGTTGTCGGCTATCGCCTATGCCGAGTCGCGCTTTAAGCCCGAGGTTGTTTCGAGCCGAGGTGCTGTCGGACTGATGCAGGTTATGCCTTCGGTGGCTCGTCAGTTCGATGTAACAGGCGAAGAGCTTGCCAATCCTGAAACCAATATCATAGTGAGTGCCAAGCTGTTAAAGAAGATTGACCACACTATTGGCTTTGGCGCAGATGTCACTCCCTACGACCGTATGGCTATCGTTTTGGCGGCCTACAATGGTGGCGTGGGTCGTATCGGCCAGGCTCGCCGATTGTTGCAATCTGAGGGTGGCAATCCCGATAGCTGGAAGGAGTTGTCGCAGACCTTGCGACTGATGGCCGATGACGATTATATCGCCTCGAAGGGTGGTTCGGTGCGCCGCTTCCGTGGCAGCGGTCAGACACTTGCCTATGTTGCGCAGGTGATAGGTCGTTACAATGTCTATTGCGATGCAGTCAAATAGCAATCTTTTTTAATAATTTAATGGTATTTCTGTAATAAAGTTTGCGAAATTTGCGTTAACTTTGCAGTCGCCTTGTGCTGAAAGCATATATTTGCAACAAAGCACATTAGAGAAACAAGAAAAACAGACAAAAGATAGTGAAAAGAAGTATCGCATATAGCATCCGTGCAACATTTGTTGCTATGTTGGCTCTCAGTCTCCTGGCTTGCAAACCCAAGCCCACAGATGAGGAAGAGATTGAACCTCGTATCAAGTTTTCAGCCTACGCAGAGTACTACCCCGAGAATGGTGGTTTGGTATCTCTGCCCGTAAAAATCTATGATGTTGACGAGAAGCACTTCCCTATTACCGTCACCTTCTCCATCTCTGCCTACAACGATGTAGTGGTGGATGAGTGGGTTGCGTTGCAGGACAAGGGCAACTACACCGTCACCTTCGAGGCTGGCGACACTGAGGCTCCTATCTACTTCTATATGATTAACAACAACGAGTTGCAGGAGGAGATGCCCGCTATTCAGTTCACCCTCGAATCGACCAGCACTCCTGAGGCTCCTCTCTCCAAGCCTAACTATACAATCATCCGTATCACCGACGACGAGAAGGCTCCCCGTGTTGCATCGGGTCAGTACGAGGCTCGTTACACACTCCCCGAGGAGGCAGAGGTGACTCGCGAGGAGAGTGGATACTTCCCTCTCACCATTGCAAAGACAGGCAAGTATGAGTATGTAGCTTATGGTTGGTTTGGTCTGAATCGTCCTCGATTGATTGGTACTTTCGACCCCGTAGCCAAAACCCTCACATTTGATGGTTCCGACTATGATCTGAGCGTTGATGATGCCAGAGTATCGGCATTCGGCAGAGCCTACTATTACAACGATGAGGAGATGACCGAGGTTCTCGTATTCCGTGGTGCAGGCACCGATGGCAAACAGCCTATCGTACTCAACACCGACGATATTGGAATTAACAAGACAGGCTATATCACCACCGCAGCCTCCAACGCAAGTTTCGACATCCATGTTGACAACAAGGAGAATAAGCTGCCCGGTGAGTTCTTGGGCGTTTACGATATGATGCCTGAGGGTGCAAGCTTCAAGCACAAGACCGTGATCGACGAAGAGAAATACGAGGATGAGGATATGAATAACGACCCGACCACCAATGAGAATCAGGAGGTTATGAGCCGTACACTTAAATCGCTCCCCAACCCCGCAGGCGTTATTGAGATTGCAGAACCCTTCGTGGTAGTTGAGTAACCAATTAAGCACAAAGCATAAAGAGAGCCGACCAAACAACTTGGTCGGCTCTCTTTATATGGTAATGCAGCTACTCTCCGCTGTTACACAAACTCCTACGAGGCTTTCAGAACAGAAGGATTGGCCTCGATACGCTCCTTGGCATACGCCAACTTTACACGGAAAGTTTTGCACTTCTGCGATGGGATATCGAACATTGCATCCGTCATAATCGTCTCGCAGATAGAGCGCAAACCTCGCGCACCCAGACGGAACTCAACAGCCTTGTCAACAATATAGTCAAGCACCTCATCGTCAAACGAGAGTTTCACGCCATCGAGCGCAAAGAGTGCCTCATACTGCTTGACGATAGCATTTTTCGGCTCGGTAAGAATCGAGCGCAGAGCGGTCTTATCCAGTGGGTTGAGGTAGGTCAGCACAGGCAGACGACCCACAATCTCGGGAATCAGTCCGAACGAACGCAGATCGGCAGGGGTGATATACTGCATCAGATTTGAGCGGTCGTACTCACGCACCGAGGAGTTGCGATAGCCGATAGCACGGCTACCCAATCGGTCGGAGATACGCTTCTCAATGCCGTCAAACGCACCGCCACAAACGAAGAGGATATTGGAGGTGTTCACCTGGATAAACTTCTGCTCGGGGTGCTTGCGACCACCCTGAGGAGGAACATTCACCACCGTACCCTCCAAAATTTTCAATAGTGCCTGCTGCACACCCTCGCCCGACACATCGCGGGTAATGGATGGGTTATCGCTCTTGCGGGCAATTTTATCCACCTCATCGATAAAGACGATACCTCGCTCGGCAAGTGCCACATCGTAGTCGGCAGCCTGAAGGAGTCGCGAGAGAATACTCTCCACATCCTCACCCACATAGCCCGCCTCGGTGAGCACGGTAGCATCCACAATGGTAAAGGGCACTTTGAGGAGTCGGGCAATGGTGCGTGCCAGGAGGGTCTTACCCGTACCCGTCTCGCCTACCATAATGATATTCGACTTCTCGATCTCCACATCGTTGCTCTGCTCGCCCGCACCTTTCTGGAGTGCAAGGATACGCTTGTAGTGGTTATATACAGCCACCGCCAGAGTCTTCTTTGCCGAATCCTGACCGATGACATACTTATCCAGAAACTCCTTAATCTCAGCTGGTTTGAGGAGCTCGTCGGCCGAAAGACCTGCCACTGCTGTGGGCTTACCCTTAGCATTGGCATTGCGCTCCTCAGCCAGAGCCATATATCCGCGCTCAATGCATTGATCGCAGATGTTAGCACCCTCCTCGCCTGCGAAGAGAACGCCTACCTCTGTGGCAGGCAGACCGCAAAAGGAGCAGTGCTCTACGTTTTTTCGATTGTTACTCATCTCTCTTTCAATTACTTGACAACCTTGCGAGAAGTACACACCTCGTCGATCAAGCCGTAAGAGAGAGCCTCCTCAGCCGAGAGCCAATAGTCGCGATCGGCATTCTGAGCAATCTTCTTATAGCTTGTGCCCGAGTGGAGGGCGAGAATCTCATACAACTCCTTTTTTAGTCGCAGAATCTCGCGTGCGGTAATCTCGATATCGCTCGCCTGACCTTGCACACCACCCATAGGCTGGTGAATCATCACTCGCGAGTGAGGCAGAGCCATACGACGACCCTTTGCACCTGCCGCCAAAAGCACCGCAGCCATACTTGCCGCCATACCGGTACAAATGGTCGAAACCTTGGGAGAGATCAACTGCATAGTATCATAGATACCCAGACCTGCCGAAACACTACCACCGGGGGAATTGATGTAGATATGTACATCGCTCTCGGGATCATTCGACTCCAGATAGAGGAGCTGTGCCTGTACGATATTTGCCACATCATCGTCAATAGGCGCACCAAGGAAGATGATACGCTCCATCATCAGACGCGAAAAGACATCCATTGCCGCCACATTAAGCTTGCGCTCCTCAAGAATGGTAGGCGAGATATATGCAGCACTGATCTTGCTATATGCATCGAGCGCAGAGCGTCCTACGCCGGGCTGTTCGATGGCAAATTTTTCAAAGTCGTTTCGTTTCATATTATTTTCACATTTTAAGTTTTCGCTCAAAGG
Organism: Tidjanibacter sp.; assembly: GCA_017631375.1. Classification (GTDB taxonomy): domain Bacteria; phylum Bacteroidota; class Bacteroidia; order Bacteroidales; family Rikenellaceae; genus Tidjanibacter. The sequence continues at coordinate 21,238 of JAGBTK010000065.1, read as the reverse complement.
TAACAAATTAGAGTGAATTCTAAAACGCCACAACCGAAGTTGCAGCCTCAAAATCTAAAATCTCTGAACAAAAATCCGAAAAAGATACCCGACACTCGCCAGCGTCGGGTACCCAATCTGTTATGCATATCTCATACCACTTACAGTTACCGGTGAGGATATGAGCCTATACCTATTTATATATAGGTATTCTACTTCTTAGCCTTCTTTGCAGCAGCCTTCTCAAGCACCTTAGCCAGGTCGTCGCTATTTACGCTCTTCTTCGACACGCCAACCATAGGCTCGATTACATCGAGAACCTTGCGCTCGTAGAGCTTGTCGAGAACCTTGTTAGCCTCCTGCTTGTTTGCGAGGATCTGCTTTGCATAGTTGGTAAGCATCTCGTCACCGATGTTGAGCATACCGTACTGAGCAAACTGAGCAGCAGCCAGAGCCTTAGCCTCGTTGTTCATATCCTCCTCGGTAACAGTGATGTTGTTCTCCTTCACGAAGTGCTTCTGGATGGTGCTCCACTTCATCATCTGAACGAAGCCCTCGAAGTCCTTCTCAATCTCCTCCATAGTGTACTTACCCTCGTTGATCACGAGCAACCAACGCTTGAGGAAATCCTCGGGAAGAGTGAGGTTTGCCTTCTCGATAACGAACTCGCGGAGATCGTTAGCGAAGATATAGTCGCTCTCCGACTTCATCTCAGCAGCAATCTGCTTGTCAATGAACTTCTCAAACTCCTCTGCGCTCTTCACCTCGCCACCGGGGAAAGCCTCCTTGAAGAACTCCTCGGTCAGCTCAGGAGCAGCAAACTTGCGAATCTGTGTGATAACCATATTGAACTCGGGCTTAACCTCTGCAAGCTCCTCAGCCTTAACGCCAAGCACTGCAGCACGCTGCTGCTCGGTGGGATAGAGCTCGTTAACATTGACAATCATCTGATCGCCAACCTTCTTACCCATAAAGGGCTTGCGAGCCTCCTCGCTCATCGAGATCAGACCAACATATGCATCCTTAACCTCAATCTCGCCGTTGTTGAGCTCTACGCTGAGTGCTTCATCCGAAGTAACAGCCTCTACATCAACAAGTTTACCATAGCGGTTCAGGTAGTTTGCACGGTAGCCCTCACGCATCTCGTCTGCGGGCTTGATATTGTAGCGAGTGAGCTTCTCCTTGGGATCGAACTCAATCTTCACCTCAGGAGCAAGACCCAACTCGAAAATAAAGTCGTGATCGGTGTTGTTATCGAAGTCGAATGCACCCTGCTCGTCGCTGGGGAGTACATCGCCCATATAGTCGATATTCTCCTTCTCGATATAGTCGAAGCAGCTGTCCGATGCCAACTTGTATGCGGTCTCTGCCACTACACCCTTGCGATACATCTTGTTAATCAACGACATAGGCACCATACCGGGGCGGAAGCCGGGCATCTGTGCTTTGCGCTTGTAGTCGCGCAATTTCTTCTCAACGTCAGCAGCATAGTCAGCCTGCTCAACTGTTACTTTGATGAGAGCTGTCTGGTTCTCTCTGTTTTCTCTTACGATTTTCATATCTTATTGTCTGTTTGTTAGTTGCCTTCTCAAAGCCAAAAATTGGCGTGCAAAGATACACATTTTTCTCCGGTTTTCACACCCATACCTTATATTTATTTTAAAAAGGGCTTTTTAGGGTTAAAATGGGCGTTAAAATTTCAACACAGGCAATAAAAACAGCGATAATTTTCACAACCATTAACAGACTCTTTTTTGTATTAAAAAAAATCATTATCTTGCATCATCTTTTCGGTCATAAAAGAACGAGCTTTTGGACGGAAAAGAGGTAAAAATAGGGATAAAAATAGTCAGAACCAGGAGCACAAAGTTACAATTTGTAACTTTCAAGCGGGTTTTGGATTACAGGTTTAGGTTGGTTTTATCTGATTTAGGAGCAAATCATAGCTCCTTCGGGTTAGTGAGCTTACTAATGCCCACGCCAAGCAATGCAAATGGCGTTGCGAGCAACACAAAAAATTTATTTCGCCTTCCAATAAATTGTAATCAACCTATTTTGAATTGGTTATATTTTGCAGTGATTTATTCTGCTAATGTTATATTTTATAACAACGCGTAGATTTTCACTCTAAAATATTTGGAAAATTAAACCAAACACTCTATTTTTACGCACCTATTGCCCCGCCTCAAACGCCTGAAAATCGTCTGAGTCGGGTTACGATTTGAAAGAAAATAACCAGTATAGAGGCGCCGCGAGGCACCGCAACTACAAAAAACTACGAAAACTGAAAAACTAAAAAACTAAAAAAAACTTAATTATTTAACAACTAAAAATTAATCGTATGAGAAAATTTGTACTATCAATTTGTGCAGTTCTGATGTGCGGTTTGGCCGTTGCTCAGAACGTGCGAGTATCGGGTACGATTAGCGACAGCGAAGGACACGCCTTGGTTGGTGCGTCTGTTGAGGTAAAGGGTAACGCCAGCCTCGGTACTGTTGCATTGGACGGTGGTGCTTACACCATCTCTGTTCCTAGCAGCGCAACGCTGATTTTCTCCTATATGGGTATGGTACCTCAGGAGATTGCAGTGGGTGGCCGCACCAAGATTGACGTGGTGATGGTTGCTGACGCTCATCAGGTACAGGACGTAGTCGTTATCGGCTATGGTTCGGGTGTTGCTGCTGAGTCTGTTGTGGGCTCGGTAAGTAGCGTTGCAAGCCAGAAGCTTGCTAACACTCCCGTAGCTAACGTGGCTGACGTACTTCAGGGTAAGATCCCCGGTATGCAGGTTTACACCGACAGTGGTGAGCCTACCGCAGGAGCTACCATGATCGTTCGTGGTGTATCTTCGATGAACGCTGACACTGAGCCTCTTTATGTTTTGGATGGCTCGCCCGTATCGGCATCGGTATTCCGCGCACTGAACGCTAACGATATCGAGAGCATCACTCTGTTGAAGGATGCTGCTTCGACTTCGATTTATGGTGCTCGTGCTGCAAACGGTGTACTTTACATCACCACCAAGAAGGGTCGTGTAGGTATGGAGCCCGTTATCAAGATTCAGTACCAGGGTGGTTTCTCGACCATGGTTGAGAACAAGAACTTCGAGCTTATGAACTCTGCAGAGCAGATTCAGTTCGAGGAGATGCTCTACCCCAGCTTGCTTAGCGATCCCGCTTGGTTGACTAAGAAGGAGTACATCTTGCGTAACAACTTCAACTTCGATTGGAAGGGCTATGCATATTCGCAGAACGCAGCTGTAACCGGCATCGACGCTTCGGTTACCGGTGCTACCAACAACACTACCTATTATGTTTCGGCTGGTTACCTCGATACTGAGGGTATTGCTCCCCGTTCGGGCAACACTCGTTACTCGTATCGTGCTAACATCGACGCTAAGATCCGCGACTGGTTCAAGATGGGTACCAACATTGGTTTGGCATACTCGGAGTACCAGACTTCGGTAACTGGTTGGTACACTCAGAGTGTTGACGGTCTGGTTTATGGTCAGGCTCCCTACAACGCTCCTTATGAGATGATTTTCAATGAGGATGGTACTATCACCCTTGGCGAGGAACTTGACTACTTCGACTGGGGTGGTTTCTACAACCCTTACTACTACTATGAGAAATTCCCCACCAGCAACAACCGTATTAACCTCTCGGGTAGCATCTACGAGGAGATCTCGCCCATCAAGGGTCTGACCCTCCGTGCTAGCCAGAACATCGATGCTTCGGATACCCGCGGTAGCTCGTGGCGTTTGCCCAGCTATGTAGGTAACCTGAGCAACGGTCAGCGTGCTGAGTCGTTCTCGCGCTACTATCAGCTCACTTCGTCGAACACCGCTGAGTACAAGTTTGACATTGGTAACCACCACGTAACCGCTCTTGCTGGTCACGAGTCGATTATCGGTCACAGCAACTCTTTCGGTGCAAGCATCTCGGGTCTTACCGATGATCGTTTGACTATGATGACTGCTGGTACTGCTTCGACTGCTTCGATCTCGAGCCACACTATGGTTGACGAGGTAAGCAACTCGTTCTTTGGTCGTGTAAACTACGCATATAGCAACCTCTACCACTTCGACGCATCGTTGCGTACTGATGGTAGCTCGAAGTTTGGTCGCAACGCTCGTTGGGCAACCTTCTGGTCGGTTGGTGGTATGTGGAACATCAAGAATGAGGACTTCATGCTCAACGCAGACAAGGTTAACGACCTCCGTCTCCGCGTAAGCTACGGTACCACCGGTAACTCGGGTATTGGTAACTACATCGCTTACGGTACTATCGGTACCGGTCCCAACTACAACGGTCAGGCAGGTACTACCATTGGTAACCCCGCTAACCACGACCTTACTTGGGAGACTGTTACCACCGCTAACGTTGGTATCACCGCTCGTCTGTTCAACCGCGCTTCGGTTGAGGTTGATGTTTACAACCGTGTTACTTCGAACATGTTGATGGATGTACCTTATTCGGCTGCTACTGGTTACAGCTCGGGTTGGGGTAACGTAGGTAAGCTGCAGAACCGTGGTTTCGAGTTGCAGGCAAGCTACGACCTCGTACAGCGTCCCGATATGTTGTGGACCGTATATGGTAACGTTGCTTATAACAACAACCAGATCATCGAGCTCTACAACGGTATTCAGGAGTTCGTTGATGGTGCAACCGGTTTGAAGTATGGTGTTGGTCACTCGGTAGGTGAGTTCACCGGCGTTCACTTCGTACGCGTAGATCCTCGTGATGGTATGCCCGTATGGTTGGATAAGAACGGTAACGAGACCAAGCAGTATAGTGACTCGAACGAGAACTGGATCGACATGAGCTACAACGCAGATTGGTCGGGTGGTTTTGGTACTTCGTTCACTTGGAAGGGTCTTACCGCAAGTGCTGACTTCTCGTGGGTAGGTGATCGTTATATGTGGTTGAACGAGAAGTTCTACACCGCAAACGTTAACTTCGGTGGTACCGGTGGTACTCGTTACGAGAAGCGATTGCTCAATATGTGGCAGAAGCCCGGTGATGTAACCGATATTCCTAAGGCATTTACTCCCTTCAACTTCGATACTACCGTTTATAGCAACGCAGCATTCTTGCGTCTGAAGAACGTAACCTTGTCGTACAATCTTCCCGAGAACTTGCTCAACAAGACCGGTTTCGTTAAGGGTGCACGTATCTTCGCTATTGGTCGTAACCTGTTGACCTTCACCGATTACCTTGGTTTTGACCCCGAGCACTTCTCGAATGGTTCGAAGGGTACTTACCCCGGTACTCGTCAGTACACCTTTGGTGTTGAACTCACTTTCTAATCACTAAAAAGGAGAAAATACTATGAAAAAGATATTTCAATTTGTAGCAGTTGCTCTTGCAACTTTGAGCATCTCCTCGTGTGATTTGGAGAAGCTCCCCTACACCGCTATTGAGCAGGAAGTCGCTTTCCAGAGCGTACAGGACTTGGCTAACTACCGTGTTGGTTTCTACTCGCCTTTGAAACAGCTGACCGTAGGTGGTCGTCTCTACTACGAGGATATTCGTGGTGATATGTTCCACGCACTGGCTGACTTCGGTAACTTCGTTGGTCTGCCCTACGCTTGGATTATGGAGAGCACCGACCAGGATGCTGAGGGTCTCTGGTTTGGCGACTACAGCTATATCTCTAATATGAACTATGCACTCGACGCATTCCCCAAGTTCTTGGAGGACTATGCTGAGACTCTTGATGAGGATGATGTTAAGCTGGTTAACCAGTACATCGCTGAGGCACATATGACTCGTGCTATCGCTTACCTCGACCTCGTAACCAAGTTCTGTAAGGCTTACAACCCCGCTACTGCAGAGACTGACCTTGGCCTTATGATTACCGAGCACTACGCTCCTACTTCGGACAACACCAAGTACCCCGGTCGTAGCTCGTTGAAGGCAACCTATGACTTCATTATGGAGGACATCAAGGCTGCTGAGGCAGGTATCACCGCTGCTGGTGCTCCCAACTCGGTTTACTACACCGTTGACGCTGTTAAGGCTCTTAAGGCTCGTGTAGCTCTCTATATGCAGGACTACCAGACCGCTTCGACTTTGGCTCACAGCCTGATCGATGGTGGCAAGTATGCACTTGCTGAGGGTGACAACTTCGTTGATATGTGGGTTAACGACGCATCGACTGAGAACATTATGCTCGTAACCATGTCGTTGCAGGACGCAGGTGCGGCTACCGGTACCTACTTTATCTATGACAACGATAAGGGCGACGGTACTACTCCCGATCCTCAGTATATGCCTACTCAGGCTCTCTTGGATCTCTATGGCGAGGGTGACATCCGTTTCGAGGCATACTTCGCAGAGCGTTACGTTGAGACCGAGGTATTCGGTGAGGACGACCTCTGGTTGTTCTACAAGTACACCGGTAACCCTGCTCTCCGCACCGGTGCTAAGTGGAACTATGTTCAGATGGGTAAGCCCTTCCGTATCGCTGAGCAGTATCTGATTGCTGCTGAGGCTGATGCTCAGTTGGGTGGTAACTATGTTGCAAATGGTGCAGCTGCTCTGAACACTCTCCGCGCTGCTCGTATTGCTAACTACACCGAGGAGAACTATATGACCGATGCACAGCTTCTGGCTGCTGTGAAGACTGAGCGTGCTCGCGAGTTGGTTGGCGAGGGCTTCCGTATGCAGGACTTGAAGCGTTGGGGTCAGAATGTAACTCGTGGTGCAAGCCAGTCGCCTTCGACTCAGATGATGAAGACTGGTGCTAACTACGGCGAGATGACCAACAAGGATATCAACAGTCCCGGTGCGTTGTGGCCTATCCCCAAGACCGAGATTGACGCCAATCCTCAGATTCGTGGTCAGCAGAACCCCGGTTACTAATAGTTGATGTTTAACAGAGTAAAAAGAGAAGAATTATGAAATACATTAAGATATTTTTGGTTGCATCTCTGACCCTCTTTGGTCTCGCTTCGTGCGGTCCCAAGGATGCAGGTACAGTAGGTGATGCATCTGTTGCGTTCTACTCGGATAACATTGAGGGTGGCTTTGCTGCTGATTTCTTGATGGTACCTATCGTGTTGTCGAACAACGAGGAGACTACTGCTGATGTAACCGTTACCGTAAAGGCTAAGGAGTACACTGGTGCCTTTGCAGGTGAGGTTGACAAGGATTTTATGTTGACCACTGAGAATATGGTCTTCAAGCCCGGTGTTGATAGCATCAACGTTGAGGTAATGATTCTGAACAAGAACGTAGATGAGTTGCGTTTTGTATTGGAGATTGCTGAGACCAACGCAACCAAGGGTACTGTAACTGAGGTATTGGTTAGCCTTGCTAAGACCGACCTCGACCGTCTGTGCGGTGAGTGGGTAACCAACTCGCCTCTGTGGACAACCGATAAGGGTGGCATGAAGCCCCTCAACAGCACTCCTTCGACCATTAAGATTGCTTATGATGGTGAGTACCTCAACATCTTGAACTTCTGGAGTGGTGAGACTATCTACGCTTACTATGACGAGGGCTTCTTCTACATGTTGCCTTTCGAGCCTCTCTACTACTACGACAGTAGCGCTGGACAGCTCATCTACCAGATGTGGTGCGTACCTTCGGGTGATGCTTCGACCCTCATCAATCCCTACGATGACTATGTAATCGGTACTTGGGATGAGACCTTCTCGAACATCACTTGGACTCCCGATCCTGAGACTCAGGACATCTACCTCGGTGCTGTTGTATTTACCGGTGATTCGAGCTACAACCCCATCCCCGGCACTTACCTCGGTCGCTACACCGGTCTGATGAAGAACGATGGTCTGAGCCGTCCTAGCGCAGCTAGCGTTCAGGCTATCCCCGGTAAGGCTGCTATGAAGGCTCCTATGACTAACAAGATCGACGAGATCAAGTATCACCTCACCGACTACCAGCGTGTGAAGGTATTGGAGGCTCTCAACAGCGACTACACTCTCTATGAGTAGTATTTAACCAATACTATTAATATCATCCACCCCGATGCCTTACGGTATCGGGGTGGTTTTTATTTACACCTATCCGTACTCATCAGACAAATAGGACGAAAAAGAGAAAATGCACTGCATAAAAGGTTTGTACATTCGGGTAAAATCGTTATCTTTGTGATATTATAGTGGCACGACTGTAAATGCCCTATTTTATCAGAACAAAACACACAAGGCAAAGCATACTACCCTATGAACACAACACTCGCAAACAGAGCAGCAGACAACATCCGCATTCTTGCAGCGGCTATGGTCGAAAAGGCAAAATCGGGTCACCCCGGAGGTGCTATGGGCGGAGCAGACTTTATCAACATCCTCTACTCGCGCCACCTCAGCTACGACCCCGCAAGGCTTGACAACCCCTTCCGCGATCGTTTCTTCCTCGACCCGGGCCATATGTCGCCCATGCTCTACGGAGTGCTGACCCTGGCAGGTATTATGCCCGCCGAGGAACTCAAAAACCTGCGTCAGTGGGGCAGCATCACCCCCGGTCACCCCGAGGTGGACTTCCTCCACGGTATTGAGAACACTAGCGGTCCTCTGGGTCAGGGTCACGCAATGGCTCTCGGCGCAGCAATCGCTGAGCGCATTGTGGCAGACCGTTTCGGCGAGTGGACAGCTCACAAAATCTACACCTTCATCTCCGACGGTGGTATCCAGGAGGAGATCTCGCAGGGCGTAGGCCGCATCGCAGGTCACCTTGGCCTCCACAACCTCATTATGTTCTACGACGCAAACAACGTACAGCTCTCGACAACCGTTGAGGAGGTAGATAGCGAGGATATCGCCGCTAAGTATCGTGCGTGGGACTGGAATGTGTTGGAGATTGACGGCAACGACCCCGAGCAGATTGAGGCAGCCCTCATTGCTGCTAAGGGCGAGAGCGAGCGCCCCACCCTCATCATCGGTCATACACTGATGGGTAAGGGTGCGCGTGCCGCAGATGGCAGTAGCTACGAGAATAAGGTTTCGACCCACGGTCAGCCCCTCACCAATGCAGGTGCAAGCATCGAGGCAACCATCACCAATCTTGGCGGTAACCCCGAGGAGCCCTTCGCACTCTTCCCCGAGGTGGTAGCACTCTACGACGCGCGTCGCGAGGAGCTTGCCGCAGCGTGGGCAGAGCGCAATGCCGCACAGCAGGCGTGGGCAGAGGCCAACCCTGAGGAGGCAAAGGCTCTGGAGCGTTGGTTTGGTGGCGCGAAGCCCGAGATTGATTGGTCGTCGCTCTCGATTAAGCCCGACGGCGCAACTCGTGCCGCAAGTGCTTCGGTGCTCAGCATGCTCAGCGAGCAGATTGACAATATGGTTGTTTCGTCGGCCGACCTTAGCAACTCGGACAAGACCGACGGCTTCCTCAAACATACCCGCCCCATCACTAAGGGCGACTTTGGCGGCCGCTTCCTCCACGCAGGCGTTAGCGAGCTGACAATGGCTTGTATTATGAACGGTTTGGCACTGCACGGCGGTATCATCCCCGCTTGCGGTACCTTCTTCGTATTCTCCGACTATATGAAGCCCGCCTTCCGCCTCTCGGCACTGATGCGTCAGCACGTTATCTATGTCTGGTCGCACGACTCGTTCCGCGTAGGTGAGGACGGCCCCACCCACCAGCCTATCGAGCACGAGATTCAGCTCCGACTGATGGAGCATATCCACAACCACCGTGGCGAGCGTGCAATGCTCGTTATGCGTCCCGCTGACGGCCCCGAGGCTGTTGCAGCGTGGAAGATGGCTATGGAGAGCGAGCGTCCTGTGGCACTCGTATTCTCGCGCCAGACAGTGAAGGACGTGCCTCCTATGGAGAGCGACCGTATCTCGGAGGCTTGCGAGGGCGCACAGCGCGGTGCATATATCGTGCAGGATGTTGAGAACCCCGATGTGGTAATGATTGCCAGCGGCTCGGAGGTTTCGACACTTATCGAGGGTGCTGATATTCTTGCACAGCAGGGCGTGCGTTGCCGCGTGGTATCTGTTCCTTCGGAGGGTCTGTTCCGCGACCAGAGCGCAGAGTATCAGGCATCTATCCTCCCCGTTGGTGTACCTCGCTATGGTATGACAGCAGGTTTGTCGCTCACAATGCAGGGCTTGGTTGGCGAGCACGGCAAGATTCACGGTGTTGACACCTTTGGTTTCTCGGCTCCCTACAAGGTGCTTGACGAGAAGTTTGGCTTCAACGGTGCTACCGTAGCACGCGAGGTGAAAGAGATGCTCGGCAAGTAGTAGGGGTTATACCTATTATTATATATATAGTGTGGTGCTTTTTAGAAAAAAGTATCACACTATTTTTTTATCCTAAAAAAGTTACTATATTTGCAGGCCCGAAATTGGGCTAAGAGTAAACTAATTTATTAACAACAATGAGCAAAGTCTGCGAAATTACAGGTAAGAGTGCAATGACCGGTTGCAACGTGTCGCACTCGAACAGACACACTAAGCGCAAATTCAACCTCAACTTGAAAACTAAGCGCTTTTGGTCTGAGGAGGAAGGTCGCTGGGTTACCTTGAAGGTTACCGCTGCCGGAATCAAGACAATTAACAAGAAGGGTCTTGCAGTAGCAATGCGCGAGGCAAAGGCACCTAAGAAAGTTTATTAATCAACAACAATCATTCTAAGTAATGGCAAAGAAAGCTAAAGGTAATCGCGTGCAGGTAATCCTCGAGTGCACCGAGCAGAAGGAGAGCGGCGTACCCGGAATGAGCAGGTACATCACTACCAAAAACAAAAAGAATACTCCCGACCGTATGGAGCGTAGAAAGTACAATCCCTACTTGAAGAGAGTAACTGTTCACAGAGAAATTAAATAGTTAGGAGGAATTAGCTATGGCAAAGAAAGTAGTTGCAACACTTAAAAAAGAGGGAGTCGGTAAAGGCTTCGTAAAGTGCATTAAGATGGTTAAGTCCGAGAAGACTGGTGCTTACACCTTCAAGACTGAGGTTGTAGCAACCGAGGAGGCAAAGGCATTCTTCGAGAAGAAGTAATCTCTGCTCCAACATCTTAATACAAAAGGCGTTTTCTGTTGAAAACGCCTTTTGTGTTTTAAATAAAAGTCTGACGGGTAAATTCTGGACTTACCTTGCATGGCTTTGCCTCACATACGCTTAGTATGCTACAGCCCACCTCACACGAAACCCGAATCTCAACTTATATATAAACCAACACCCTGAGAAGTCGTATGGGTTAGGGATTTTTGTGCATCGTGCAGCAAGGCAAAGCGGAGTTTACTTTGGTGTAAATGAGCATTTGACTTGCAAGGGATGTGCAAAAATCGCAAGCCAGACGGCTTCGCGCTATATTATCTCCCAATCGGCGCCATCCTTGCGATCCTTAACACGGATGCCGATCTCAGCAAGTTTGTCGCGAATTTGATCGGAGAGTGCCCAATTCTTTGCCGCCTTTGCCTCAGAACGCACGTCGAGAATCATCTCTACCAGCGGGCCCACCTTGTCGTCAGCACCCGATGCGCTCTCGTTGCGCAGACCGAGCACATCGAAGACAATGGTATTCACACTCTTGCGCAGGTGCTCCAAATCCTCTGCCGAGATGGTCTGCTGACCCTCGTTGAGCTGGTTGATTGTGCGCACCCAATCAAAGAGAGCGGCAATAACCAGCGGCGAGTTGAGATCATCATTCATCGCAGCAGCATATGCCTCGTCAAGCTCTGCGGGATTTACCGAAGAAGTTGCAGCAGGCTTAATTTTGCCGAGAGTCTCCACAGCCTTCATCAGACGGTCGAGTCCCTTCTCGGCAGCCTGCAACGCCTCGTTCGAGAAGTCGAGTGTCGAGCGATAGTGTGCCTGCAAGACAAAGAAACGGATAGTCATAGGCGAGTATGCCTGTACGAGCAACTCGTGCGAACCGGTGAAGAGTTCTTCGAGGGTGATAAAGTTGCCGAGCGACTTACCCATCTTCTTGCCGTTAATGGTAATCATATTGTTATGTACCCAATAGTGCGCAGCCTCGTGGCCACAAGCAGCTGTTGACTGTGCAATCTCGCACTCGTGGTGGGGGAACATCAGATCCATACCGCCACCGTGGATATCGAAACGCTCACCTAAGTACTTGGTACTCATTGCCGAGCACTCCAAGTGCCAACCGGGGAAACCATCGCTCCAAGGCGAGGGCCAACGCATAATATGCTCAGGTGCTGCCTTCTTCCAGAGGGCGAAGTCGTAGGGGTTACGCTTCTCGCTCTGACCGTCGAGCGTGCGGGTACCACTGAGCATCTCATCAGTTGTACGACCCGACAGAGTGCCGTAGTGGTGCTTGCGGTTGTATGCGTCAATGTCGAAATATACCGAGCCCTCAGAGATGTAGGCAAAACCCTCGTCAAGAATCTTCTTCACGAGTTCAATCTGCTCAATGATATGTCCCGAAGCACGAGGCTCAATCGAGGGTGTGAGCACATTTAGCTCGTCCATTGCACGGTGGTAACGCTCTGTGTAGTAGTGCGATACCTCCATAGGCTCCAACTTCTCCAAGCGTGCCTTCTTAGTGATTTTATCCTCACCCTCATCTGCATCGTGCTCTAGGTGGCCTACATCGGTAATGTTACGCACATAGCGCACCTTGTAGCCCAGCGAGGTGAGGTATCGGAAGAGCAGGTCAAATGTTACCGCAGGGCGTGCGTGTCCCAAGTGCGGATCGCCATACACGGTCGGACCGCAGACATATAGGCCGACATGGGGCGGGTTGTAGGGTATAAACTCCTCCTTGGTACGGGAGAGAGTGTTGTATAGCATCAGACCTTTCTGTTCCATAGTGTTTTAATTAATTATTTAGGGTGTAAAATTAACTCAAAAATCGCATACAACCAATTTTGTCTGCCACAACCTCTCTATTTTTTTCAGGTAAGTGGCGACAAAGCACAAATTATGCAAAATTTTAGCCATCCGAGGCACTTACCAACTGAAAATTAGCGTTTAATAACGGGAGAAATAATTATCTTTGCAGTTTGAACAACTCTCACAACGAAAAAAGAGAAACACAAACATAGTATGAAGGACAGAAAACAACTAAACACCATCATCGGTTGGCTCACCTTCCTCCTCTCGGGGTTGGTCTATCTGCTCACCGTTGAGCCCTCGGCAAGCCTTTGGGATTGTGGCGAGTTCATTGCCACCTCGTACAAATTGGAGGTAGGTCACCCTCCCGGTGCACCCCTCTTTATGCTCATCGCCCGCTTCTTCGCGATGTTTGCTCCGAGCCCCGAGTTTGCGGCACTTGCCATCAACATCATGTCGGTGCTCTGCTCGGCACTTACCATTATGTTCCTCTTCTGGACCATTACCCACCTCGGTCGTCGTCTGACAGGTGCGGAGAGCTTTGAGCAGATGAGCAGTGGCAGATTCTGGACAGTGATGGGTGCAGGCTTTATCGGCTCGCTCGCCTATGCCTTTACCGACTCCTTCTGGTTTTCGGCTGTCGAGGCGGAGGTTTATGCAATGTCGTCGCTCTTCACGGCAGTAGTCTTCTGGGCTATTCTGAAATGGGAGCAGGCCACCGACAATACCACAAGTACCCGCTGGTTGGTACTGATTGCCTACCTGATGGGTCTGTCGATTGGTGTCCATATCCTTAACCTGCTGACTATCCCCGCTTTGGTATTCATCTACTACTTCAAGAAGTATCCGCAGGTGACCACCAAGGGCGTTATCTATGCGACAGCGATTGCGGGAGCCCTCCTCTTCGCTATCAACTCGCTTATCATCCCCTACACCACCGCTATTGGTGCTTGGTTTGACCGCCTGTGTGTCAACACCTTTGGTCTGCCCGTAAATGTCGGTTTCGGCATCTACGCTGTGGTGCTCTTTGTGGTGCTCTTTGGCTCGCTGTGGTTCACCCACCGCAAGGGTAACCGCCTGGCAAATACCATTATGGTCTGCCTGACGATGATTATGATTGGCTATTCGAGCTATGCATCGGTGATTATCCGTGCAGCTGCCAATCCCCCTATGAACAGCAACGACCCCGACAACCCCTACTCGCTCCTCTACCTGCTCAACCGCGACCAATACGGAGCTAAGCCTATCGTTACGGGCTACCCCTTCACTACTCCTATGACCGACTTTGTCTACGAGGACAAATACTATGTGGGTGACGATGGCAAATACCAGTCGGCACTCTCGGTGAAGGGTTATATCCAGCCCGAGGAGTTCAAGAGTTTCTTCCCCCGTATGTGGGCAGATGGCAAGGATGAGGGTTATCGTCTGTGGAGCGGCATGGACGGCTCGCACAAGGTGACCTATGCCGGTCGTGAAATTGAAGTGCCGTCGTTTGGCGACAATATGCGCTTCTTCTTCAACTACCAGCTCAACTTTATGTATTGGCGTTACTTCCTCTGGAACTTCGTAGGTCGCCAGAGCGACAACCAATCGACAGGCGAGGTTACCGACGGCCAATGGCTATCGGGTATCAAGCCTATTGACGAGATGTTCCTCGGCCCGCAGGATCTGCTCCCCGCAAGCAAGGCCAACAACAAGGGACGCAATACCTACTTCTTCCTGCCCTTCATTTTGGGTCTGATTGGTCTGTTCTATCAGCTCAACCGCGACCCGAAGAACTTTACCGTAGTGATGCTCATCTTCTTTATGATTGGCTTTGCACAGGCGGTATATCACAATATGGCACCCGGCGAGCCTCGTGAGCGCGACTATGTCTTTGTGGGCTCCTTCTACGCCTTCGCAATGTGGATTGGTCTGGGTGTTATGAAAGTTGAGGAGTGGATTGCTTCGCTCACCAAGGGTAAGAACAGAGGTATGATTACCGCCACTGTGGCCACCCTGCTCTGCGCTTGCGTACCCGTTATTCTGCTTGCTCAGAACTGGGACGACCACGATCGTAGCGGCCGCTATGTGATGCGCGATGCAGGCTACAACTATCTGGAGGGCACACTCCCCAACTCTATCGTCATCAACTATGGCGACAACGACACCTACCCTCTCTGGTATAATCAGGAGGTTGAGGGTGTGCGTCCCGATGTACGCATTATGAACCAGAGCTATCTGGGTGGTGGTTGGTACATCGAGGAGATGAAACACCGCTACAACGAGTCGGAGGCTATCCCCTTCCAGATGCCACGCCATAAGTATATGTTTGCGGGCGACTTCTGCTATGTGCAGGAGATCTACCCCAACCCCATTGACATCAAGCAGGCGATGGCGGTGGTCTATAGCGACAGTCCCGCAACACGCGTCAATGTGACTGACCGTATGGCGATGGATCTGATTCCCGCCCGCAAGTTACTCCTGCCCGTGAATAAGGAAAATGTCCTCAAGACAGGCGTTGTGCGCCCCGAGGATGCCGACCTGATCCTCGACACCATCACCCTCGAGCTGAAAGGTGAGACTATCAGCAAACCCGAGGTGATGATTCTCGACCTGCTGGCAAATTGGAATTGGGAGCGACCCATCTACTTCACCCAGCCCTCACTGTTGCAGAATATCGGCCTGCTGGACTACCTCCAATACGACGGCTACGCATACCGCTTTGTGCCTATTAAGACCAAGGTTGAGTCGAGCCTCGAGATTGGCCGTATCGATGTAGACTACCTCTACACCAACCTGATGGAGAAGTTCCGCTATGGCAATGTGGCCGACCCCGATGTATATGTAGATAACTTCTCACGCTATAATATCCGCTCGGTGCAGATTCGCCTGGGCTTTGCCCGCCTGGCTATGGGTCTGCTCCAGAGAGGCGACAAGGAGGGTGCTGTTGAGGTACTCGACCGCGGCTTGGAGGTTATTCCTCTCTCGCAGGTTGGGTGGGGCGATAGCGGCAACTTCGACTACGAGATGTTGGCCTATATCGACGCCTACTACCTGGCTGGCGAGACTGAGCGCGGTGATGAACTCCTGCTCGACTTCGCAACCGACGTGGCAGAACATGTGCTCTACTACTCCTCGTTCCCCGAGAGTCGTATAGGACTCGTTGCCGAGCAGCTCGACACCGCTTATTCGATGTTAGCGCAACTCTATATGCTGGCCGAGGACTCGGGCAGAACAGAGATTGCAAATGAGTTGAAAGCGTATTTTGAGTAAGAATAGAGATAAAAAAGTAGTCTGCAACTCTCTGTTGCAGACTACTTTTTTATTTATAATCACTAGGCGTACTACTTAGCAATCACCAAACGAAGCATATTAATCGCCGCCGTCGACGACCTCTCAATATTCACCGAGCGCAACTTACCTCCACGATATAGTTGCGAGGTGACTCCCTCGGGTGTTGCAACGGCAATCCATACCGTACCGACGGGCTTGGCAGGAGTACCTCCATCAGGACCCGCAATGCCCGTTGTGGCAATGGCGTAGTCCGCACCGCACACTCTGCGCACACCCACAGCCATCTGCTCCGCCACCTGCTGACTCACAGCACCATACTCGGAAATATCTTCGGCACGCACACCCAATAGATTGATTTTCACATCGTTGCTATACGACACCACACTACCCTTAAAGTAGGCCGAAGCACCCGCCTCGGCAGTAAAACGACTACTCAGCGCACCACCCGTACACGACTCGGCACAGGCCAGCGTAGCACCTCGTTCAACAAGCATACGAGCCACAACGCCCGCCACCGACTCCTCGCCGTAGCCCACAAAGTAGCTGCCCAGAATCGTCTCCAACTCCTTAAATCTCCTCTCCATCTCGGCTTCTGCCATCTCGGCACTCACATCGTAAGCCGAGAGCCTCAACCTCAACTGACGGGGCGAGGGAAGATAGGCAAGGTGTAACCACTCGGGCAGTGCATCCTCCCACTCGGCAATACGCTCCGCCAACATCGACTCGGCAAGACCAAAGGTAATCATCGTGCGATGCACCACGCTGCGCAGCGCAAAGTGCTCTTTTACCTTAGGTATAACCTCCTCGCACATCAGTGCTTCCATCTCGAAGGGTACACCCGGAAGGCTCACAACAACACTACCCTCCTTCTCAAGCCACATACCCGGCGCAGTACCGTTGCGGTTGGTCAGCACCTCGCAGCACTCAGGTACAAGTGCCTGACCCTGATTGAGTTCGTTAAACTCTATACCCTTCGCCTTCATCATCTGCTCCACAGCGCGATAGGTAGGCTCGTGGCGCACCAGACGAGAGTCAAAGAGTTGGGTGAGAGTTGTTTTGGTAATGTCATCTTTGGTAGGGCCGAGTCCGCCCGTGATAATCACAAGCGGTGCGCGACGCATAGCCTCAGTAACAGCCGAAGCAATCTCCTCGCCACTATCACCCACCGTCAGTCGCCTCTCAACACGCACACCAATCTCGCCCAGCATACGGGCAATGGTGGCAGAGTTGGTGTCGACAATCTGACCAATCAGAATCTCGTCACCAATGGTAATTACATTACAATTCATATTTTTAAGCTATTATGTTAGCGGGGAGATGGTGCCCTTTCGGTAGTGCTCTACCATCGCCAAATGCTGGCAGATCTTCTTTGCAAAACCTGCTCCGTTATAGATAAATCCTGTATAAATCTGCACCAGATCAGCACCTGCATCCAGCAGCGTCTGCACATCCTCCGGCTTCATTACACCACCACTCGCAATCAGCGGATAGTGTCCTGGCAGACGACTCTTGATATACTTCACAAGCTCCAGAGTGTACGGGAATAGCGGTTCACCGCTCAATCCGCCCTCGCCCACCTTGCGCAGACGACGAGGCGAACTCTTCAGCCCCTCGTGATTATAGGTTGCACCACCCACCACAAGACCATCGAGCTGGGTCTCCACAAGCACCTCTATAATACTATCTACCAACACTTTATCCCAATCGGGCGACACCTTCATAAGTATCGGGCAGTAGTCAGTCTGACCCCTGCGGAAATCCACAAGTGCATCCATCACAGCCAGAAGTATACTCTTCACATCGCCACCCTCCATAGTCACCTGCTCGATGAGCGGCTCTACATTTAGAGTAAAATAATCTACATATTGGTAGAGATTGCGGAACATTTTCAGATAGTCGCGAACAGCACCATCCAGATCGGTAAGAGTGTTCTTGGCGATATTCGCACCCACTCGCTCGGCAGGTCGCTCGCCACGACGACGCAGATTGTATAGTGCCTGCTCCAAGCCGCCATTCTCAAAACCCATACGGTTGATAAGTGCACGGTCGGCTTTCAGGCGAAAGAGTCGGGGGCGAGAATTGCCATTCTGCGGTTTGGGAGTAAGAGTCCCTATCTCAACAAAGCCCCAACCGAGTGCCTTTAACTGACGATAGACACGGCCATTGACATCAAATCCGGCAGCAATGCCGATGGGATTAGGAAAACTCACACCAAATATCTCGCGTTCTAAAACGGGGTCATCATAACGATAGAAATTTGACAGCAGCCAACGCCCCGCATTCGAAGCACCCACACGACGGAGCAACCACAGACGGAAACGGTGCTTACCCTCTGCGGTGAATATAGATGGATATTTCTGAACTCTCCTGCCCATTTTCTTCCCGTTTAGTTTTACAAATATAGGTGTTTTCGCTAAAAAAATTCTTTGCGCAGCGAGTAATTTTTACGGAATCGCTCAAACTGCGAGGGCTGTGTTTTAAGTTTCAAATCAATCTCTTCGAGCGGGCAGTATGTGTCTATTTGTGCCACCATCTCCTCCCAACCGATTGGGCGTGGAGTAGTAGGAACGACCTCCGAAGGATACCAATCGGTAAATGGCAGACCAAAACGCTCGGACAGGGCACGCATCACAATCGAGGAGGCATTTGCCTTACCCTGAATTGAGTAACCCGCTATGTGGAAAGTAGAGATAACTGCCTTACGCACAAGCTCTTCGCTAATTTTATTCGGTTCGTCCTCCCATACATCCAAATAGCAGTCAAGCCTTTTGGAAGAGATCGCCGAAAGCAGCGCAACGGTATCTATCACCTCGCCACGAGAAGCATTAATCAGTGCCGTACGGGGGCGCATAAGAGCCAACTCCCTCTCCCCGATAAGGTGATATGTGGGATGACTACCCTCACGCGAGAGCAACGGGTGGAGAGTGACAATATCGGCTGTGACAAGGAGTTCGTCCAGAGGCACAAAGCCCTCTGCTCTGCCCAGCCCCTCAGCCTCCTCGCGAGGCGGGTCGCTGCACAGCACCTTAAATCCCCAGCTGCGCGCATATTCAGCCACCAATCGTCCAACATTACCCACACCGACAATACCGAGAGTACAATCCGACGGCTCGGCAGCCCGGCGCGAGAGATGGAGTGCCAGCACCGCCCCAACCCATTGGAGGACAGCACGCGCATTACATCCTGCGGCAGTCACCACCTCAATTCCCTGCTCCCTGCACCACTCCATATCAATATGGTCGTAACCGATTGTGGCAGTGCAGATGAGCTGTACGCTACTCCCCTCAAGCAACTTGCGGTCGCAACGAGTACGAGTGCGCACCAGGAGAATATCGGCATCGCGCACCTCGCGCGGTGTAATACCCTCTCCATCCATCGTAACCACCTGAGCCTCACGCGCAAGCACATCGGCAAGGTAGGGTATCTGGTTGTCTGCAACGATTTTCATATCAAAAAAAACTCTCGGTTAACTATTACAAAGATAGATTTTTTTCTTAACTTTATCTCTTCAGAACAACCATTTTTACCTTTTATCACGGATGGCTCGTCACCAAATACTATTAATCCTGCTATTGGCACTCCTTCCTGCCACACTCTCCGCACAGCACGGCAACTGGCGAAATGTGACGAGCATCGCCTTTATGAATACCGAGAATCTCTACGACACAACCGACTCTCCGTTTGATGGCGATGAGGAGTACACCCCAACAGGCGTAAAACATTGGACAGATAAGCGTTACCGCCAGAAACTGAACTCCATAGCCCGCATCCTCGACGATATGTCAGCCGATATTGTCGGGCTTGCCGAGGTGGAGAACGAGGCTGTGGTACGCGACCTTGTGATGACGATGAAGGAGGACTACAACTACATACATCGTACCACCTCCGACAAACGCGGAATAGATATTGCACTGCTCTACCGTGGCGACCGCTTTATCCCCGACTACATCATCCAGATTGAGACCTCCTCCTCACGCGAGGTGCTCTATGTGCGTGGTCGTCTGCTCGGAGAGCGCATCGACCTGCTTGTGTGGCACGCACCATCGCAGATCAACGAGTTCGACTCGCGTTTGGAGGCGATGCAGGGGCTATATAGATGTGCCGACTCGCTTCGCAAGAGTTCGCATGCAGCACGGGTGGTGGTTATGGGCGATCTGAACGCCACTCCTGCCGATGAGGTTATCAGACGCACTTTCGGTCGCCGCGACCGCTGGGGCGAGAGCGACAAGGGTTGGCTGATGCCCGTTGAGGGAGCAGGCTCATACGCATTTGACGGTCGCTGGATGTTGTATGATAACATATTCGTTGACAGCAAGTTAACAGACGACGATAGCGAGATAGAGGGCGGTGTTTTCGTGAAACACTATATGCTCGAATCAGGCAACTCACACAACAACGAACGAACTGGCTACCCATGGCGAACATACTCCGGCGATGAATATCTGGGAGGGGCGAGCGACCACCTGCCCGTTTTCGTAAATATACGCACAGGAAAACTCTATTAGGATTTTGAGGATTAACAAATTATTGTTATTTTTGCGGGTTGAAAAAAGGAAAGAAGAAAAGAAATTAACATTTAACTAATAGGAAGAAAATTTTATGTCTAGCATTAAAAGAGTCTATACCTTTGGCGACAAGAAGGCTGAGGGTAATGGTAAGATGAGAGAGTTGCTCGGCGGTAAGGGTGCAAACCTCGCTGAGATGAACCTTGTAGGCCTCCCCGTGCCTCCGGGTTTCACCATCACTACCGATGTATGTACTGAGTATTACAAGTATGGCCGCGAGAAGGTTATCGAGATGATTCGCGGTGAGGTTGAGAGCGCAATCAAGGGCGTTGAGAAATTGACCGGTATGACCTTCGGTGACAACAAGTCGCCCCTGCTCGTTTCGGTTCGTTCGGGTGCTCGTGCTTCGATGCCCGGTATGATGGATACCATTCTGAACCTCGGTATGAACGACGATGCTGTTGAGGCTATGGCAGCCCACACCGGCAATGCTCGTTTTGCTTGGGACTCGTACCGTCGTTTCGTACAGATGTACGGCGATGTTGTGCTTGGTATGAAGCCCGTAAATAAGGAGGATCAGGATCCCTTTGAGGAGATCATTGACGAGTTGAAAGAGGCTCGTGGTGTTAAGAACGACACCGAGCTCACCACCGACGACCTGAAGGAGTTGGTTGTTAAGTTCAAGGCAGCTGT
>JAGBTK010000064.1 GCA_017631375.1 Tidjanibacter sp. | reverse complement strand
TGCTTTTGCAAATTCACCGCCGAACAATTTTACGCCGAGTCGTTTGCTCTCCGACTCACGGCCGTTCTTCGAACTACCTACACCTTTCTTGTGTGCCATTTCCGATGAATTTTTTAAAAGTTAAGCAACAGTTATCTCCTCAATAAGAATCTGGGTCAAAGGCTGGCGGTGGCCATTTTTAACCTTATAACCTTTTCTGCGTTTCTTCTTAAACACGATGACCTTGTCATCTTTGAGGTGTTTGAGAACTTTTGCAGTTACTTTAGCCCCTTCTACTACAGGTGTGCCTACTACTACCTGACCGTCATTATCAGTCAGCAGGACTTTGTCGAAGCTCACCGAGGCATTCTCCTCCTCGTGAAGACGGTGTACATAGAGCTTCCTACCTTTCTCAGCCTTAAACTGTTGGCCTGCTATTTCTACGATTACGTACATTGTTTAACAATAAAATTTAGTCAAAATTCGGAGTGCAAAGATAAGGCATTAAATCGATAAAACAAACTTTCCTTCACTTTTTTACGAAAACTTTCGTCTGAAGTCGCTTTTCTTTCTCTTTGTGCCCGTAATTTGGCGCAGTTTTTGGAAAAATATGGTCTGCTATGCGTAAAATTCTCCTATCATTCTCCTCGCTTACTGCCATCGAGAGTCTTTCGTTGGTACTTCGCCCGATTGGTGCATCGCTCTCGGTCGCCCAATCTTCGGAGTCGATGATCGAAGCACTCTTGCGCGATGAGTATTCATTGCTTATAACCAGCCACATAGCCCCCTTTATAGGTGGTGGCGATCTGGTGGGCAGACTTTGTCGTCGCTCGGTGCCGCGTCCCTCAATTTTTGTGATCTCCCATCTCCGTCACGAGCCCACGCTCCTTGCGCTGTATGAGAGTGGGGTGGATCAATTTATCTCATTTCCTCTCTCGCCTCATCGTCTGCTGCGAAAGGTGGTTGAGGAGTTGCAATCCCGACCGTGAATTTCTATGCCATATCCCTGCCAATCCTTATTGTGCTCCATCTTATTGAGGGGGTGGCTCTGGTGTGGCTGTTGGTGTTGCGTTACAAGTTGGGCAGAGAGGACAACGCTCCGTTGCGTGATGCTATGAGTCGCCTTTATCGCTATGCGGTAGATGGTGTGCTGCCCGCTCCGCCTCGCACTACGCGTAGGCGATGGCTGATGGCTGAGGCTCTCTTTTCGCTCACCCGTCACCTCTCGTTGCTGAGTGTCGATGAACGCAGGCAGTTGGGGCATCGTTGCTCGTTGATATACCATCTGCTGAAAGATGCCGAGCATAGTGACGGAGTGGCTCAGTCGGAGGCTTTGCAGCTCCTGAGCGTAATACCGCTCGATGATAAGAGTGTGGAGCGATTGGCACGCACCGTTCCTGCCGAGCCGATGGGGCAGCTCTATCGTATGCTGATATTGATAGTCTACTCTCCGGATCGTGTGACAGAGATTATCGACTCTGACGGGCTGCACCTGTCGGGCTATCTGGTGCCCCGTCTTGTGGCACGGTTGGAGGAGTGTAGGGTGGTGCTCCCTGTTCGCTCACTGCTTGCTACGGGTGCGCTGCTGCCCTCGCTGGTGGCGTTGAGAGTTGTGGCTCGCTACGAGCTTGGCGACTATTGGGAGGAGGTCTTTGAGGCTCTGCAATCCCCGCACAGAGAGGTGCGAATGGCTGCAATCAAGACACTCGCCGTGCTGGGCGTTACGATAGATAGGCGGGTGGTTGAAGCGACAGCCGCGATGTCTGTCGCCGAGAGACGAGAGGTCTTGCGTATTTTTCTGCGCGAGGGTTATTCGGCTATGGCCTTACAACCACTCAGCGATGCCGAAGCGAGCATAGGGTCGCCACTTGCAGAGTATGCGGTCTGCCGTACATTATCTCGCAAACGCACCCTTGTAAAAACATTATAATTAATATGTTAGTAACTATTCTTTGTACATTCCTGGCCTTTGTCCTTTACGAGGCGGTGGTGTTGGTGAGGTGTGTGGTGGGACTGATACGGGTGAGTCATGCGTTGCGTCGTGCGCGTATTATTCTCCGCGATGGCGGGTCGAGCGACAATGATGACCGCCACACATTTGGTGTGAGTGTGGTAGTGGTCGGTGCGCTCTCCTCTTCGGCTCTTGAGTCGCGACTTGCCATTGATTATACATATTTTGAGTTGATCTGGGTTGCCGACCTCAAAGAGGTGGGTGGAGCCGAGGCGATACTCGAACGATACGATATGTCGGCTGTCGATTTCTCGCCCTCAGAGGGGTTGCCTTTGCAGGGCGTGCGGAGGGTGTTTCGCTCGCGAGCGCGTCGCTATCGCAGATTGGTGATTGTGGATTGTGCGAGTGGCAGTCTTGCCGACTGCGCCAATTGTGCTGCCGAGGTGGCGAACTACGACCTGTTGGTAATCACCGAGAATAGAGTTATTCTCTCCCCCTCTTCGCTTACTCTGCTTGTCGATGCTCTGCTGCGTCGGTCGGATGGCGGGTGGGTGATGGGGCTTGCTGCTAACAGGCTGGCAGGTAGCGAGTTGATGCTTGCTGAGCGGGTGCTGTTACTTGCGGGTGGCGGTGCGCGCAATGAACGAATCGGAGGTAGGATTGTGGTGCCGATATATCTGTTTCGCAGGGACGATGTGATTGGGACTGGCGGCTTTGCGGGAAGTGGCGATGCGGTGGCGGGCTTGGCTCGCAGATGCGCCGTGCGCAGTCGTGACGGGTTGTTGCCGCTCTATGTCGGTGAGGTGCAGTCGGCGGATGTTACTGCCCGTCTGCATATAAATCCGTTGTCGGGTATGCCGATTGTGCCTGTAATCTTTTCGCAACTTGCTTTGTTGTGGCTGTTTACGATTATTGTTTCAGCTCCGTTTGAGGGATATTTTGTTGCGGATGTTCTGCTTGTATCTATGCTGTGGGTGGTCTGTGTGTTGCGCTCTACTCTCTCAACAATTGGGGCTGTTATGCTCGCCTCGGCAGAGGAGTGTGGTAGTAGGGTGCGAAGGGTGGCTTGGCGAATAATTTTCTCTCCTTTTTTTAGAATTCGTGATATTATGTTGCCAAAAAATTTCGTTAAGTAAGAAAAAGTCTGTACCTTAGTGTGGATTTAAATACATTTAAATAAATGAAGAAATTTTTTACTACTATATTACTGATACTGAGTACTTTCATCTCTGTCGTTGCGCAGAAGAACCATACGACTACAATCACCGTTCAGGATGGTGAGAGGTGGTGGGGACTCTCGGCTGATCAAACCTTTACGGAACCTTTTGAGTGGAGTACCGACAGCAGCAAACCCTATGAGTTCCGTATGGCGGCCCTGATTTCAAGCGCGGGCAGATATGTGTGGAGCAAGTCGCCGATGCAGATATCGTTTGACGGAACCTCTTTCGCCATTAACTCTGCTGACGAAAAGGTGGATGTGCGCAAGGGTGGTCGTTCGCTGCGCGAGGCCTATCTGGTATATCGCCACACCCACGCAGCTCCGAGTGGCGGGAAGCCCGATGAGATGCTCTATACCAACATCATCTACGATGCAGCAGGAGAAGTTGGTGCTCTGCATACTTCCGAGAGTGTTGTGGCTTATGCCGAGAGGTTGATTGCAGAGGAACTTCCTGCAGGTATTATGATGATTCCCGATGGCTGGCAGAGCCATTCGTCTGAGCTGGTGTTTGATGCTGAGAGCTATCCTTCGCCGGCAGATATGGTGACTAAGTTGCACCAATTGGGCTTTAAGGTTATGCTCTCGGTGAGCCCCTATATTCCTGCTGTGGGCAGGGAGTTTGTACGCAACCGTGAGGCCGGAACATTGCTCTGCGATGAGCAGGGCAATATAGTCCTGTTCGATACCGAGGTGGGATTTATGGCGTGCAGAGTGCCAGATATGGCTACGGCTGAGAGATTTAGCGGTGAGTTGCGCTCGCTGATGAATAGTTATGGCGTGGATGGTTTCCGTATTGATGCCACTCTGTTGGAGAGTAGGTTGAGCGGAGAGGCTCTCGATAATTTTTACTCTGCGTGGGCAGCTGTCGGTGCCGATATACCGATGATGATCTATGCTCCCGCTTCGGCACTTGTGGGCGAGAAGGTGGCTGTGGTGGCAGGTGACGGCACTATTGAGGGTGCGCTGCGCCAGACTCTGCGTATAGGTCTGACGGGCTATCCGTTTGTGTCGCCAACCTTCTATAAGGCACACGCTGAGGGTGAGAATTTGTGGCGCAGGGCTATCTCGTCGGTTGCACTGCCCATAGCAACCGTGATTGCACCGCCTTGGAAGTTTGGTACTCGTGGCGAGGAGTTGGCTAAGGTTATACGTTGGCGTGCCGAGCAGTCGGAGTTTATGGGTGATTTGCTGAATGAGTCGTCAAATACTGCAGAGGCTATGATGCGCACTATGGACTATATGTTCCCCAAAGATGGGTTCAGCAATTGCTACGACCACTATATGTTGGGTGATAAGTGGTTGATTGCTCCTCCTGTCAATGATGAGAAGGTGCGTGCAGTGCGACTTCCTCGCGGTGTGTGGGAGGATATGCGAGGCAGACGCTATCGTGGTCCGAGAGTGGTCAATGTGGATGTCAGTCGAGGACAATTGCCGATATTTGAACTCCAATAGAGCGTGCCAAAGACGAAAGAGTGAACTAAACCTGATTATGATATAGACTTAGAACGAATAAAAACCTTAAAACTACTATGATAACATTAGCACAAAAAGAGTTCTTGTTGCCGAAGGCGTACAATGCCGCCATTAGGGCAGGAGCCGAGATTTTAGCTGTCTATGAGAGTGAAGCACCGCTCGATATAGACCTGAAGACCGACAATACGCCGATCACGATGGCTGACCGTCGCTCGCACGAACTTATCAAACGCTACTTGGGGCAGACCCGCATCCCCGTACTGAGCGAGGAGGGCAGAGAGATGCTCTATGAGGAGCGCAAGGATTGGGACCTCTTCTGGCTGGTCGATCCGCTCGATGGCACCAAGGAGTTCATCAAGGGTAATGGCGAGTTTACTGTAAATATCGCTCTGATGGTCGATAATAAGCCGCTCTTTGGCGTTATCTATGTCCCCTATATTCGCAAAATCTACTTCTCTGATCCCGATCTGGGTGCTTTCCGTAAGGAGGGTGTTGTGGCAGATCTTGAGGCTGAGTTCTGCTATGGCGAGATGTTGGCAGATGTTGAGAAACTTCCCGTAACGGAGGCGTGCAACAAGCCGTTGCGTATTGCCATCAGCCGCTCGCACAACACTGAGGAGACCTTTACACATATCAATGAGTTTAAGCTGCGCCATTCCGATGCGATTGTCAAGGAGCAGGGCTCGTCGTATAAGTTCTGCCTGATTGCAGAGGGTACTTTCGACTACTATATCCGCACCACAGGTACTTATGAGTGGGATACGGCAGCCGGTGAGGCTATCTTGTCTGCGGCAGGCGGTCGCACCTTGTCACACCCCGAGCGCAAGGAGTTTGCCTACAATAAAGAGTCGCTTATGAATCCTAATTTTACCTGCGAAAGCAGTCATCTGGTGAAGTTGTAGAGAACGAGATAGTATAATAGAAGCGGGCTACCTTTTCGGGTAGCCCGCTTTGTGTCTATCAGAGGCGTTTAGATACGGAAGAAAATCTCGCCGAAGTGGTAGCCGTGCTCCTTGCCTTCGGAGGAGAGCCACAATCTGCCGTCACGCTCTGCGCGGAGGAGGGTTGCTCGGAGGGGAGTGCCGTCGGGGAAGGTGTAAGTGTGCTCCTCACCCTTACGGTAGAGTAGTGAGTTATACTCTTGCTCAATGTCGTTGCCACAGCCTTCTGCAAGAGCATCGTATCGCGCCATAAGTTTGGCGTAGAGGATTGCCAGGACCTCTTCGGGTGTGTATTCCTTGCCTGTCAGCAACTTAATAGATGTAGGGTTTGGAATCCACTCAGGGAACTCGCTTTGTGCGATGTTAAGCCCGATGCCTACCACCGAGCGTGCAACGCCTGCGCCACTGAGCCTGTTCTCAATCAGCACCCCGCAAATCTTCTTGTCACCTACATAGATATCGTTAGTCCACTTGATCTTTGCCTCGATGCCCAACTCCGATAGGGTGTCGACAATGGCGAGTGCGGCAATCTCTGCAATGAAAAACTGCTCCTTAACCGATACGCCTTTTGGCTCCCAGATAAGGCTCATCGTCAGGTTTTCGCCTGGGCGACTGCTCCAATTGTGGCCTCTCTGCCCGCGTCCTGCGCTCTGCGAGAGTGCCCACACCACATCGCCGTGGCGATAGTCGCCCTCGGTGGCTAAATCGTTGGTCGAGGTGACCTCGTCAAAGGCGTAAATCATACCGAAACACCAAAGTCGCGCAATGCGTCGTTGAGGGAGGTCTTCTTGTCGGTGGACTCCTTGCGTTGACCGATAATTAGTGCGCAGGGTACGCCATACTCACCCGCGGGGAACTTCTTGGTAACGGTGCCGGGGATAACCACCGAGCGAGGAGGAACGTAACCTCTATACTCAACAGGCTCTGTGCCAGATACATCAATAATGCGAGTGGAGGAGGTGAGCACTACATTCGCGCCCAAGACAGCCTCACGACCTACTCTCACGCCCTCTACAACAATGGCACGCGAGCCGAGGAAAGCGTTGTCCTCGATGATTACAGGTGCAGCCTGCACAGGCTCCAACACACCACCGATACCCACGCCACCGCTCAGGTGTACGCCCTTGCCAATCTGTGCGCACGAGCCCACAGTAGCCCAAGTATCAACCATAGTGCCCGAATCGACATAAGCACCAATGTTGACATACGAAGGCATCATCACCACACCTCGTGCGATGTATGCACCATAGCGCGCAGCGGCAGGAGGCACTACTCTGATGCCTAACTCTTTGTAGCCGTGTTTGAGTTCCATCTTGTCATAGAACTCCAATTCGCCTGCACTCATTGTGCGCATCTCGCGGGTGGGGAAGTAGAGGATAACCGCCTTCTTTACCCACTCGTTCACTTGCCATCCACCCTCGCCATCGGGCTCGGCAACTCTCAATTCGCCTTTGTCAAGACGCTCTATAACCTCTTTGATGGCCGCCTGAGTCTCAAGATTTTTAAGTAGTGCAGAGTCCTCCCACACCGCCTCGACCATCACTTGTAATTTTTCGTTCATAGTCGTAGTGATTATTTATATGTACAAATATAAGAAAAAAATGTTATTTTTGTAGCGGTGGAGGTTTTTGATAATTAAAGAGCCTCTTTTTGATATTTGACTATAAATACCTGATAAATATGAAAATCTACAAGTTTGGCGGAGCATCGGTCAAGAGTGCCGACGGTGTGCGCAATTTGGCAAACATTGTTGCTGATACCCCTGAAGAACTCTTTGTGGTTGTTTCGGCTATGGGCAAGACAACCAATGCTTTGGAGAAGATTCTCGACCTCTTCTACGACGGTATGAATGCTGAAGCAGAGGCTGCACTCGACGAACTCGTTGAGTACCATTTCACCATAACCTCCGACCTATGGGGCTGGCACTATATGCCCGCGCGTGCTGCCCGTTTCTTCGATGAGTTGCGCGAGATTGTGCGCGAGAGTGACCCCGCACTGCGTAGCTATGAGGTGTGGTACGACCGTGTGGTGAGCGTCGGTGAGCTGGTATCCACAGCTATCGTCAGTGCCTACCTCGAATATGACGGCCTACCCAACAAGTGGGTAGATATGCGCGAGATGTTTGTTACATCGCATCGCCACCGTGATGCCAATATTGATATGGTGCGTTCGGCGGAGCGTCTGTGTGGACTTGTGGCCCGCTCGGAGAAGCGACTCTTTGTCGGCCAGGGCTTTATCGGGGCTACTCCCGAGGGTGTGACCACCACTATTGGTCGCGAGGGCTCGGACTACTCGGCTGCCGTTGCCGGTGCGTTGCTCGAGGCGGAGAGTGTCTCGATCTGGAAGGATGTGGACGGTATCCTCAATGGCGACCCCAAAATTTTTGAGAATACCACTCTTATTCCCGAGTTGAGCTATATGGATGCTGTCGAGCTTGCACATAGTGGCGCGCAGATTATCCACCCCAAGACCATCAAGCCCTTGCAGAATAAGTCTATCCCCCTGCACGTCAAGTGTTTCCTCGACAAAAGCAAGCCCGGTAGTGTTATTCGCGATGGCGTGGAGGTGTCGCCCGACATCCCCATTTTCATCCTCAAGCGTCGTCAGGCACTGCTGAAAGTCATCCCGCAGGACTTCTCGTTTATGTTGGAGGAGAAGATTTTGAACATATTTACTCATCTCTCGGCTTATCCTATCAAGATAAATATGATCCAGTCCTCGGCTATCAGCCTTAACCTCTGCATCGACGACCACGATCGCTATACAGACGAGATAATTGCCTCACTGCGCGAGGAGGGCTTTGATGTTAGCTGTGAGAAGGGACTCGAATTCCTTACCGTGCGCGGATACGACAGCGAGACTGCCCACTACTATGGCAATGCTGATGGGGTTATTCTTATGCAGCGATCGGCGAAGAACTTGCGAGTGGTGAGAAAACAAAACAGTCTCTAATTAGTTAGTAAAATTCACTAAACTAACTGTCTATTAGCTCTATCAAAATAATAAAGGCTCTTCCGTAGAAGAGCCTTTATTATTATATAATAGGTATAAACTATTCGGGTTTCTCGACAATCTGGATGCCCAACTCCTCTAGCTGTGCGGGGGAGATGTGAGTGGGGCTTTCGAGCATCGGGTCGCGGCCTGCATTGTTCTTGGGGAATGCAATGTAGTCGCGGATCGAATCTGCGCCGCCCATCAACGAGCAGAAGCGGTCGAAACCGAAGGCGATACCACCGTGAGGAGGTGCACCGAACTTGAAGGCGTTCATCAAGAAGCCAAACTGCTTCTCAGCCTCCTCTGCGGTGAAGTTGAGGGCAGCAAACATCTTCTGCTGCAACTCGTGGTCGTGGATACGAATCGAGCCACCACCAATCTCAACGCCGTTAACCACAAAGTCGTATGCGTTTGCGCGAATCTTGCCGGGGTCGGTGTCGAAGTAGGGGATATCCTCTGCCTTGGGCGAGGTGAAGGGGTGGTGCATAGCGTAGTAACGCTGAGTCTCCTCGTCCCACTCCAACAAGGGGAAGTCCACAACCCACAAAGGAGCGAACTTGCTCTTATCTCTCAGACCGAGGCGGTTACCCAACTCCAGACGCAACTCGCAAAGAGCGGTAAGGCTGCGCTTGCGTGCGCCTGCAATCACAAAGATCATATCACCGGCCTTAGCACCACACTTCTCAGCCCAAGCAGCGAGAGTCTCAGCGTCAAAGAACTTGTCAATGCTCGACTTGATAGAGCCATCGGTCTCCACACGAATCCAAACCAGACCCTTAGCACCCACCTGGGGACGCTTTACAAAGTTGGTCAGCTCGTCAATCTGCTTACGAGTGTAGGTTGCGCAACCCTCAGCAACGATAGCACCCACATACTCAGCCTCGTCAAATACTACGAAACCGCTGTTGCGGGTCTCCTCGGTGAGGTTATTGAATCGCATACCGAAACGGATATCGGGCTTGTCCGAGCCGTAGAACTCCATAGCCTCGCTGTAAGGCATACGGGGGAACTGCTCAGTCATCTCCACGCCCAGCAACTCGCGGAACATCGACTTAGCCATACGCTCGAATACATCGAGTACATCCTCCTGATCAACAAACGACATCTCGCAGTCAATCTGAGTAAACTCGGGCTGACGGTCAGCACGCAGGTCCTCGTCGCGGAAGCAACGAACAATCTGGAAGTAGCGGTCGTAGCCTGCTACCATCAGGAGCTGCTTCAAAGTCTGAGGCGACTGGGGCAGTGCATAGAACTTGCCGTTTTCCATACGCGAAGGCACTACGAAGTCGCGTGCGCCCTCGGGGGTAGAACTAACAAGGTAGGGAGTCTCAATCTCCATAAAGCCCTCGCTGTCAAGGAAGTTACGAGCTGCCATCGACATACGGTGGCGCAGTGTGAGAGCCTCCTTCAGGGGATTACGACGCAGGTCGAGGTAGCGGTAACGCATACGCAGGTCGTCGCCACCGTCGGTGTTGTCCTCAATAGTAAAGGGAGGAACTACCGAGGCATTGAGAACCTTGATGCTCTCAACAACCACCTCCACATCGCCTGTGGGGAGTTTAGGGTTCTTCGACGAACGCTCCACTACGCGACCAACAGCCTGAATAACATACTCTCGGCCGAGCGAAGCAGCAATTGCCTTGACATCCTCCGATGCCTGCTCCTCGATTACGAGCTGAGTGATGCCGTAGCGGTCACGCAGGTCGATAAAACTCATTGCGCCGAAGTTACGCACTCTTTGCACCCATCCGGCAAGGGTAACGGTCTGCTCTACATTTGCTATGCGGAGTTCGCCGCAGGTATGTGATCTGTACATATATCTGAAAAATTGTTATATTTGTTGCCAGTTTCAAATCCCAAAAGTACTTATTTTTTATGGACCAACAGCAAAATAGTGACCTTTTTTTTATGCAATTGGCAATTTCTGAGGCAAAAAAAGCGTTAGATAAGAGAGAAGTGCCAATCGGAGCGGTCATTGTATGCCGTGAGAGGGTGGTCGGCAGGGGTCATAACCTGGTCGAAACACTCGGTGATGCAACAGCTCACGCAGAGATGCAGGCTATTACGGCAGCAACATCAACGCTGGGTGGTAAATATCTAAAAGAGTGTACATTGTATGTTACTGTTGAGCCTTGTGTTATGTGTGCTGGTGCGTTGGCGTGGAGTCAGATAGGGCGTATTGTTTATGGTGCTGCTGACCCTAAGCGTGGCTGTCTGAGGTTTGGCAGAGAGTTGCTCCATCCGAAAACTGAATTGATAGGAGGAGTTATGGCAGAGGAGTGCAGTGCGCTGATGGAAGATTTTTTTGCCGATTTACGCAAATAGAACCCTTTAAGGTGTTGATTTTAGCCTAAAAATGTGTACTTTTGTCGGTCTGTCTGAATGAAATATGTTCAATCTACGGGCAATAGACTGAGAATCAGTAAGATAATTATTTATTAAACAACCATAGAACTAAAAAGTATTGAAAAAGATGAAAGCGATTAAGATTACGCTGGCCGCATTGATGGCTGTTTTCGCAATCTCGACTGCTTCGGCTCAGAGCGCTGAGGCTGGTGCTAAGTACAACGAGGCTGCTGCTAAGTACAACGCAAAAGATTTTGCTGCTGCTCTTCCCCTCTTGCAGGAGGCTGTTAACATTGCTCTCGACGCTGACGATGTAGCAACTGCTCAGAATGCTCAGAAACTTATTCCCCAGGCTAACTTCCAGCAGGGTCTTGCTCTTGCAAAGGCTAACAAGTTGGAGGAGTCGATTCCCTATTTGGAGGCTGCAATGGAGACCGGTGAGCTCTACAATGTTGCTGCTGCTGCGCGTAACGCTAAGACTATGATTTCGCAGGTCTACACTATGATGGGTGGTCAGGCTTTCAATAATAAGGACTATGCAAAGGCTGCTGAGGTATTTGCTAAGGGTTATGCTGCCAACAACCAGGATACCGCTATCGGTATGAACCTCGCTATGAGCTACTGCGAGATGGGTGATATGGCAAATGGTATCAAGGTTTACAAGGAGATTATCGCTTTGGCTGACCTTCACAGCAAGTTCGCTGAGCCCGCTGCAAAGGCTAAGACCGCTGCTGCTAACTACCTCGTAAAGCAGGCTTCGGAGCAGGCTGCTACCGATGTTGAGGCTGCTTACGCTTCGCTGGCACAGGTATTTGAGTTTGACGCTACCAACGCAACTGCTCACCTCCTCCGTATCCAGACTGCTGCTACTGCACAGGCTTGGGACAAGATTATCGAGTGGGGCGACGCTGCTGCTGAGGCTCAGACTACCGACGAGGCTAAGAGCGATGTTTACTACTATCTCGCTGCTGCTTACGATAGCACCGATGTTAACGACAAGGCTATCGAGGTTTACGGTAAGGTAACCGCTGGTAACAACGCTGAGGCTGCTGCAAAGCGTATCACCGAGTTGAAGGCTTTGGTAAAATAGTCTTTTCGACGAAAAGAGTTAAGGGGCGTATGATTTACGCCCCTTTTTTTATATCTTTACACCATCAATAACTCTGCTATGGCACGACAACACTCAATAGAACTACTTGCACCGGCACGCAATGAGGTGGTGGCTAAGGCCGCTATCGACTGCGGGGCGGATGCTGTCTATATCGGCGGTCCGTCGCTGGGTGCGCGTCGTGCTGCGGTAAACTCTGTTGAGGAGATTGCCCGTGTGGTAGAGTATGCTCATCTGTTTGGCGTTAGGGTCTATGTTACGATGAATACCCTGCTGTATGATAGTGAGTTGGATGAGGCTAAGAGGCTTGCCTTGGAGCTTGCGGGCGTGGGTGTAGATGCACTCATTGTGCAGGATATGGCCTACCTTCGTATGGGGTTGCCTATTGAGTTGCACGCATCGACTCAGACATTCAATGCTACCCCCGAGCAGGTTGCTTTCTTTGCCGATTGCGGATTAAAGAGGGTGGTGCTGGAGCGCAATCTTTCGCTTTCGGATATCCGAGCCATTGCCGAGCAGACCGACACCGAGTTGGAGGTCTTTGTACACGGTGCTGTTTGTGTCGGGTATAGCGGCAGATGTTTTCTGAGTCGCTCTATGGGGCCTCGCAGTGGCAATCGTGGCGACTGTATGCAGGCTTGTCGTCTGAGTTGGGATCTGGAGGATGCCGGTGGTCGTAAGCTGATGAGAGAGAAACACTTGCTCTCGGTTTGCGATATGGATCTATCGGAGCGCATAGGGGAGTTGCTGGATGCCGGTGTCTGCTCGTTCAAGATTGAGGGCAGGCTCAAGGATGAGGCTTATGTGCGCAATGTGGTGAGTTACTATCGCCAGCGCATTGATAAGGAGTTGGCGTTGCGACCCCACTTGACAAAGAGTTCGGTTGGTGTGTCAAAGGTCGATTTTTACCCCGACCTGCACAAGACCTTCTCTCGCAGGGGTGGCGAGTATTTCTTGGATGGCGTGCGTCGTGGTGTGGCGGAGTTTGATACTCCGAAGGCCATGGGCGAGCGTTTGGGTAGAATCTCGGCAGTGCGCGGAGCGAAGATCAGGATTGAGGGCTGTAAGGCGAAACTGACTGCCGGTGACGGACTTTGCTATATGACCCCTAACGGTTTGGTGGGGACAAATGTGAATGGCGTTGAAGGACAGGAGGTTGTGCTGAATCGTGCTGACGGTCTAAGGGTTGGTGTGGAGATATTTCGCAACCTTGACCACGCCTATCTCCGTACTATTTCGCGTGCTCGTCTGCGTAGGGCTATCCCTGTGACTGCGGTTGTGTCGGCTACTCCCGACTGCCTGAGAGTGACCTATCGTGAGTGTCGTGGTATTGAGGTAGAGGCGACCATCTGTCGCGAATTGCTGGTGGCTGAGAACAGGGTTGTGGCTTTAAGAAATCTGCGCGATGCGCTATCTAAGAGTGGTGCTACGATATTCGATGTGGTTAGCGTGGAGATAGATGAGAGCGGATTTCTGCCCTTTGTACCAGCGGGCGAACTGAGCGAGCTGCGACGACAAGCACTTGATAGATTGGCGGAGAAGGTTTATGCGTTAAGACCTGAGAGTGAGTGCTTTGTGGAGAATTTTGATGCAATTGCACCCAAATTTATAGGTAGTGAGTGCAATGTAATAAATAGAGTTGCCGAAGAGTTCTATCTCTCGCACGGAGCGGAGAGAGTGGAGTGGGGCAAGGAGAGTGCCGATGGTTTTGAGGGTGAGGTGGTTATGACTACCCGCTACTGTCTGCGTCGCGAGATGGGTGAGTGTTTGAAGTGTGGCTCTAAATTGCGAGGACCACTCTATCTGGTGCACGGCAATAGTCGCTACGAGTTGGAGTTCGACTGCCAGAGGTGCGAGATGAAATTGATATGTAAATAATTGATTGATATATGAATAGAGGTTTGAAAATGGCTTCGCCCGTTTGGGGGGATTATGAGTTGGTTGATAGTGGCAATTTCGAGAAGTTAGAACGATTTGGTCGCTACCTCTTGCGTCGCCCCGAACCACAAGCGATTTGGCGTAAGTCGCTATCGGAGGAGGAGTGGCGTGCTATGGCTGATGGCTCTTTCCGTCGCGAAGGGCGCGATGAGGAGCGTGGTGGCTGGTCATTGCGTCGCGGAATGGTGGAGCAGTGGCGTGTAACCTATGCTCTTGGTAATAAGCGACTTGTCTTCCGACTTGGACTTACTTCGTTCAAACACGTCGGTCTGTTCCCCGAGCAGGCAGACAATTGGGAGTTTATATATTCGCAGGTGACTGCACTTGCCAAAAAGCTGGGTCGTGCTCCCCGTGTACTCAACCTCTTTGCTTATACCGGTGGCGCATCGCTGGCTGCTGCAGCGGCAGGGGCGGATGTTACCCATGTGGACTCTGTGCGTCAGGTAGTTACCTGGGCGCGAGAGAATATGGAGCAGAGCGGTCTTAACGGTATCCGTTGGGTGGTGGAGGATGCGCTCAAATTTGTAAGGCGTGAAGTGAAGCGCGGTCACTACTATGACGGTATTATCCTTGATCCGCCTGCTTATGGTCGTGGACCCGATGGCGAGAAGTGGGTGTTGGAGGAGAATATCGGTGAGATGCTTGATTGCTGTTCGCAACTATTGGATAAGGCGGGCGGTTTTGCTGTGCTCAATCTCTACTCGATGGGTCTTTCGGCAATGCTGGCGCGTAGTGCTATGTGCCAACTCTTCCCGAAGGCTTCGTCGGAGCAGTTTGGCGAGCTCTACTTCACTGATCGTTTTGAGAAGTCGTTGCCTCTTGGTGTCTATTACAGAGCAACTTACGGTAAATAATATGTTGATTGATAAGAGGGTAATTGAGTATATCGAGCAGGAGATCCTGCCGCTATATGATAAGTTTGACCGTGCTCACTCCACCGACCACGTTACGGCGGTTGTGGAGCGTAGTCTTGCGCTTGCTACGCACTATCCTGT
The DNA here is from genome assembly GCA_017631375.1 of Tidjanibacter sp. Taxonomy (GTDB): domain Bacteria; phylum Bacteroidota; class Bacteroidia; order Bacteroidales; family Rikenellaceae; genus Tidjanibacter. The sequence continues at coordinate 13,313 of JAGBTK010000064.1, read as the reverse complement.
AAACTACTCAATGGTCTATGCCATAGCTGCTTATCACGATATTGGTCTGCCGCTTGGCAGAGAGATGCACCACATCAACTCGGCTCGTATGCTCCGTGAGGATGAGAGGTTGAGGGAGTGGTTCTCGGAGAGCGAGATTGAGGAGATGGCTGAGGCGGTGGAGGATCATCGTGCCTCGTCAGATCACGCTCCCAGATCGATATATGGTCGCATTGTGGCTGAGGCAGACAGACTGATTGACAGCGAACTTGTGATGCGTCGCACCGTGCAGTATGGCTTGGCTCACTACCCTGAACTATCGCCGGAGGGGCATTGGAAGCGTTTCTGCGACCACCTTGACGAGAAGTATGCTGAGGGTGGCTATCTGCGTCTGTGGATTCCTGAATCGGATAATGCAAGACGACTCACAGAGCTTCGTCGGACTATTGCTGATCCGACACTTCTCCGTGAGTCGTTTAATAGGATTTTTGCTGAGGAAACTGCTAACTCTTAGAGAGTTGCGAGGAGCTCTCGGTATTTGGGCAATGGCCAGCAGGCATCATCAACCAACATCTCCAAGTCGTCGATATATCCCCTGAGTTCTACCATCTTAGGTCTTACTTCCTGCTCGTAGTGCGATGCTCGGGCGGGGATGCTCTCTATGCGATTTAGTCTTTTGCGGATACCTGTCATTTCGTTGGCAGCGGCGCTGATTGCGTTTGAGAGTGTGGCAATCTTCTCAAGCGTTGCAATCTCGTTAGCAGCGAGTTCGCGATACTTATCGGGGAATATATCCTTAATACCCTTGATATTCTCGATGAGCAGGTTCTGGTATTTTATTGCGGTCGGAACGATATGGTTAAGAGCCATATCTACAAATACGCGCGATTCAATCTGAATTTTCTTCAGGAAGATCTCGTTCTTAATCTCGTAGCGTGCCTGCAACTCCACCTTGTTGAGTACTCCGCAACTCTCGAAGAGTTTCACCGAGTGGGGCTCAAGATACTCCTTGAAAGCCTCAGATACATTGTTTACACTCATCAGACCTCGTCGCGCAGCCTCCTCGAGCCACTCGGGGCTGTAACCGTTGCCCTCAAAGCGAATGTTTTTGCTGGCGATGATGAACTGACGGATTACCTTCAGGATAGCCTCATCTTTCTTTACGCCTGTCTCCATTAATTTGTCAACCTCAGCCTTAAACTCCTTCATCGAGTTTGCTACTGCGCTGTGAATTGCAATTAGAGGCATCGCGCAGTTGCACGACGAACCTGTTGCTCGGAACTCGAAACGGTTACCCGTAAAGGCAAAAGGCGAGGTACGGTTGCGGTCGGTATTGTCGAGCAGGATCTCAGGAATCTTGCCGATATCGAGCTTAATCTCACTCTTCGAGTCTGCTGTAAGTTTCTGAGCCATACGCTTTTCAATATCGTCAAGCATTCTGCTCATTGTCGAGCCGGTAAATACCGACAATGTAGCGGGAGGTGCTTCGGCTCCACCCAGACGGTGCGAGTTGGTCTCCGATGCAATGGAGGCCATAATCAGCGAACCGAAATCGTTGGCGGCCTTCAATACACATACAAAGAAGCTGAGGAATTGGATATTGCTCTTGGGTGACTTACCGGGTGCAAGGAGGTTGACTCCGGTGTCGGTAGCCATCGACCAGTTGCAGTGCTTGCCAGAGCCGTTTACGCCCGCAAAGGGTTTTTCGTGGAATAATACTTTCAGTTTGTGTTTTGCAGCCACTTTACGCATTACCGACATCAGCAATACATTGTGATCGACAGCCACATTTGCCTCCTCATACATAGGTGCACACTCAAATTGGTTAGGCGCAACCTCGTTATGGCGAGTCTTGACGGGGATGCCGAGTCGATAAGACTGCTCCTCAAATTCCTTCATAAAGTCGCTAACTCGCTGAGGAATAGCACCCCAATAGTGATCGTCCAACTGCTGATCCTTCGCTGCGGTGTGACCCATCAGTGTTCTGCCGGTCTGAACAAGGTCAGGACGAGCATCGAAGAGAGCCTTGTCCACGAGGAAGTACTCCTGCTCCCAGCCAAGGGTGGGAACTACGCGTGTTACATCCTTGTCAAAGAGTTGGCAGATATCTACTGCGGCTTTGTCGATAGCGGCCATAGATTTTAGAAGCGGAGTCTTAAAGTCCAGAGCCTCACCTGTGTATGCGATAAAGATACTCGGAATACAGAGCGTTTTGTCCATAATAAATGCCGGCGACGAGGGGTCCCAGGCACTATAACCGCGAGCCTCGAAGTTGTTGCGCAGACCACCGCTAGGGAAGCTTGATGCATCGGGTTCCTGCTGAACGAGAAGTCCTGCATTGAAGGTCTCAAACGATGTTCCACCCAGCACGGGTTCGATAAAAGCATCGTGTTTCTCGGCTGTTGAGTCGTTCAACGGCTGAAACCAGTGGGTGTAGTGTGTCGCTCCGCGCTCGATAGCCCAGATTTTCATACCCTCGGCAACCTGACCGGCAATACGACGGTCAATGCGCTTACCGCCTTCAATCGCCTCAATAACACTCTCGTAGACATCCTTTGAGAGATATTGTCGCATCTGACTACGGCTGAAAACATCTGCTCCAAAGTAGTCGGATATTCTGTGGCTTGGTGGTGGGGTTGAGATGAGTCGCTCGCGGTGACTCGCCTCGTCGAGTGCTTTAAATCGTAATGTATCCATTGCGGCTATCAGTTTATATTGTATTGCAAAAATAGTTTTTTCTTGTAAATATCCCAATTTTTGATGCTATTTTGCTAAAAAATTAGTGTTTTTATTGATTGTACCCCTAAAATTAGGGGTCTTTTGGTGAAAAATATATCTTTTTTTGGCGTGATGTCTGTTTTTGGTGGTATTGTTAATTGCGGACTTGCTTACATTTTGCTTTTTTTGTCTGTTTTCGGATAAATGATTGTAACTCTCCTCTGTCTTCTATATTTGCAATGTTCGAAATAACCACTTTAAACATCGCTTTTTGTCCTCATTGTAGGGAGTTTGCAAAATATCGGAAGATTATTCTGTGTAAATTTTGCGAAATGTTAACATTTTTAAACATTTTGTAATATGCAGAAAATCAGATATTAACGCCGTTTGTGCGACTGAAAAAGAAAATTGCAATGTAAATTTAATGTTAAATTATTATTAAAAATTTTTAAAATACTTGCGTAATCGAAAAATAGCCCTTATCTTTGCAGTGAAGTTTTAAGGTTCATTTTAGGTTAGTAGTTTTAGGTTAAGGAGAGGAAATCGGATTGGGGGTAGTAACCCAGCCCGATTTCCTCTTATTTTATGCCCTATCCATAGGTAGTTGGTAGGATAAATTAAAAAGATGCCTGCAATATCTTCATTGCAGACATCTTTTTAATATAATATAGGTATGCCCTACCTGCCGATGATGAAGATGGCGGGGCGTTTGTGAATCTCGGGGCGGGGGAGTGTGCGCCATTTGCGTATGGTGGCTGAGCGAACATACTCGGTGGGTGCCGTAAGATCGGCTGCAACGGTGAGTACCGTTTCGCTGCCAAGACTCTGTAACATCTCCTCCATCAGTGCACCATTGCGATAGGGGGTCTCAATGAATATCTGGCTCTGCCCCTCGGCAAGTGCTCTCTGCTCATATTTGCGGATTGCGCCTCTGCGCTCGTGAGGCTTTACGGGAAGATAGCCATTAAATGCAAAGCTCTGACCGTTCTGCCCTGAAGCCATCAGTGCCATAAAGATTGACGATGGGCCACTCAGTGGCACCACCTTAATTCCTTTGCGGTGGCAGGCAGCCACAACAGCAGCTCCCGGATCGGCAATGCCGGGGAGGCCTGCCTCGGAGATAACGCCCACGCTCTCGCCTGCAAGCAGTGGGGCCAAAAGTCCCTCAATCTCCTCAGGGCGTGTGTGCTCGTTGCACTCCTCAAATTTTAGCTCCTCAATAGGTCTGCCCATTCCCAGTCGGCTCAGGAAGCGGCGCGAGGTGCGGGTGTTTTCCACTACAAAGTGGCTGAGTGTGCGGATGATAGGTGCATTGACTGCTGCCAACACATCGAGCGAAGCCTCATCGCTGATGGGCGAGGGAATCATATAAAGTGTGCCGTAGTTCTCTGCCATATTTACTCTTTGATATATACTCTGCGGACTCTGCCCGAGATGGATGTCATTACCTCATAGACAATAGTGCCCAACACCTTAGCCATGTCTTCGGCACTATTACCCACGCCACCGCCAAAGATAGTCACCCTATCTCCTTCGGCAGCGTCGCAATCGGTAATGTCAATCATACAGCTGTCCATACAAACGCGACCGACAATAGGCGCAGCCTTTCCGCCCACCATCATTGACCATCGACCACAACCTAATCCTCTGTCCAGACCATCGGCATAGCCAATAGGAACTGTTGCAATTTTTGAGTCACGCTCCAGAACTCCTGCACGACCATAACCGATAGTCGCCCCTGCAGGCAGTGAGCGTATCTGTACAATGCGGCTGTGAAGCGAACTTACCTCACGCAGCCCCTGCGTGCCGAAGCCATATAATCCGATACCTAAACGGCACATATCGTACTGTGCCTCAGGGAATTTCTCAATACCAGCGCTGTTGCAGATGTGGCGCAAAGCGTGATATGGAAGGGCATTGAGGAGTGTGGAACTAATTTTGTCGAAGGTGGCAATCTGCTCTCTGGTGTAAGCCTCCTCCTCGGGCATATCGGCTGTTGCCAGGTGCGAGAAGATGGTGCGTACCACCACCAATCGGCTCTCCTGTTTGAGAATCTCAACCAGTGCGGGGATATCCTCCTCGCCAAATCCCAAGCGGTGCATACCGCTGTCTATCTTGATATGGATAGGGTAGGTCTTCTCTTCACTCCTCCTCACTGCGTCAAGGAACGCCCTTAGTGAGGTGAAATTATATATCTCCGGCTCCAGACGAGCGGCAATCATCACATCGAAACTATCTGCATCAGCATTGAGCACAACAATCGGCATCGTCACGCCCTTTCCGCGCAGGTGTACACCCTCGTCGGCAAATGCAACGGCCAGATAGTCAACGCCACTACGCGCAAGAGTGGTCGCAAGCTCGGCATCACCATTGCCATAGCCACCAGCCTTGACCATCGCCATAAGTTTTGCGGTGGGGTGGAGCAGGGAGCGGAAGTGGCTGAGGTTGTGACTCACCGCATCGAGATTTACTTCGAGTACTGTGGTGTGGCTTTGGCGTTGCAAAAGGTGGGCAATACGCTCAAAATTAGTCATATAGCCACCGCGAATCAATACAGCCTTGCCGTTGATCATATCTTGTGTGAAGCCACGAAGGAACTCTTCGGTTGTGGCGTAGAAGGTGCTCTTGCACTCAAAGCGCGAGGCGTTGTTCATCAGCGCAGTGCCGATGCCTATCAAGTGGCTTACCTCGGCATTTTTAATCATCTGACCTACCCTGCGATAGAGTTCGCCCTCAGGAAGGTTGGTGAACATAATATCCGCCAAAATCACCATCTTCTCTCTTGTGCCGGCAACGCCCGACAGATAGTCGAGTGCAATCGACAACGAGCCGAGATCGGTGTTATGCCTGTCGCTCACTATCAGCGAGTCGCCCAAACCATCAGTGAGTGAAAATCCCATCGCTACAGGGCGCATATCAGCAACTGCCTGCTCTGCTCGCTTAGTATCGCAATGCAGGAGGTGGCAGGTGGCAATTACTGTTGCTCCGTTCTCGCTCTCGGCAGGCTCGTCAAAGGGTGCGCGTTTCAGCCAATCGCTGATATCTACCAGCTTGGCATTGGGAGTAACCTTGCGCAGAGCATTCTCTACCAATACATAACGCGAGTTATAGACCACCGAGCGTGAGTTGCGGAAGAGTATTGCTTTCTGCTCTGCCTTGTCGCTATTGTCGGCAAAATTCTCGGAGTGCTCGTTGCTCAGCGTGGTGAAAATTCCCACATCAGGGCGAATCATACGCTCCAAACGCTCCATCTCCCCGGGCTTGGAGATACCGGCCTCAATCACTGCAATATCCTCGTCGCCCTCAATCATCAGCAGCGAGAGTGCTACGCCAAGTTGCGAATTATAACTTCTCGGTGAGCGGAAAACACGCTTGCCACATTCGCTGAGTGCCTGCGCGAGCCACTCCTTCACTGAAGATTTGCCCTGCGAGCCTGTGATGGCTACTACCTTGCCCTTGAACTTGTTACGATAGTCGGCAGCCAGAGCGTGGAGTGCTATGAGAGTTCGCGACACCATCACAAATCCCGCCTCGGGGTAGCGCATCGTATCAATGGGTTTCTCAATCATAAAGGCGCGGATGCCTCGTTTGTAGAGGTCGGCAATGAACATGTGTCCGTCATGATGAGTGCCCTGGATTGCCACAAAGAGGGGTTGCTCCTCCTCGCCAAAACTATGGCGCGAGTCGGTAGCAACGCAATCTACCGTCGTGTTATGCCCGAAAAGGCGTCCTCGGCAAATCTCTGCAATTTGTGAAAGTGTGTATTTCATAACTATCTGTTGGTTAGTTAGTTCTCTATTTGAAGGTTACTACCGTGATACCTGCTCCGCCTCGGTCGGGATGGTCGTCGGTAGCCGATGCCACCTCGCGAATAGAACGCAGGTAACGACGAATCTCCTCTTTAAGTGCGCCCGTGCCTTTGCCGTGGAGGATTGTTACTGTACCCACGCCAACCATAATGGCGTCATCAATAAATTCGGTAACCTTCTCCAATGCCTCGGCAGCACGCATTCCGCGCACATCTATATTATCCTTAAAGTTCAGTTTTCGGCTCGAGATATCAACACTCACCACCGTACGCGCACTCTGCGGGCGGTTCTGCTTCTTGTACTCGGCTGTAGAGACAACCTCCAAGCGGTTGATTGCCACTGTGGTAAGTATCTGACCGAAGGCTACGAGAGCCTTCTTGCCCTGCATCTCCTTCACCTCGCCTATTATCTCTTGCCCTGCTATGCGTACCTTGCGACCAAGGGCAACCTCTGCCTTCTCAAGCTCTGCCGCCTTCTCAGTCTTCACTTTCTCTCCTTGTTGCATCTTTCGCTCGGCACGCTTGCGCTGACGCTCTGCCACGCGAGCCATTTCTCGCTCAATAGCTGCCTGACGCTCGGAGTCCTCTTTGCTCTCCTGCTGCGCTACCTCATTGCGGAAACTGTCGAACTCACTACGCGCACGACGAGTAGCCTCCTTCTCGGCCTGGCTCTCTTTAATTGTGCGTATCGTGTTCTCAATCTGGCGATTAGCCTCTGCAATAATGCGTGCAGCCTCCTCCTTCGCCTCCTTGATGATTGTGCGTCGCTCCTCTTTCAGTTTGGCAAGACTCTCGGCATAGGAGTTCTCCAACTCCTCCACTCTGCGGTCTGTCACGCGGATTCGGTCGCGCTTTTGTTCCCAATAGCGGCGGTCGCGCGCTACCTCGCGGAGCTGGCGTTCGAGATTCATATAGTCGCTACCCGCCTTGGCTCCTGCCGATGCAATAATCTGCTCGGGGAGTCCCGTCTTGCGGGCAATCTCAACAGCAAACGAACTGCCGGGAGTTCCTGTCTCGAGGCGGAAAAGTGGGGCGATGTTCTGCACATCGAACATCATCGCGCCATTGAATACGCCCTCGTGATTTGATGCAAAATACTTGATATTGGTATAGTGGGTGGTGATTACACCATAAGTGCCCACCTCTACAAACTTCTCCAAAATAGCCTCCGATATTGCACCACCAATCACAGGCTCGGTACCGGAGCCAAACTCGTCAATCAACACCAACGAGCGATTGGTTGCGCCACTAATCATAGTGCGCATATTGTGGAGGTGAGATGAGTATGTACTCAGGTCATTATCAATAGACTGCTCGTCGCCAATGTCGATGAAAAGGCTGTCGAAAATTGGCATTTCCGAGTTGTCGAGAGCCGTAACGGGGAGTCCCGATTGGACCATATATTGGAGCAGTCCGACTGTTTTGAGGCAGACCGATTTACCACCGGCATTGGGACCTGAGATAACCAGAATTCGGTTGTCGTGGTCGAGTGTCAGATCAAGAGGTACAACCTCTTTGCGTTCCTTGGCAAGTGCCTGACGCAGCAGCGGATGGCGAGCCTTGCGGAGCGAGAGTCGTCCCTCTTCGGAGATGATAGGCACTGTCGCATCATTATCGAGAGCCCAGCGTGCCTTGGCACGAATCATATCCATACGCGAGAGGTAGTCGGCTGCGGCCTCAATCTCTGCGCTGTTCTCCCTGATCGAGTCGGTAAACTCGGTGAGTACCCTCACCACCTCTCTGCGCTCGGCATAGGCGAGCTCTTTTAGCTCGTTGTTGATCTCCACAATCTCGACAGGCTCAATGTAGAAGGTCTTGCCGGTGGCCGATTGGTCGTGGATAAAGCCCGGCACTCGGCGTTTGTTGGCTGCCGAAACGGGGATTACCGCTCTGCCGTCACGGATGGATACCGACGCATCGCTATCGGCATATCCCGCAGCAACTGCCTGTGCGAGAATTGCCTGCATACGCTTCGATGCGCTGCCCTCTCGCTGACGGATTGTGCGGCGAATCTCAAAGAGTTCGGGCGATGCACTATCTTTTACATTGCCGAAACGGTCGATGAGCGACTCGATATGGTTAAAGATTCGGGGAAAGGAGTCAATCCTCTCGCTAATTTTCTGCATTGCGGGATAACTCTCAGACCTGCGCACAAAGCCGAGCAGTGAATCGACATCTCTAAGTCCTTTGCCAAGTGTCTGTACCTCTGCTACTTCCAAGAATGTACCCTCGATACTCAACTTGGTCGCAACCCCTCCGAACTCGGCAAATTCACCGCGCGGAAAGTCGCTCTCCAACATCAGACATGTGCGCATCTCGCTGCACAGCGCAAGTCGATATCGGATGATATCGGCATTGGTGGAGAAACCCTCCTCGCCGAGTAACTCTTTGCCTCGGCGTGTGGAGCAACGCTCCGCTACCTGGCGAAGAATACGGTCGAAACCGAGTTTCTGTTCAAAATTTTGTGGATATATCATTTTGTCTTGCTATTCTATTTGTCGGTGCGTTTGCGTGCCTCGGAGAGGTTGAGCTGTTTGTCGCCCTCAAAGGCTACTGCAAATGCATCTTTGAACTCTTTACGCACCTTAGCCTGCAATGTTACAGCCTCGCTGTAAGTGGCTACGGGGCCGACATAGTATTTGAAGGTGCGTGGACCAAACTCCCTGACACTCACCTGACCACGCCACGAGCCGAAACGGCTGGCATTGGCGGCTACCTTCTCGGCAAGGGTGCAGATCTGTATGTAGTATTGTACGCCACTATCTGCGCTCTTGGCAGTTGTGGCAGTAGTTGCAGTGGTAGTTGCGGTTGCGGGCTTGTCGGTTGTGGTGGTGCTGGGGCCGGCATCGGTGAGGAAGATGGTCGAGGCGCGACCCTCCACCTTGCTTTTGTATTCGCTGAATGCGTTGAACAGAGCGGTGGCCATTGTCTGCTGACCCTTTGAGCTGACGAGGAATGCGCGGTCTTCGCTATGGCTCATATAGCCCAGCTCGGTGAGTACGCTCGGCATAGAGGTATTCCACAATACCAGATAGGGAGCCTGTCGTGCTCCTCGGTCACGCATAGGGGTAGAGCGGGTGTAGTGGTTCTGCACAATCTCCGCAAAATCCATACTCTGCTCCTGATATGCATACTGCATCAATGAGAAGATGATGAAACTCTCCGAAGAGCCGGGGATATAACCCTCGTAGGTGGTGGTGTAGTCCTCCTCCATCACGATAACGTCGTTCTCTCGCATTGCCACATCGAGATTGCTGTTCTGTTTGTCAAGACCCATAACATATGTCGTAGCACCCGTAGCTGTAGCACTTTGTCCGGCAATCGCATCGACATGGATAGAGATAAAGAGGTCGGCTGCTGCATTGTTGGCAATTTTACCACGATCGTTCAGTGTTACATAGACATCTGTTGAACGGGTATAGACGACCTTTACATCGGGATAATTCTCGTTGATCATCTTACCGAGCGAGAGAGCCACATTCAGTGTAACATCTTTTTCGTAATACTTTCCGTGTACGGTACCGGGGTCTTTTCCGCCGTGTCCTGCGTCAAGAACTACGGTTTTAACCTTGCCTGCACTCTGTACAGCCTGGCCAAATACCAAATTGGGAACCAATATCGTTACTACTAAAAATGAGAATAATGAAAGTTTCATCGTTTTATAGGTGGCTTTCTTGTAAATTTTAACTATTTTTGTAGGCTCATTCGGAGTGAAATACAGTTCAGTATCGGTCACTTCGGGCGTTTTTGCCGACTTTGTCGGCAAAGTTACATAAAATAGACGAATAATTGAATACGAAAAGGGTAAAATATATAGCCACGATGGCACTTTCGGTGATGTTTTTCGGCATCACCCTCGCTGTGCCACATCCTGAGGCGAGTGAGGCGAGAGTACCGATGAAGGTTTATTCGGCACCTCAATTGCCCGATTCGATTGGTATGCCCGAAAATGCAGTATCCGAGAGCGACCTGGCTATCCCCGACAGCCTGCTTTATGGTACCGACTATATTGACTCGCTGCTCAATTCGCAGGAGTTTATGGCGGTCGATAGTACGCCCAAGCGATGGGATGTGCGTCCGGAACGCGATTTTCTGGAGGTGACTCTGGCGGGTAAGAATCAGGACTCGTTGGTATATAATGTTGCTGAGAAGATGGTTTACATCTACGAGAAGGGCGATGTGAACTATGGCGATAATATGAATATGCAGGCCGACTTTATGCGTATCTCGATGGATACCAAAGAGATACTCGCATACGGCAAGGGCAATAAGGACTCTTTGCAGCAGACTACTACCTCGCCAGGCAGAACACCCAACCGTGAGTTGGCGGGTGTGGATAGTGAAGAGAGTACTGAGAAAACGGGTGGTTACACCAAACCCAAATTCACCGATGCGGGCTCGACCTATGAGATGGATACCGTGCTCTATAACATCGATACCAAGAAGATGAAGATTAAGGGCGTAGTGACTCGCGATGGCGAGGGCTATCTCACGGGTGAGGATGTCAAGATGTTGCCCGACCAATCCTTTAACATCAAGGGCGGTCGTTTCACTACCTGTGAGGATGTGGATCACCCTCACTTCTATATCCGAATGAACAAAGCGAAGGTTATTCCCGGCGAGAAGGTACTTTCGGGATATGCTCACTTCGTTTTTGAGGATGTACCCCTCTACTTCCTTGGTCTGCCTGAGGCTATGTTCCCTCTCAACACCGAGCGCGAGTCGGGCTTTATTATGCCCTCCTACGGTGAGGAGACTATGAAGGGTTTCTTCCTGCGCGATGGAGGTTACTACTTCAAGTTTAATGACTATGTCGATCTGAAACTCACGGCAGGTATCTATACGCTTGGTTCGTGGGAGGCTAATGCCGCATCGAAATATATCCGTCGTTACCGCTATAACGGTAATTTCAGCCTTCGTTTCTCGAAGGATATTCTTGGCGACAAGGGCTCGGCGGACTATGTAAATCAGAACAACTTCAAAATTTCGTGGACCCATACGCAAGACCCGAAGTTCCGCCCCAACAGCACCTTCTCGGCCAGCGTAAACTACTCCACAAGCGGATATTCCAAGTATGGTTCGACCACACTCAACGACTATCTGAATGCTCAGACCAACTCTTCGATTGCATTCTCGAAGACCTGGCCCGGCACTCCCTTCTCGCTTTCGGCGAACATCCAGCACTCGCAAAACTCTCGCGACTCCACCATATCGCTCTCGTTGCCCAACATTGTTCTGAATATGTCGCGCATCTACCCATTCAAGCGTAAGCAGGCGGTAGGTAAGGAGCGTTGGTATGAGAAGATCTCGATGAGCTACAAGGCAACTATGGCCAATAATGTGTCGGCCAAGCAGAATGACCTGCTGAAACGCGAGACACTCAGTCAGATGCGTAATGGCGTGCAGCACTCCATCCCCGTCAGTGCATCGTTCAATGTGCTGAATTACATTAACTTGTCGCCCTCGCTCAATTACAACGAGCGTTGGTACTTCAAGCAGGTGCTCAGGGAGTGGAATCCCGATAAGAATCAGGTGATGGTGTCCGATACACTGCACGGCTTCTATCGTGTCTATAACTACAATGCTTCGCTCTCGGCATCGACCACCCTCTACGGTATGTATCAGATGAAGAATCCGAACTTCCCGTTGCAGGCGGTGCGTCACACGATCCAGACCTCTCTCGGCTTCTCCTATGCTCCCGACTTTGGTGCTGAGAAGTATGGCTACTATAAGGAGGTGCAGCGAAATGCGAATGGCGATATGATGACTTACTCTCCCTTTGCGGGTGAGCTGTATGGTGTGCCCGGAAATGGTGAGCAGGGTGCTCTGAGCTTTACTGTAAGCCAGCAGGTTGACTTGAAGGTTAAGAGCAAGAAGGATACTTCAGGACTGAAAAAACTGAAACTCGTGGATAACTTCTCGGTGAGTGGTTCATATAACTTCCTTGCCGACTCAATGAAACTATCAACACTGAGTTTGTCGTTCCGTACCTCGATTATTCAAAACTTTGGTATTCAGCTTAGTGCGGTGCTCGATCCCTATGAGATTGACCCGACCACAGGTGCGAGAATCAACAAACTAACCTGGGCGCGAGGTAATCTTGGTCGTATTGCAAGTACATCGTGGAGTTGGGGCTATACCTTTAAGTCCACCGACTTCTATCAGCCGGTGGTGAACGATATCAACTCACAATATCCTGAGTACAGCAACCCGTTTTACTTTGACCCCGACCAGCCGATTGATCCATATCTGCGCCGTCAGTTGATGTCGGGTGCATACTACGACTTTAATCTGCCGTGGAACTTTGGTTTCAACTTCTCGATTAGCTACACCAACACGGGTCTGCGCAAGGTTATCACCAAGACGCTCGGTTTTCAGGGCAGCCTTAACCTTACGGATAAGTGGGGTGTTACATTCAATGGCGGTTATGACTTTGACGCTCGGAAGATTACTCCTGGTGTGATTACTCTCTCCCGCGACCTTCACTGCTGGCAGATGAACTTCTCGTGTGTGCCTATCGGTGCGCGCAAGAGCTGGAGTTTCAATATCAGTGCTAACTCCTCGCTGCTCAAAGACCTTAAATATGAGCGTAGCAGCTCATTCTATGACAATCTCTACGAGTAGTGTGTGAGTGCGCTGACAGATACCCTTAGATTGACAATACAGCAAACTTAATAAATGAATAAAAGCGTAACAACAATGATTAAAAGAATTGGAGTTTTACTTATGACAGTAATGGCACTGAGTAGTTGTGGCGATAAACTTGCCAACAACCCTTTGGTAAATCCCGCACAGACCCCTTTTGGTG
>JAGBTK010000063.1 GCA_017631375.1 Tidjanibacter sp. | reverse complement strand
TTGAAGTGAGTGGGTTTATCTAAAAGTTGTCTGCAATATCGAATTGCAGACAACTTTTGTTTATGGGAGTTATATGAACTATGGGAACTTTGCGATTAAGCGAGAGTAGAGGCTGCTTGCAGACTATGCCGAGCATGAGCAACGAAAAGACTGCGAAGCAGGATTAATTATGGGAATTATGGGAGCTTTCCTTAAACTCCCTACAAAAAAAAGAGAGTGGCGCAATACCACTCTCATTGTTCCAAAAAAGTCATATGATTGAGGAAATTTTAGGCGCGGGTGTCTTGCCAGCCCGGAGCATACTTTGCGTATGTGAGGACTTGGCAAGGCACCCGCAACACCAAATATACCAATTATATGGCTTTTTTACTTCTCGTCAGCGTGCAACTGGTTGTACTTCTGCCAAGCCAAAGCCGATGCGCCGAGGATAGCAGCATTTGCGCTGTCGATACCCGAGGGCAGGAGTTTGATCTTGTTGCGGAAGTTCTTCAGCATATACTGCTCCATATACTTCTTGGTAGGCTCGAGGATATACTTACCCGACTTAGCCAGACCACCGAAGAGGAATACTGCCTCAGGCGAGGTAACAGCAACAGCAGCAGCGATACCCATACCGAGTACCTCACCGGTGCGCTCAAATGCCTCCAAAGCAACAGCATCGCCACGAGTAGCAGCCTCGTAGATATCCTTCGACTCGAGGTTCTCGATGGTGAAGTTGCTCAACTCGCTGGTGCTATTGGTCTCAGCCAACACCTCAAATACGGTACGCTTGATACCGGGAGCCGATACATAAGCCTCCAAGCAACCACGGTTGCCGCAACCGCAACGACGACCACCCTTCTCAACGCAGATGTGGCCAAGCTCGCCTGCGAAGCTGTCGTGACCGTAGATAACGTCGCCCTTCGATACGAAACCACTACCCAGACCGGTGCCGAGGGTGATTACGAGGAAGTCCTGCATACCCTTTGCGCCGCCGTAGTACATCTCACCGAGAGCTGCTGCGTTAGCGTCGTTGGTCATTGCAACGGGAGTCGAGGGGAAGTGACGCTTTACCATCTCAACGAAGGGGATGATAGTCAGGTCGTTACCTGCTTTATCTTTCCAGTGGAGGTTAGCGGGGTTCTCGATGTTGCCGGTGAAGTAGTTAGCGTTGGGAGCACCAATGCCGATACCTGCCAACTCGTACTCGATCTTTGCTACCTTCTTCAGGTTGTTGATATCCTGGCAAAGGCGATCGATATAGTCGTCAAATACAACAAAATCTCTGGTCTTGAAGCTCAGAGTGCCATAGCATTTACCCTCGTTATCTACCAGACCCGAAACGGTGTTGGTGCCACCGATATCGACACCTACTGTAAGTTTTTTCATACTGTTTTTCGTTTTAAAAGTTAGTTTTTTGAATAGCATTATAGTATTGTTGTTTTGTCTGCTTGTTGGTTATTTTTCTGATTTTGGCGTATTACACCAAAATTATCTCTCAAAAGTATCTATTTTTTTTGAAGTTTTCAAAGAATATTAATCATTTCGGATGTATATTTGCAAAAATAAAGGCGAAAAACGATGAATACACTTAAAGAACTCACAAAAGCGGTTGCAGAGTATATCGACACTCTCGAATTTCCCGAAGAGCCCGCGTGTCTCTACGAACCTATGCGTTACTCGCTCGAAGGTGGCGGCAAGCGTCTGCGTCCTCTGCTGACCGTGGCTGCCTGCAACATCTTCTCGGACAACCCCCAATGTGCTCTGCCGACAGCTGCTGCCGTTGAGGTATTCCATAACTTCACCTTGCAGCACGACGACATTATGGACAATGCCGATGTGCGTCGCGGTAAGCCCTCGGTATATAAGAAGTGGGGCTCGAACACCGCACTCCTCTCGGGTGATGCGATGATGATTTTCTCCTACCACCTCCTCCAGCAGACCGCAACCGAGTATCTCCCTGCGGTTTTCGGATGTTTCAACCATATGGCACTCACTGTTTGCGAGGGTCAGCAACTCGATATGGACTTCGAGGAGCGCGACTCGGTGAGCATCGAGGAGTATATGACAATGATAGACAAAAAGACTGCCGCACTTTTGGCAGGCTCAACAATTATAGGCGCAATTCAGGGCGGTGCGGACAATCAGAACCTCCGTCGCCTCTTTGTGTTTGCCACCGAGCTTGGCCTGGCTTTCCAGCTGCAGGACGACCTGCTGGACAGCTATGGCACTGAGGCTCAGCTCGGCAAGCGTATCGGTGGCGATATTCTGGAGGGCAAAAAGACCTTCCTGACCATCACCGCACTCGGACAGGCCGATGAGCGCACCCGCAAAGAGCTCACCGCACTGCTCCGCAATGGCGAGATTGAGGCACAGGAGAAGATTGCCAAGGTGCTCGCCATCTACAACTCGCTGGGCGTGAAGGAGAAGACTGAGGAGGAGATTGACATCCACTTCTCAAAGGCTATTGCCTCGCTCTCGTCGCTTACCGTGGCCCCCGAGCGCATTGAGCCTATCCTCGAATTGGCGCGTAGTTTGATGAATCGCAATCGCTAAATAATCGACCGATGAAGCGTAAGGATATTGAGATAATGGCCCCTGTGGGCAGCTACGAATCGCTTGTGGCGGCTGTGGCTGCGGGTGCCAACTCGGTATATTTTGGTATTGGTGCGCTCAATATGCGTGCCGCTTCGGCTGCCAATTTTGGGGCAGACGATATGGCGGAGATTGTGGAGTATGCCCACTCGCACGGGGTGAAGGCCTACCTGACGGTCAATACCATTATCTATGAGGAGGAGATCGTGCTGATGCGCTCTGTGCTTGATGCTGCGCGCGACTGTGGTGTCGATGCCGTCATCATCTCCGATCAGGCTGCCATTGAGTATGCCTCGCAGATAGGCTTGGAGGTTCATATCTCCACTCAGCTCAACATCTCCAACAGCGAAACCCTCCGCTTCTACTCCCGATGGGCAGATGTGGTGGTGCTGGCACGAGAGCTGTCGCTCGACAGGATTGCCGCTATCTCGCGCAAAATCAAGGAGGAGAATATCTGTGGTCCGTCTGGCGAACTCGTTAAGATAGAGATGTTTGCACACGGCGCAATCTGTATGGCGATCTCGGGTAAGTGCTACCTCTCGCTCCACGACAACGGCTGCTCGGCAAATCGTGGTGCTTGCCGTCAGATCTGTCGCCACGCCTACACCCTGCGCGACAAGGACGACGATAAGGAGATTCGCGTGGATGGACAATACCTGCTCTCGCCCAAGGATCTTTGTACCGTCGATTTCCTTGACAAGTTTATTGAGGCGGGTGTCAGCGTGCTGAAAATTGAGGGTCGCGCCCGCTCGGCAGAGTATGTCAAGAGGGTGGTTGAGTGCTACGACGAGGCTCTGCAATTGATGGAGGCAGGGGAATATACCCCCGAGCGTGCCGAGGGGTTGAAGGAGCGTCTGGCGACCGTGTTTAACCGTGGATTCTGGGGCGGCTACTATCTGGCACAGCCCGCAGTGGAGCTGAGCAACCGCTACGGCTCTTCGGCTACGGAGAAGAAGGTGTATGTGGGTAAGATAACCAACATTTTCAAGAAGATAGGCGTTGCCGAGGTGGCTGTTGAGGCTTCACCTTTCGAGAGTGGCAGCCGAGTGGTGGTGCTGGGCAAGACCACAGGTGCTGTCGAGTTTGAGGTGGGCAGTGTCTATGTGGATGAGAAACCCGCCGATGTGGCAATGCAAGGGGTGTTGTGCTCGATTGAGATCCCCGAAGGGTTGCATCGCGGCGACAAAATTTATAAGTATGTAATCGAGAAGGCTTAATCGTCTTCTCGATTTTTTTGCACCGTAGCAGATGATTTTGGTCTGATAATCGGAGGCGTGATTTTTGATTGTGACTGTGGAGGGAAACGAGCAAAATTTTGTTTTTTCAAATAAATGGCGTATCTTGGTCAGTTGAAAGCCGAATATAAATTTAGCACAAACAATAAATTAACATTCTTTTAACTTAAATCTATTTAGTAAATGGCTGAAAATCAGAAAAAACAGAATTTCACGCTTCCTATTATCGTGATGTTCGCTCTGTACTTCATGATTGCATTCGTGACCAACTTTGCAGGTTCGATGGGTGTTATCGTACAGAATCAGTTTGGTGCAAGCAACGCTATGTCGCAGCTCGGTACTCTGGCTAACTTCATCGCTTATGCTTGTATGGGTATTCCCGCAGGTCACCTTTTGAAACGTAAGGGTTACAAGTTTACCTCGCTGACTGCTGTTATCGTTGGTTTGGTAGGTGTTGGTATCCAGTTCCTTTCGGGTCCTATGGCATCGTTTGGTGTCTATGTATTGGGTGCATTTGTTGCAGGTTTCTCGATGTGTATGTTGAACATCGTTGTTAACCCTATGTTGAACACCCTTGGTGGTGGTGGCAACCGCGGTAACCAGCTCAATATGTTTGGTGGTACTCTCAACTCGCTTGGTGGTACTCTGGCTCCCGTTTTGTTGGGTTATCTGATTGGTGGTCAGGCTGCTACTGCACAGGTTGCAGATGCTGCTCCCGCTATGATTATCGCTATGGCTATCTTCGCTGTTGCATTTGTTGTAATCAGCCTCACCAAGATTCCCGAGCCTCACTTGGAGAGCGCAGAGGAGAAGGCTGCTCGTTTGTCGGGTAAGCTGGCTAAGGATCCCGTTGGTCCTCTGTCGTTCCGCCACTTCGTGCTTGGTGCTATCGCTATCTTCTTCTATGTAGGTGTTGAGAATGGTGTGCCTAACACTGCAAACCTCTTCCTCTCGAAGGAGGTTGGTCCCGATGTAGCAGGTACCGTTATCTCGGTTTACTGGTTCTTGATGTTGGTAGGTCGTCTGCTTGGTAGCGTTGTAGCAGGTAAGGTATCGAGCAAGGCTATGTTGACCACTATGTCGACTCTGGCTTTGGCGTTCATCCTCTGCATCATTATGTTCCCCGGCACTATGGTTAATATGCCTATCGTGAATGTAGCTATTCCTTTGAACTTCTTGTTTGTTCCTTTGTGCGGTCTTTGCACCTCGATTATGTGGGGTTCGATCTTCAACCTCGCTGTTGAGGGTATCGGTAAGTACACTCCTCTGGCATCGGGTATCTTTATGACTCTCGTTTGCGGTGGTGGTATTCTGCCTTTCGTTCAGAACCTCGTTGGTGACTGGACTTCGATTACCGCAAGCTACTGGGTAGTATTCATTGGTTTCGCTTACATCCTCTTCTATGCTCTTGTAGGTAGCAAGAATGTAAATAAGGACATCAAAGTTGACTAAAAATTAGCCGTCTAATCGGCGAATTTTGCACTTCCCTTGCGAGGCTGCCTCTCACATACGCTAAGTATGCTTCGAGGCAGCCTCGCTGCACGAAGCCCAAAATTCACTCGACTATACGACTAATTTTGGAAGACGACATATTTTCTCAAACGATGGTACCGACTTTATGGTCAGTACCATTTTTTTAGTATCTTTGCGTGAAGGTTGGATAAGTTTCCTTCTCAAGATATGTTGGATAGGTTACCTTCCTAAGATATGTTGGATAAGATACCTTACTTACATTGCAGAAGGTCGGCATTGATTAGCGTTATAAGGTAAAGTTACCTTCCCTACATATATTAGCATTAACCACTTAGTGAATGTATAAAAATGTTTGTAGCACAGCAGAAGCGTAAGGAGAATATCGCGGAGTATATACTCTATTTGTGGCAGTTGGAGGACTTGCTCAGGGCGTTGCAGTTCAGTCCTGATGCGGTGTGGAGTCACTTGGTTGAGCCGAGTGGTCGTACTGACTTGGAGAAACAGCAGTTGTTGATGTGGTACACCGAGCTTGGCAGCCTGCTCAAGGGCGAGGGTAAGGCTGAGGGTGGTCACCTGGATCATACTATGCACCTGATTAGTGACTTGCAGGGCTTCCATTACCGACTCTTGGAGATTCCGGAGGGGGCTCAGTATAAGGAGGCCTTTGAGGCGTTGAAGGAGGAGTTGCCCCGCCTGCGTATCGTCTTGGCTAAGGATGGCGTTTCGGATATGGAGTTGTGCTTCCGCGCCTTGTATGGTGTGATGTTGTATCGTATGAAGGGCGACACCGAGCGCAGTGAGGCACTTGCCGAGGTTGTGGGACTTATCTCGCCCGTCATTGCGTTGTTGGCTGATGCCTACGGTAAGGCGGAGCGAGGAGAGATAAGTTTGTTTCAAGAGTAGTAAACAATTCAAAATTGTAAACCTGAGAAGAACTCGATGTTCTTCTCAGGTTTTTTAATGGGAATGATGGGAATTATGAGATAATCAATAAGACTCTTTGAGTAACAATTTGGGTTTTTCGGGTTTAGGGGATACTCTCGAAGAGAGTACAAATGAAATAGAGAATAGGGCTTGTCAAGTTTACTTGAACAAAGCCCTATTCTCTATTTTGTTTGTAATATCCGCAAGGATATCTCTAAACCCGAAAACTAAATAGTACAAAAGTTTTTTGGTGCCGCTTTTTTACAAAAAAGGGGCGAAAAGCTTTTTACAAAAAGCGACCAAACGTAATTTATTATCCTATCCAAGGTTTGATAACGCCGAAGAGCAGCAGTGATACTACGAAGGTCACCACGATATTAAATCCTTGTGCTGTGAGGAAGGCTTTCAGTGGTTGGCGGTTCTCTTTGGAGAAGATATCCTTGAATCGTGTTTCGAGGCCGATGCAGACAAATGCCACGCTGAACAGGGTGGTGCTCATGCTTTTAGCCATCTTGCGGTTTGCTTCGAAGTCGTCGGTGGCGAAGAAGATGCTAAATATGAGCGATGCGAGGATAAATCCCACCACGAATTTTGGGAATCGTCCCCAGATAATGGCTGGGGTGGGGCGTTCCATACCCTCTTTGCCGCGATATGCCCAGTAGAGCGAGATTATGAATGCTGCCAGGCCGAGCAGCACGTTTTGTGACGACTTGACAATTACCGCGGTCTTCTCGGCAGTCTCGCCCAGCAGCGAGCCCGAGGCTACCACAGCACCTGTGGTGTCGATTGTGCCACCCATCCACGCACCTGCCACCTCTTGGATTGCTGTGGGGTCGGAGAGGATGAGGGGGAGGATGAGGTTGGCGATCCACGGCATGAGATACATCATGGGGATTGCGCACACGAGCACGAGGGAGATGATGTAGCTCAGCTTCTTACCGTCGCCCTTGATTGCACCTGCGGTGGCGATGGCTGCCGATACGCCGCAGATACTCACTGACGAGGCGAGCATTGTTGCCATCTCGTCGTCCACCTTAAACCTTCTGCGCGATACGTGAAATGCGAAGTACCACACGCAGCATACGACTATAAGTGCTTGAAGCAGAGCGTATAGTCCAGAGTGTACTACCTCGCCGAAGAGGATTGTCGCACCGAGACATACGATGCCCACCTTGATATAGAACTCGCTCTGGATTGCGGGCTTCAGCCACTCGGGCACACCAAAGATATTGCTTATTATTAGACCAAATACCACGGCAAAGAAGACTGCTTCGAGTCCTATCTCTTTAATAAAAGGTATGGCGGCAGTCATCTGTGCGAGGAGTGTCAGCACGAAAATTGTCAGGAAGGAGAGTAGTATTCCCCTCAACTTGCGACCCATCGCGAAGTTGGTGATGTAGGTGAGTGCCAGGAGGAATACAAAGATGTAGCCAGCGTCGAGCCAGTTAGCGCCCGTAGCGAGCGACTTGGGCATTGAGGGCATAAGGTTTGGGAAGAGCAAAGCAATAGCGAGGATTACCGCTCCGGCAAATACGATAATCCAATCTTCCGACTTCAAGGTTTTCAACAACTTTTTCATCTTATTTCACGCTTTGTAATCAGTAAAATTTTATCTTTTGTATTGGCCTAACCTGCTGGGTTAGAATTGGATGGTCACCGCTCCGCCAACATTGTTGAGGTATCGGCTTGTGTCATCTGCCTGCATCAGCTGGTATTGCAGACGGAAGAGCACCTTGCTGTTGAGACGGTAGGCCAGACCCGTTGTCACATAGTTGGTCTCTGCCCAAGTGTCGCCTGTGGAGTTCTCCATCTGCATCCAGTCATATTTGCCGAAGGCCGACAGACGCGGAGTGAACTTGTAGCCCAGCAGACCGTAGATACCGTAGGCACTGAACTCGTGGTCGCTACCCCAGAGGAACTCCGAGCGCGTAAAGAGGCGACCGAACTCACCCTTGAAACCTGCTGCAAAACGGTTGTAGGCCACGCGAGCACCGTTCTCCTCGGGGTTGCCCAGGTGGAACGAGCCTGAGATTGCCAGACCATCGAGAGGGGTGTTGATAATCAAACGACCAACATAGTCTTTGTACTTGTCCGCATCGGCCTTGTTTGTGCCCGAGCCGTTGAATACGCCCACCGAGTACTCGGCAAACTTATTCTCGCCAAGCGAGCCGTAGAGCGCAACACCAATATCGCGACCACCGCAGAAGGTGCTGATAACCTGCGAGTTATCAAAGGCTTCGAGCGAGGTGGGCGAGATGGCGTTCTCGAGCGAGAAGGGGAGTTTGAACTGACCAATCTGCACATTGAGCGCATCGCTGAATTTCAGACGACCGTAGGCATCACTCACTTTGGGCGAGCCTGCAAAGGCTACTTGCAACTTATAGTCGAAGTTATCGCCAAGGTTACCATCGAGGCTGAGGTTGACGTTACGCAAATTGAACGATGAACCCTCGCCCTCCTCGTAGAGGTAGTTGTTGATGATGAAGCCCGAGAACTTCGGTGTTGAAGTTACCACAGGCACCTCGTCGTTTATCCCTGCGCTTGCTGCTGACTCGCTACTCTCGTTTGAGGCCAGCACGGTTGCAGAGTGAAGAAGAAAGGTGACCACCATAGATGCCACAAACAAAATTCTCTTCATAGCGTTGTTGTGTTTAAAAAATTATACTGATTACAAAGATGAAATTTTTGACAGTTAAAAAAATGAGTTAAAATACCCATTTTGATACAAAAAACCTCTTTTCGATATAGAAAAAAGGTTTTTTGCTATTGGATTGAAAGTGCTGTTTTGGTGGTCATCGGTAGTTGTGAACACCATTAGCACCAATTCGGATATTTCTATTTGAATTTGCGGAAGTGAAGTCCCATAACACCCCAGAAGGCCTCGCCGAAGATTGAACTACTCATCTTGGAAGTGCCTTTGGTGCGGTCAACAAAGACAATCGACACCTCTTTAATCTTGAATCCTTTGCGCCAAGCGGCATACTTCATCTCAATCTGGAAACCGTAGCCGTGCATCTTGATTCGGTCGAGGTCGATTGCTTCGAGCACCTCGCGCGAGTAGCCCACAAAGCCTGCGGTGGCATCCTTGACAGGCATACCTGTCACAATTTTCACATAGCGAGATGCGCACCACGACATCAGCAGGCGCGACATAGGCCAGTTGACCACATTGACACCCTGCGAGTAGCGCGAGCCAATCACCACATCGGCACCGTCGAGTGCGGCACGATAGAGGCGGAGCAGGTCGTCGGGGTTGTGCGAGAAGTCGCAGTCCATCTCAAAAACATAGTCATAACCCCTTTCCAACGCCCAGCGGAAGCCGGTCAGATAGGCAGTGCCGAGGCCGAGTTTGCCGCTTCGCTCAATGAGGAAGAGGTGGTCGGGGTGGTTCTCCATCTCCTGTTTGATAACATTGGCAGTGCCGTCGGGCGAGCCGTCGTCAACAAAGAGGAGGTCAAAGGATTCGCCGAGCGAAAAGACGCGCGAAATCATCGCACCAACATTTTCAATCTCGTTGTAGGTAGGGATTATGATAAGTTTTTTCATCTCTTTTTCTTATGTGTGGTGGGGGATTGCCCTTAAAACTCACAAATGTACGAAAAAATTGTCTAACTTTGTACAGATTTTCTCCGTTTAACATAGTTTTCGGATAAAACAGAGTTACCTTTCAACGATGGCACACACTCTTAATCTTACCCTCACCCCGCGACAGGCGGTCTCCGAGGAGCAGTGGCTCCCGATAGCGTTGCGTCAGATTGGCGCAGAGCGTAGCCAATTGGCACTTGCGCGTGTGGTGAAACGCTCGGTCGATGCGCGTCATCGCACCCCGAAGGTGTTGCTCACGGTCGAACTCTATATCGATGGCGATGAGCTGCCACCACCCGTACACTTTGACTACCCCAATGTGGAGCATAAGCGCGAGGTGATTGTGGTTGGCGGGGGTCCTGCCGGATTGTTCGCCGCACTCCGTTTTATCGAACTCGGCCTGCGCCCCATCATTCTGGAGCGCGGCAAGGAGGTGTCGGAGCGCAAGAGAGATATCGCCCGTATAGGTCGTGGTGGAGAGATTGACCCCAACTCCAACTACGCCTTTGGCGAGGGTGGTGCCGGTACTTTCTCGGATGGCAAACTCTTTACGCGAAGCAAGAAGCGTGGCGACTACAACCGCGCTCTCCAATCGCTTGTTTTTCACGGCGCACAACCCGAGATTCTCTACGAGGCACGCCCCCACATCGGTACGGACAGGCTGCCGAAAATTATCGAGAACATCCGTCGCACGATTTGTGAGTGTGGTGGCGAGGTGATTTTCGACTGCCGAGTGACCGATATTCTGGTGCGTGACGGTGCGGTGCGTGGTGTGCGCACGGCAGATGGTCGTCAGTTCGATAGCGAGGTGGTAGTGCTTGCCACAGGCCACTCTGCGCGCGATATATACTATACTCTTCACAATAGCGGCATCCGTATAGAGGCAAAGCCCTTCGCAATGGGTGTCCGCATTGAGCACCCGCAGGAGCTTATCGACACTATCCAATATCACTCGGCTGAGTGGCGTGAGGTGTTGCCTGCGGCCTCCTATTCGCTTGTGGCTCAGGTGGGTGGGCGCGGTGTCTACTCATTCTGTATGTGTCCGGGCGGTGTGATTGTTCCGGCTATGACCGACTCGGCAGAGTGCGTGGTCAATGGTATGTCCTCTTCGGCGCGTGGCTCGCGCTGGGCAAACTCGGGCATCGTGACCGAGATACGCGAGGAGGACTATGGCTACCTGCGTGCCGAGTGGGGCGAACTTGCAGCACTCCGCTATCAGCAGGAGATGGAGATGAGGGCGCGAGCAGCAGGTGCCGAGGGTCAGAAGGCCCCCGCACAGCGTGCCACCGACTTTGTGGCGCACCGTCGCTCCTCCTCGACAGCCCGCAGCTCCTATACGCCGGGCTTGGTGTGTGGCGATATGTGGGAGTGGATGCCGAGGGTGGTTGCCGAGTCGCTCAGGGGTGGTCTGATTAACTTCGACCGTCGTATGCACGGCTTCCTCACCAAGGAGGCGACGCTGATTGGTGTGGAGTCACGCACCTCGACCCCCGTGCGTGTTCCGCGCGACAAGGAGAGTCTGCAACATCCAGAAGTGGCAGGACTCTACCCGACAGGCGAGGGTGCAGGATATGCGGGAGGTATCATCAGCGCAGCACTTGACGGCGAACGAGTAGCCGAGGCTGCCGCAATTTTTTTGGAAAGATAAGCCTCCACCGATAGATGAGCAAAGTGTAAAAAATATGGAGATTGTAAAAAAGTATTTTGGTGACACTCTGACTGCGAGGCAGTTAGAACAGTTTGAGGCTATGAGAGGGCTCTATGCGGAGTGGAATGCGAAGATAAATGTTATCTCTCGCAAGGATTTCGACTCGCTCTACCTCAAACACATTCTCCACTCGTTGGCCATTGCCCGAGTGTGCAGGTTCGAGGCGGGTGCCCGCATCCTTGATGTGGGTTGCGGTGGTGGTTTTCCGAGTGTGCCGCTGGCGGTTATGTTCCCCGAAGCGCAGATCACGGCTGCTGACTCGATCGGCAAGAAGATAAAGGTTGTCGAGGAGGTGAGCCGTGGCTTGGGACTCACCAATCTGAGAGCTGTCAATGCCCGTGTGGAGAGCATTGAGGGTAAGTTTGACTATGTGGTTAGCCGTGCTGTGGCAGTCACTTCGAGCCTGATGCAGTGGACTTGGGGCAAAATTGAGCGTGGCGAGGGCAAAGGTACGCTGCCCAACGGTATGCTGCTCCTGAAGGGTGGCGACTTGGCTGAGGAGTTGGCTTTGGCGCGCCACAAATTTGATATATACCCTATTAAAAATATCTTTGACGAGGAGTTTTTTGCCGAGAAAGTGGTGGTCTATGGTCGCAAATAGTGTGACTTTGGGCTAAAAAATGGGGCGTAAAAAGGTGTTTTTGAGGAGAAAATGGAGAAAAATGCAAAAAAATTTTTGTTAACATCAAAAATGTTATACCTTTGCACTCCGCATTGTGAATTGTAAATAGAGATAAGACAACAAAAAATATTTAAATAGCGCTATGAAAAGGACTTATCAACCCTCTAAGAGAAAGAGAATTAACAAACACGGCTTCCGTCAGAGAATGTCGACTGCAAATGGTCGCAAGGTTCTGGCTGCTCGCCGCGCAAAGGGCCGCAAGGTTCTGACCGTTTCGGACGAGATGCGTTTGAAATAGTGTTAATTCACTTTGAGAGATAGGTTGTTTCGGGAGAAACAACCTATTTTTTATTGCATCTAGTTATGTTTGTAAGGTGTAGTAAAGCCTCATCTTGCTAATTGCCACCTCGACACCTGCCTGCTCCGCAGGCAATTCCAAGCCTGACCCACCCCCAAGCCCCCGCCTCGGCGGGGGATGTGTCCCGAGGCTTTGCCTCGGGCGAAATTGCGGGTACGACCGATTGTGGGTTTCGGAAGAAGCGGGCACGACCGTTTATTGATGGGAAATTTGGGAACGTTGCGATTAAGCGAGAGCAGAGGCT
>JAGBTK010000062.1 GCA_017631375.1 Tidjanibacter sp. | reverse complement strand
GGTGTCTGGATAAACAAAGAAAAGAGGTGTAAAGTTATAGGAACGACCCTGCTCCTGAGCCATATCCATCCAACGCTCAGTGTGAATAACATTCTTTGGGGTTGAAGGCGCACCCTGCTGTGCAACAGCACTCTGTACCAATACGGTCAGCGACAAAATAGTCGCCACTGTCAATCGAACAATTTTTCTCATAATTATTGGTTTTTAGTTTGTAGTTTCAATCTCTTACAAATATAAGAATAAAAATAGAGAAAATAGTTTATCTTTGCATAACATTAAATTAAATACAACAGATTACAAATTATGATACAGGAAATTACAAGAAATGTACTCTATATCGGCGTGGATGACACCGACCTCGACCTCTTTGAGAGTCAGTATATTATTCCTAATGGTATCTCATACAACTCCTATCTCATTCTCGACGAGAAAGTTGCTGTTATGGATACTGTTGATAGCCGCAAGGCTGATGAGTGGTTTGCACGCCTGGAGGAGGCACTCGCGGGGCGTACCCCCGACTACCTCATTGTCCACCACCTGGAGCCCGACCACGCAGGATGCATGGCAACTCTTGCAGAGAGATATCCAGCAATGCAGATTGTGGCTTCGGCAAAGTCGGAGAAGATGATGGATCAATTCTTCGATGGTCTTAACCTTACATCGCGCTCTATTTTTGTTGGCGAAGGCGACACTCTTTCGCTTGGCAAGCGTACCCTCACCTTCCTGATGGCTCCTATGGTGCATTGGCCGGAGGTGATGGTCAGCTACGACGACAAAGATAAAATTCTCTTCTCGGCAGATGGCTTTGGTAAATTTGGCGCACTCTCGGCAGATGAGGAGTGGGCTTGTGAGGCTCGTCGCTACTACTTTAATATCTGCGGCAAATATGGCCCTATGGTGCAGGCTCTGCTTAAAAAGGTGGCACACTACGATATTGAGAAGATTTGCCCTCTGCACGGCCCTATCCTTACAGAGAATTTGGGTTATTATATCGGTCTTTACGACACTTGGAGCAGCTATAAGCCCGAGAGCGAGGGAGTATTTGTAGCCTACGCCTCGATACACGGAGGTACTGCCGTTGTTGCAGAGAAGATGGCGGAGATACTGCGAGCAAAGGGGGCCAAGAAGGTAAGCGTTTGCGACCTCTCACGCGACGATATGGCTGAGGCTGTGGAGGATGCGTTCCGCTATGAGAAATTAGTTGTGGCAGCCGCCTCGTATGATGGGGGCGTATTCCCGCCTATGCACGATTTCCTGCACCACTTACAGATTAAGGGCTACCGTAGTCGTCAGGTAGGTATCATTGAGAATGGCTCGTGGGGTCCTACCGCAGGCCGTACGATGAAAGGTATGTTGGAGCAGATGCGTGACGTGGAGATTGTTGGCCCTATGGTGACTATTATGAGTCGTATGAAGGCACACAATGTTCCTCAATTGGAGGAGTTGGCAGATGCTCTGTTGGCATAGAAAGAAAAATTTATATTAACCCAAACACAACCTCAATGAAGAAGTACATAGTATTAATATGTATGCTCATGATGGCAGCCTACGCAGGTGCTACAGAAGTAACTTTGATTGACAAGACCGCTTTTGAAACCACTCTCGATGGTAAAGAGATTTCGCTCTACACTCTGCGCGGGGGAGATATCGTCATGCCGGTAACCAACTATGGTGGCCGTGTGGTCGCTCTGTGGGCTCCCGATCGCGAGGGGAATATGGAGGATGTGGTTTTAGGATATAACAACATTGAGAGCTATATCAACAATCGCGGTGAGCGATTCTTGGGTGCTTGTATCGGTGTAGTTGCCAACCGCATTGCAGGTGGAAAATTCACTCTGAATGGCAAGGAGTATCAGGTGCCTTTGACCGATGGCGTAAATACTTTGCACGGAGGCAACACAGGCATCGACAGGGTTGTGTGGGATGTGGTGAGCGTTACCGACAACTCGATTGTCTTACACTATATGGCAGTGGATGGCGAGGAGGGATTCCCCGGCAATCGTGATATCACAATGACCTACACTCTGACCGATGACAACGGATTTAAGATTGAGTATAAGGCGACTACCGATGCACCGGCTCTGATAAACCTTTCCAATCACTCATTCTTCAACCTCAAAGGCGAGGGCAACGGAACTATCCTCGACCACGAACTGACAATCAATGCAGACCAAATAACCCGCACCTCACAAAACCTAATCCCGACAGGCGAGTTGATGGCTGTTGAGGGCACTCCCTTTGATTTCCGCACCCCCTACATCATTGGTGAGCGTATCAACTCAGACCACGAGCAGATGCGTTTTGGCAGTGGCTATGATGCCAATTGGTGCATTAACCAAGAGCGTGAGGGTGAGATTACTTGGGCTGCCACACTCTACGAGCCAGCCTCCGGCCGAGTCATGGAGGTGCTGACCGACCAGCCAGGCATACAGTTTTACTCAGGCAACTTCTTCGGCGGCTGGGTAAAAGGTAAGTATGGCCGCACACACAAAGCCCGCGAGTCGTTGGCACTTGAAACTCAGAAGTACCCCGACGCTATCAACCAAGAGGGATTCCCTTCGATTGTTCTCAATCCGGGAGAGGAGTACACACATACCTGTATTTATAGATTCTCGGCAAGATAGTCGGAAAAAATCGAGGGGCGCAACATTATGCGCCCCTTCCTCATATATTTCGGGCAGCCTCGTCGGCCGTCGTCAGCCCTTGCGGCTACAAGGTGCAACCACCAACCAAGCAATGCCCTTTTCTGCTATGAACGGGCAAATAATTTGCCAAAGTGGGCTGAACTGGGAGATAAATTAGAATTATAGGTGAAAAATAGAAAAAAATTCATATATTTGTCCCGCTGAAAATAGGCATAAGCCTATCTATGCCGATGGACCCATAGCTCAGTTGGTCAGAGCAGCGGACTCATAATCCGAAGGTCGTGGGATCATGCCCCTCTGGGTCCACAAAACAAAAGCGGTTACGAACACTTTCGTAGCCGCTTTATTTATTAATAAGGTGGATTTTACCCCTCAAAAGCCTTGCCCATAAACCAGCGAGGAAGATTGCAACCGATATAGTTGCCCAGAATAGCCCAGAGCCAAGCCCAAAGCATCATCGCCTCAGATTTGCCGTAGAGAAGAGCTGCTGCATAGTAGAAGGCATCTGCCACACAGTGAGGCAGACCACACATAATGAATACGGGAACTCCAAACAACAGAGGCAGATAGTGACTGCGACGAGCACCATAGACAGCAAGTGTCATAATCATCCCCGTACCCATTGAGGTAACCAGCAGCGCATCCCACGAAGCAGTCAGACGAGCCGAGAGAATTTTATCGAGGTTTGAGTACAGAGCCTCCGAGCCACAATAGCGAGCCACACAAGCTGCCAAAAGGCATCCGACAGCATTGCCTGCCAACATAAGCAGCAGTCGAGGGAACTGGCGATAGGGCAAAAAACCGGCCTTACCCGTATAGAGTTGCGCACCGCACATCACCACGCAGAGCAGACCAAACGCAAACAAGACTGCTCCTGCAAGACCTCCTACACGCAGATAGACCAATCCGGCAACACCAATCAGCACTCCGGCAAATATCGACATCAAAATAAACTCTCTGTTCTTCATCAAATAAGTGGTTTTTCGGGAAATCGGTTACAAAGATAGCAATTTGACAACTATTGGCAAGATATTTTTTCTATCTTTGCTTTCAGAACAGAGAATAACAACAGATGAAACGAGCAATAATCATTGGTGCCACCTCAGGTATCGGGCGTGGCATGGCCGAGAGGCTTATCAAGGAGGGGTGGCAGGTAGCCATCACCGGCAGGCGCATAGCGGCACTGACGGAGATGCAGGAGAAGTACAGTGCTGAGCGAGTTATAATAGCCGAGATGGATGTACGCAAAGCCGAGGCAGCCGACACTTTAGAGCAACTGCTCTCCACCTTTGGCACTCCCGATCTGTTCCTATATTCGGCCGGCATCGGTTGGCAAAACCGAGAACTTGTACCCGATGTGGAACTCTCGATGGTTGCAACCAACTGCGAGGGTATGGTTCGCATCATTGACCACATCTTCAACCACGCCAAGCAGGCGCATATAGATCCCAAAAAGCCTATGCAGGTAGCTGTAATCACCTCGGTAGCAGGGACTAAGGGTCTTGGCAGTGCGCCAGCGTACTCGGCCACCAAGAAGATGCAGAGCACCTATGTTTCCGCTCTGAGCCAACTTGCGCGTATGGAGAAGGTGCCCGTCAGATTCAGCGATATTCGCCCAGGGTTTGTGGCAACTGAGATTCTCAATCCAGATAAGAAATACCCGATGGTTATGACCTGCGAGCAGGCAGTAAATCATATTCAGCGCGGGCTAAGGAGAGGCAAACGAATAATCATCTTCGATTGGAGATTTAAGTTGCTTGTACTCTTCTGGCGACTTATCCCCCGCCCCATTTGGGAGCGCGTTACCTTCATCAAGAATTAATCTGCGACCCACTATGGATCAGCCCAAGATTGAGAGGTTGCTCCGTCTGATGAAACTGCTGACGGGCAATGTGAATTATACGGTAGAGCAATTGGCCGAGAAACTCGACACCTCCTATCGTTCCATATATCGCTATATCGACACCTTCAAGGAGGCGGGCTTTGTAGTGCATAAATTGGAGGGTGGAGTCTACAAACTTGGCAAGGAGAGCCGTCACTTCAAAGATATTTCACAACTGATCCACTTCACGGACGAGGAGGCGCACATATTCAACCAACTGATTGATGCTCTGGACGATAGCAATGCACTAAAACACAACTTGCGTCGCAAACTATCCTCAGTCTACGACTGCACCTCGCTGGCAAACAGCACCGTAAGAGGCAAAAATGCCACAAACATCAACACACTTATTGAGGCGATTGGCAATCAGCAACAGGTAATTCTGCACGACTACTCTTCGTCTAATACGGGTATTGTAAGCGACCGAGTTGTTGAGCCATTTTCATTCACAACCAACTATGTGCAGATATGGTGCTACGAGCCGGTAAGCAGGATTAACAAACTCTTTAACACCTCGCGTATCGGCTCTGTGGAGGTCACCGAACAATCTTGGCAACACACCGACGAACACAATGCCGGTTATATAGATATCTTCCGCACTCGTAGTTTTGAGCGCACGCAAGTCACTATGCGTCTGACACTTAGAGCATACAACCTGCTTACAGAGGAGTATCCGTTGGCAGAGCGCGACCTCTCGCGCGAGGATGAGAACCATTGGATTCTACGCACCGAAGTCTGTAGTATGGCCGGCATAGGTCGTTTCGTTCTGGGACTCTGGGAGGATGTGGAGATTATTGACTCCCCCGAACTTTCGGACTATCTATCGAAAAAAATCGAAAAAATGTATAACAAAATTCCACTTTGACAAGACCTGTCAAAATACCGCCATACTTTTGCCCTTGTGAACGAGATTCGCAAGGGCTTTTTGATTGTAAAACTTAAAACATACTAAAATGTTTTTGATTAAGGTGATTGTTTTGGTTGGGTTAATACTCAACATTATCCCAGCATTTTGGGGCGGAAACGATAGTTTCTTTAAGTAGTGAATTGTTAAATTAAAAGTATAGGAGGAAAAGACGATGATGATGTTTTGGATTTTTGTAGCAGTAGTAGTTGCTCTTAATGTAACCCCTTGGATCTGGACAGCCGAGCAGGAGAAGAGCAGATAGTAATTAGATTGTCGCACCCAACTAAACTATATATAGCCGTATGATTTATAAGATGAATTGTACCAATTGCGGCTCCCGCTTCGAGCATATGGCAGGCATCGGTTTTGCCTGCGTATGCCGCGATTGTGGCGAGGGAGCAGAAGAGAGCGCACCTTTCTTCTGCCCAGTCTGCAATAAGAAGTATATCCCTGAGAGCGAGGAGTTTAACGCCTCACTCGTAGAGGCTATTGCAATGATTTAGAAAGTTTTCATAGTTGCAAAAAAGAAATAGCGTTTTGTTCTGTACACTCTTGCCGTTACTTTTACGGCATAGTAAGGGAGGCAGTCTGAGTGATTCAAACTGCCTCCCGCTTTTTTTTGTCAAGTCTGTTAAATCTTTGCTCTAAGGAAGCCCACACCAAAACGCTCAACAGCGGCTCTCTCCAACTCCTCGCGAGCCTCAGGGGCGGAGATAGAGATAAGCAGATGGGCACGCTCGGCAAGTGAGCGATTGCGAAGATAGACAATACCGTGCTCGGTAGCGACATATTGGGCCTGGAATCGGGTTGTCACCACGCCAGCACCGCGTGTGAGAGTGGGAACAATCTTCGATACTCCCCTGCTCGTAGTCGAAGGCAGAGCAATAAAGCACTTGCCACCTTCCGAAAGAGCGCCACCATACATAAAATCGTGCTGACCACCCACACCCGAGAAGATGCGCTCACCAATGGAGTCGGCACAAATCTGACCCGTGAGATCAATCTCAATAGCCGAGTTGACAGCCATCACCGATGGGTTTTGGCGGATATTTTGCGGATCATTTGTCCAAGCCACATCCTTGAACAAAACATCTCTATTGTTATCCAGATAGTCATAAAGTCGTTGGCTGCCAAGTGCCAGGCAAGCCAAAGATTGTCCGGGGAAAAGGCGTTTACGCGAGTTATCAATAATCCCTTTCTCGATCAGAGGCACCACGCCGTCAGTCATAGCCTCAGTGTGCAGGCCGAGATGTTTGTGGTCGGTAAGCGCATCGAGCACAGCATTGGGGATACCCCCCACCCCTATTTGAAGAGTTGCACCATCGGGAATCTCGGCAGCAATATAGCGACCGATAGCACGCTCCACCTCATTAGGCACAGCAGTCGGAATCTCCACAAGTGGCTCATCACCGCGCACCAGAGCCGCTATCTTAGAGATGTGAATCACGGAATCGCCAAAGGTGCGAGGCATATATTTATTGACCTGCGCAATCACAATGCGCGAACACTCGACAGCCGAGAAGGCCAAGTCAGCCGAGATGCCATAGGAACAAAAGCCATCCTCATCAGGCTCCGACACATTTAGCAGAGTGACATCCAGACGTATCTGACCACTACGGAAAAGGAATGGTATCTCACCCAGAAAGGCGGGAATGGTCTGCGCCACACCCTCAGCAATAGCCTTGCGCAGATTATTTGCAACAAAGAATGAGAGTGGCTCAAACGAATCGCGAAGTTCGGCACGAGCATAGGGTGCATCCTCACGACCCACAGCAAAAGCGGTATAGACCTTCACATCGCGCAGCTCGGAGGCACGCTCTGTCATCGCACGCACCAAGACTTCGGGTACTGAGGTGCTACCTTGAATATATACCGAGTCGCCGGATGAGATTAACTTTACCGCCTCGGCAGCTGTTGTATAATTTGCAATATGGTTCATCTAATTTGTAGCGTAAAATCTCTAAAAATCTTGTGCAAATAGCCTTAGTCGCTTGTCGAGTTCGTCGTATTGGTAGTCCGATATGTTTGACACGCAACCACGCAATCCCTCTCGTTTACCTCCTGTCGGACCTAAGGTAATAGCACTTATTCCATAGTAAATCAACTTATTAATAAGTTGTTCGCCCGTCATATCCTTATAGCCGAAAGTGAAGAAGAATCCATCACCTACATCCTCCTCGCAATCCTTATCATAGACGATATGGAAGCCATTCTTCATCATTATCTCCTTTACCCTTGCTGCTCGTCGCTGATACTCGCGGGTGTGTGCCACAAAGTCCAGACGACCATCCGAGGCAGCGCGGAACATAGCAGCCAGGGCATACTGCACCGAGTGGGCAACACCCGAAGAGAGTACATAATAGATATTGAATATCAGGTTGCGTCGCAACTCGCCATCATTGCCATATCGCTCGGCAAGCGAGGGATAACAACGCTCTGCAAGCACGGGACTCATAGCCACAACTGCCACTCGCTGACCGGCATAAGAGAACATCTTCGAGCCGGAGATAAGCAGAATATAGTTATCGGTATATCGTCCTACGGTAGGCTGATATGGTGGCTCAAAAGGACGACTACGATCCTCGCGGAAATCCATATTTAGATAGGCGAGATCCTCAAAGACCAATACATCATACTTGGTAGCGAGTCGGCCAATTGTTTCAAGTTCGCTCTCCGTAAGACACATCCACGAAGGGTTATTGGGATTGGAGTAGAGAATAGCACCAATCTTCCCGGAGGAGAGCACCTCTTCAAGTTTATCAGCCAGAGCCTCTCCACGATACTCAGCAACATCGAATGCAGTATAAGGCAAATCCAGCACTTTACACTGCGACTTCTGTACCGGAAAGCCAGGATCGAGAAATAGAACGGTGTTTCGCTCCGGGTCAAGTTGTTTGGTGAGCGTAAATAAGCCAAATGCGCCCTGCATAGAGCCTACGGTGGGGACAATGCAACGCGAAGGGATATCGAGATTGACAAATGCCTTGATAAAGCGGGAGGCCTCCTTGGTGAGCGGCTCGATACCCGTGATTAGAGGGTAGCGCGAGCCAACACCCGAGAGCAGTGCTTCGTGTTCAGCATCAATACCTATCTGCTCGGCAGGCAGTCCCGGCTCACCAATCTCCATACGAATATACTCAACACCCGTCTTATCCTCTATATCCTTCACCACGCTGACAAATTGTCGTATAGAGGCTGCTCCGAGCTCCTTAGCATTACGCAGACCGTTGGCAATACAGATATTGTCAACGAGTTGCTTGTTTAGAGGTCGTTCCATAGTAGTTTTCTGTTTTAAGGTTCACGCCCAATGAGCGAATAGTAAATTCGGAGAACAAGTTACTAATAATTTCGGAGTTTTCAGCAATACCTATAATAAAAAAAGTGGTGCAGACTTTTTCCGCACCACTCTCTATTAATTTGTCGGTCAGACTATTTAATGCCCAACTTCTTCTTAATCTCCTTGGGGATAGCGTTCTTATGAACAGCAATCTGATTGGTCTTGTAAGCTACGAAAGGCCACGAAGCATAGAAGTAACCGTGATAAACGCCGGTGTCACCCCACGAGTTCTTAACCTTGTAGAACTTATTGCCGTTCTGATCCTTTGCGATACCGGTAATCAACATACCGTGGTCATCGGTGGTCTGATAGTTATCAAAAGCCTCCTGACGCATCTCCTGAGTAATTTCGATAGGATCAACGGGCTCTTTAAGGTTAGCCATCATCGAACGCTGCTGCGAGGTGGGAACGGGAACCCAACGCGACTCCTCTGTACCCTCTTTCTCACGAACATACATAGTAGGAACTACGGCATAACCCTTAGCGGTCTGGAAACCGGGCTCGCTAACATCGGCACCCCAGTTAACAGTATAGCCATTCTCCAACGAGTAATCAACAATCTGCATCAACTCCTCAAAAGGAACATTCCACGAAGGCTCCCAAGCCCAGTTGTCGGGTACCTCAAAGATAAAGGTCTCGTAGAAGGGGTGGTGAGTGTAAGAGGTGAAAGATACATAGTCATCGGGAGAGATACCAAGACTCTCAGCAAAAGTCTTAGGGGTGTACTCTACACCATTGTAGGTAAAGGTCTCGGGCAGAGGACCAAAGTATGCATCGAGGATACCGTTGATACCATCTTTCCAAGCGGTGGTAAGAGTGCTACCATTGATAATCGACTTAACATAAGCAGTCAGAGCAGCATCAACCTCGCTGTGGTTGTGGCTATCCGAACCATACTGCAAACCACTGTAAACCTCCTCAGGTACAAGACCGTAACGCTCCCATACATTGAAAACATCCTCAGTCGAGCCACCAGCACCGAAGTTGATAGTGCCGTGCATACGAACATACTTAACAGCCTTGTCGTAGTAGCACCAACGAGCAATAAACATCTCCGAGAGGTCGTACTCACCCTTACCGGTGCGCAGCAACTCGCTCTCAATCAGACCGATACCTGCAAAGCTCCAGCAAGTACCACTACTTGCCTGATCCTTAACGGGAGTTGCGGGAACATCAACAACCTCAGTGAATACATAAGGTGCACCGGGATTGGGTTTCTCATCCTGTGCCGAAACTGCGGTAACGGCCAAAACTGCGATTGCGGAAATCAAAAGTTTCTTCATAGTAATTATTATTTTAGTTAGTCATCTGTGTATCAACACTATTAAAGTTTAGTCATCTTAAAACCTACCTTCACTCCATCGTAAGCCGAAGCAAGTGTGGAGATTGTCGAGAGCGTAGCGTTGTTTGTATAGCCCGACACTGCCTTCACAATCTGCAAAAGTTTGTCGGCCTTGAACAACAGACTCATCTGTCCGTCACCCATCTCCACCGTAGCGGTGAAGTTCGTACCGGTAATACCCGAAACGATATTGAATGCGAGCTGGATGGTCTTGTTCTGCTCGTTGACGGTATAGGTACCCTTCAATGTACGATTACCAACCTTGGTGGTAAACTGACCACTCTCGTCAAAGGTCATCTGGAACAGACCTGCCTTAATGCCAGCCTTTGCGAGTACGCCATCAATCTTATCTGCAAGGGTGCTCGAAGCAACCATACCACCTGCCTGCGAGAGCAAGTCATCCGAACTAAGCGACACAGCAGATTCCGAATACTCCCAGGTACCTACCACGCTTTTGGTCGAAAAACCTGTACCAAGCAGAGAGTTAACAACATTGGCAGCATCGCCACCAATCACTCCTTTGAGCAAATCACCCCAGCCCTGAGCACTTGCAGTGCATACACTCATAACACTGAGAGCCACCAAAATTATAAACTTTTTCATAACAATTGTTGGTTTCTACTTAATTTATACAAATTAGTTCGGGTTTGTTATTTTAATAATCAAATGACTACTCCGCCCAAAGAGTCGCCAAATTAATAATGGTCTGCATTGCGCGCTCCATACTCTGCACCGAGCAGTACTCAAATTTGCCGTGGAAGTTCATTCCGCCTGCAAAGAGATTAGGACAAGGAAGACCCATATAGGAGAGGCGAGAGCCGTCGGTACCACCACGAATCGGGCGCACGATAGGCACAACACCTGCCATCTCCATAGCCTTCTTAGCCTTGTCGATAACCTCAGGATGAGGCTCAACCATCTCACGCATATTGTAGTATTGATCTTTCAGAGCCAGCGACACTACACCCTCGCCATACTTCTCGGCCATATACTTCTCTACGCGAGTGAGGTACTCCTTCTTCTCCTCAAACTTCTCGCGCGAGTGGTCACGCACGATGTAGGTCAGTTCTGCCAACTCTACCTCACCCTTCATACCCACCAGGTGGTAGAAGCCCTCATAGCCCTCGGTATGCTCAGGACGCTGAGTGGGAGGCAACATAGAGGCAACCTCCATAGCAACGTGCATAGCATTGATCATCTTATTCTTAGCATAACCGGGGTGGATATTGCGACCCTTAACAATAAACTTGGCACTTGCGGCATTGAAGTTCTCAAACTCCAACTCGCCCTCCATACCACCATCGACCGTATAGCCGAAATCAGCACCAAAACGCTCCACATTGAAGAAGTCAACACCGCGACCAATCTCCTCGTCGGGAGTAAAGCCGATACGGATCTTGCCGTGAGCCACCTCAGGATGCGACATAAGCCACTCGGCAGCCGTCATAATCTCGGCAACACCGGCCTTATCATCAGCACCCAGCAGAGTGGTACCATCGGTAACAATCAGTGTGTGACCCTTGAAGAAAGACAACTCAGGGAACTCCTCAACACGCATTGTCAGTTCATCGTTGAGAGCGATATCCGATCCATCGTAGTCGGGAATCTCGCGAGGATGAACATCCTTACCACTCATATCGGGCGAGGTATCTACGTGCGAGATAAAACCGATAACCGGCTTGTTCTCATAACCTGCCGTTGCAGGGATAGTACCCATCACATAGCCATACTCGTCCATCTCAACCTCAGTCATACCCAGCGAGCGCATCTCCTCAGCCAAGTCGGCCAAGAGCACTTTCTGCTTATCTGTCGAGGGGAAGCTCTCGCTCTCCTCACTACTCTGAGTATCGTAGGCAACGTATTTATAGAATCTCTCTTTTACTAACATAATTTTCTGAATTTATATGTATTAATCCTCTTTCTTAGCCTTCATTGTGTGGAGAATGAAGTAAGCAATCAGTGCAACATAGACACCTACTGCCAACCACTCTGCACCCTTGGTTGCATTCCAAGCAGAAGCAAATGCCTCAACACCCACATATTTCAGCACTGCACTTACAACGCCCATCAAAGCACCACCTGCAATAAAGCCCGATGCAATCAGAGTACCACGGTCGCGACGAGCCTTGTTAAGCTTCTCATCCTTGCTACGCGAACCTACGAACCAACTTACAAGACCACCAATCAGCAGCGGGGTGTTGAGTTCGAGGGGGATAAACATACCGAGCGAGAATGCCAAAGCGGGCACACCGATCATAGTAAGAATCAGAGCCAACGCAGCACCTGCAAAATAGAGAGTCCAAGGGGTCTCACCACCCGACATCAAAGGACGGATAACCTCTGCCATAGCGTTTGCCTGAGGAGCAACGAGTGCGCCTTCACCAACAAAACCATAGGTCTTATTGAGGACAATCATCACACCGGCAACGGTTGCAGCCGAAACAAGAGTACCGAGGAACTTCCAACCCTCCTGCTTTGCGGGAGTAGTACCGAGCCAATAACCAATTTTCAGGTCGGTAACAAAGCCACCTGCCATCGAGAGTGCGGTACAAACCACACCACCAATAATCATCGCAGCAGTCATACCGCTCTTACCGCTCAGACCTGCACTAACCAAAACAAGCGATGCAAGGATCAGAGTCATAAGAGTCATACCCGACACGGGGTTAGTACCCACAATAGCGATTGCATTAGCAGCTACGGTAGTGAAGAGGAAGGCAATCACAAACACAACGAGCAGAGCGATAATGGTAAAGCCCCAATTGTGCAGAACGCCAAACTGGAAGAATACAAAGATAGCAGCCAGCAAGCCAATCAGCACACCAAACACCACCTTCATCGAGATATCCTTCTGAGTACGCTCAACCTGAGCACCAGCCTTCTGGCCCTTGAGTTCGTTCACTGCCATACCGAGCGAGCGTTTGATGATGCCTGCCTGCTTGATAATACCAATCAGACCCGCCATTGCGATACCGCCAATACCCAGAGGCTTAGCGTAGTCGTTGAAGAGAGTCTCAGCCGAAAGCATAGCGGTAGCATCGCCACCGGCAGCATTAATCAGAGGCACAATCACAAACCAAGCCACAAACGAACCTGCGCAGATAATAGCAGCATATTTCAGACCCACGATATAGCCAAGACCAAGCACGGCAGCACCGGTATTGATCTTAAATACCACCTTCATCTGGTCGGCAACCTGAGTACCCCACGCCATCAAGCGAGTAGATATAGACTCTGTCCACCAGCCGAAAGTGCTGACAATAAAATCGTACGCACCACCAATCAGACCACTAATAGCCAACAGCTTAGCCTGTCCTCCCGAGCCCTCGCCCGAAACGAGCACCTCAGTTGTAGCAGTAGCCTCAGGGAAGGGGAATTTGCCGTGCATATCCTTCACAAAGTATTTGCGGAAAGGAATCAGCAACACGATACCCAGAAATCCACCAAAGAGCGACGAGAGGAAGATCTGGTAGAACTTAGCCTCCAAACCGAGAATGTAGAGTGCGGGGAGAGTGAAGATGGCACCTGCCACAATCACACCCGAACTTGCACCAATCGACTGGATAATAACATTCTGACCAAGCATATTCTTCTTTTTGGTCAGCGTACCAACACCCACAGCAATAATAGCAATGGGAATAGCAGCCTCAAAAACCTGACCTACCTTCAAACCTAGATAAGCAGCAGCTGCCGAAAAGATAATTGCCATCAGGATACCGAAGCCGACAGAGTAGGGAGTTACCTCCTTGGGTTTGCTATCAGCGGGCATCAAAGGCTCATACTTTTCGCCCTCTTTGAGTTCGCGGTATGCGTTCTCGGGGAGCGACGTTTTGATCTGTGTGTTCTCTTCCATAGGGAAATATTTTTATGGTTAATAATTAATTTTGCCTCTCCAAATTTCACAGAAAGGTATAAAACCTCTTCTAAAAGTTCAAATATACATTTTTTCGCTTAATTTCGGCACCATGAAAGTAGTAATTGCACCCGATAAATTTAAAGGTACGCTAAGTTCCGACCTGGCGGGCGAGGTTATTTGCCAAGCAATCAACAAGATAGCACCCGAAAATGTAGTGTGCAAAAAATTTGCTGTTGCCGATGGTGGTGATGGCTCGTTGGCTGTTTTGCAAGGAGATATGCCAATTGCTACCTGCAAGGCCCACGATGCCGTTGGCAGGGAGCGTGAGTGTCGCTACGCACTTGCGGGCGACTATGCACTTGTGGAGTCTGCCGAGGTTATTGGATTGACCCACCTCGCTGCGAACGAGCTCTCTCCCCTCACTGCCTCTTCATACGGATTGGGCGAAGTGATTGCCGATGCGGTAACAAGAGGTGCGCGCAGGGTCGATATTGCTCTCGGAGGGGTGGCGACTTGTGATTGCGGAGTGGGTATGCTAAGGGCAATGGGGGTTGTTTTTAGAGATAAAAACGGTGAGCCTTCAACATCAACAATTACTGCATATAATGATTTTCATTTTATTGATACTTCGGAAATTACAAACAGATATGCGGACATAGAGTTCCGAGTTGTGTGTGATGTTCGCAATCCTCTTTTAGGCAACAATGGAGCGGCAGAAGTCTATGCTCCGCAGAAGGGTGCATCGTCCGAAGATATAGCAAAAATAGAGGCCTTTGCAGAGCATCTGACAATGTTGGTTGGCAGCCATAGTCATAAAATTGCAGGCAGTGGCGCAGCAGGCGGACTTGGCTGGGCAATGATTGAATTTCTTGGTGCAGAGATACTTTCCGGCGCAGAACACATAGCCGAAAAATGTGGTTTAGAGGAGGCTATTGCCGAGGCCGATCTGGTGATTACGGGCGAAGGTCGTTTCGACAATCAGACCGAGCAGGGTAAGGCGGTAAGCCATATTCGCGCACTATGCAACTCCTACTCAAAGCCCTGTATTATCTATTGTGGTGATACTCTTCTACGCCTGCCACACCTCTATGCACTGACAGACCACCACACAAAAGAAGAGGCTCTCAGCAATGCCGAAAGCCTCCTATACTCTCTTGTTTGTCAGACGATTGAGCCTTATCTATTAAAGTAACTACTCAGCCACTGCAACAGCATCGATCTCCACCTTTACACCCAGAGGCAAAGCTGCCACCTGGTAGCAAACGCGTGCAGGGAAAGGAGCAGCAAAATGCTCTGCATAGACAGCGTTCATAGCAGCAAAGTTCTTAATATCGTCAAGCAGAACAGTGGTCTTAACAACATTGCCAAAACCCATACCTGCCTCAGCGAGAATGGCGTTCAGATTAGCAAGCGACTGACGAGTCTGATCCTCAATACTCTCTGCTACCGAGCCATCGGCAGGATTAACGGGAAGCTGTCCCGAAACATAGAGGGTCTCGCCTGCCTGAATAGCCTGTGAATAGGGGCCAACGGCCTTAGGTGCATTAGCTGCACAGATAACTTTCTTTTCCATAGTATTATATTATTTAAGTCAATTTCTCTAAACAAAGATAGGAACAAATTTCGAATATCAGCACCAAAGGCCACTTTTTCGCCAAAAATCACTATCTTTACAAAACCAAACATTACTGACAACAAACCTAACTATTATGAAAAAAGGTACTCTGCTCGCCCTGTTTGTGCTTCTGTCGTTTCTTGGCTCGGCACAATCACTCGGCTATCGTCGTCTGAATGTCAACAAACCCAAACTCTACGACTATGTCTATATCGATACACTTGTAGCAGGTGGCGATGGTTACAAACTTGTCACCGAGCTCTATCTCCCAAAAGGCGAAGGGCCGTGGCCGGTAGTGGTCTATCGTTCACCATACATCGGTTTCCCTGCCGGCGACCGTATGGATGGCTATCGTCAGTTAGCGGAGTGCGGCATAGGCTTCGTGGTGCAGCGTTGCAGGGGTACAGGTGGCTCTGAGGGCACTTTTGAGCCTAATATCTACGAGCGCGAAGATGGTTTGGCTCTGCTCGATTGGTTGCAGAATGCCGATTGGGTTAAGAGCATTGCACTAACAGGATGCTCCTATATGGGTATGACAAGTTGGATTCTGGCCGACACTCTCCCCGACAAGGTAAAGGGTATCTATCTTGAGCACTACGGTGTTGATCGTCATCTGTCGGCATATAGCAGCGGTATGTTCCGTCAGGACATTCTCACCGCCTGGGCTATTGACAACGCAAAGGAGCCTATCACCAAACCCAAAACCACAGATCGCACAAGCATCTACTACAACGAGATGCGCTATATGCCTCAGTTGGAGATGGATATCAATATGCTCGGAGCAAAGCTTCCGTGGTATCGCGACTGGATCAGCCACACCGAATACACAGACCCATATTGGCACGAGGGATTCTGGGCACTGCTGAAGAGTATTCCCCCGAAGATTGATGTGCCTATCACCGTTGTAGCCGGTCACTTTGACCACCATATGGAGGGCACTCTCCTCGGCTACGAGATGCTTTCGCCCGAAACAAAGGCCAAGAGTCGCTTGGTGGTTGGCGGTTGGAATCACGGTTTCCAGACTACGCCTGCATTGGAGGGTATCAAGAATGACAAACAGCTCGACATCGATATCGACACCTTCAATTGGCTCTACGAACTCCTCATCGAGGAGCGTACTCCCAAGCACGAGGTGAAAGTATATGCAATCGGTGCAGACCGCTGGCTCGACCTTGAGGAGTGGCCAACAGAGAGTGCAAAGACCACCACGCTATATCTCGGCTCGTCGAAGAACAATATCGCATCGCTGATCGAGCAACCCGCCAAGGGCAGTGACAAGATGGAGTTTGATTACGACCCCACCAATCCCGTTATCTCGGCAGGTGGCGAAACACTCTTCAACAGCAACTCGCGCAAGGGCAGTATCCGCCAGCCTGAGGTAGGCTATCGCGACGATGTACTTTTCTACCGTTCGGAGCCTTTGAAGGAGGCTATAATGATCTCGGGAAAGATTAAGGCAAATGTTTGGTTTGCGTCCGATTGCGACGACACGGCAGTTACCGTTAAAATTAGCGAGGAGCGTGCCGATGGTTCCACCTGGAATATCCGCACAGGCATTGCCACTCTCGCTTTTCGCGAGGATAAGCTCGGCCCGCGTGGCACCTATACTCCCGGTGAGGTTGTTGAGGTAGAGGTTGAGATGTTGCCTATCGCATGGGAAATTCAGCCCGGCAGCCGTATCCGAGTAGATATCACCTCTTCGGACTTCCCGCAGTACAGCATCCACTCTAACTATGCAGGACCTTGGGCAGAGCAGACCACCACCCGCATAGCACACCAGAGCGTATTCAGCGGCAAGAAATACCCCAGCAGTATAGAGATTCCGCTCTTGGAGGAGTAAACTCTGAGCAACCATAATTCAATAAGGTGCCTACCCAAAAGGTAAGGCACCTTACTTTATAGTATCCTTATCGGTATGGCGGAGTAGCGGGAAAAGGTGTAGTGGAGAGTAGAGAGCGCGCTATCTGGCGAGAATGGCATAAAGACCAGCTCTCGGACATTGTCGGCAATATACCAATTTCTTGTCTGTCCGCTACGATAGGAGTGACGAGCAGACGGTGAAGCAGAGACTATCAGCACCCTACCCTCATCAAATGG
This sequence comes from Tidjanibacter sp., assembly GCA_017631375.1. Classification (GTDB taxonomy): domain Bacteria; phylum Bacteroidota; class Bacteroidia; order Bacteroidales; family Rikenellaceae; genus Tidjanibacter. The sequence continues at coordinate 7,480 of JAGBTK010000062.1, read as the reverse complement.
TTTTTTCAGCATTGCCGGTATCTTTTTATAGAGAGCGCGTCCTAATACCATAACGACCGAACATCCTGCTGCAAGCAATAATTCAAGAGCCATTTTTTCTAGCGGTGAGTGAAATCCGCTAACGACAACCACATCCCTTTGAGAAACCTCATCTACCCATCGACATAGCGCTTCTTCCGCATCTGCAAGAGGCTCAGTGGGGGCAAACAGGCCAACCGAATACCTATCGAACAACTCCTCGTTGCCAATCCTGTCAGAGCATTCAACCTCGGTAGCAGCCATAAAAAAAAGCGCAGGCATTGTATTAACTTATCCTACGCTCAGGTATAAACTTGGCCACCCGTACCCCGAATAAGCAATACAGACGACCCACGCTGAGTATATTCATAACCAGATATCGCACCAAAGTTGGGACGATATGGTACAAATACACACCAAGTGGATGTCTGATTGCGACTTTGAGATACTACATCAAACGGCCAAGTTTAGAGCGTAATACTAAGTCGTCAATAAAACATCAACAAAAAAATCCGAGCATACAATTATCTTGTACGCTTAGGCAAATATATATCTTTTCGAGGATATAACCAAAAAGGGGGAAAAAACTAATTCTTTCCAGGCCAATGGCGTGGTCTGGTGCCACCCTCCTGAAGTGTAGGAGGTCGCGGTGCATATCCACCCTGCTGCGCCCCCTCTAAACGCATCTGAAAGGAGTCGCGATCGCGTTTGGGGACAAAGTTAATCGAGGGGAGGGGTATGCTCAGTTCGCCTATATGAAGGATTGGCGTTACATAGTAGTTTGTATTCCACTGCCCCATATAGTGAGTCTGCTCTGCGCCCGCTTGGAGGCTGAGAAAATCAACCACTCTGTAATCTGCTCTCACACCGAAGTTAGTACCATAGATTGAGGTGGCAAATGGCGAGGAGAGCCTTTGTGCCGAGGAGTATTGACCATAGGCACTCACCACAAATCGTTCATTCACGCGATAGGAGAGCGTGGCATTGGCAGTGCCCGAGTAGAAACGAGGCGCGCGCAACCCATACTTGCCTGTCTGCATAAAGAGGTGACTGCTGAGTGAAAGATTAGGGTTAAAACGCCACGTATTGCGCAACCCCACATCCTCGGTCACCATACCCGTAGAGCGCACAGGCATAAGGGTATAGGTTTCGGAGGAGTAGAGCGAGCCATCGTGTGGGACAACACCAGCCGTAGGGTCGATCTTGATTGGCGGCAACTCATCGGCAGGGTGCGAGAGTGCGGAGCGTTCGAGCGACGGGAGGTTTAGCGGGGCTACCATTGGCGAGGGAGGCATATCGGCAGGGTCGAAGCCCTCCAACAACTTCTCAATGGCAAGCGTATCGAGTGCCACACCACCCTCACCATCGACCACCTGAGCCAATAGCGACAGCGGTGCAAAGAGTACACCGAGCAGGATTAGCAGACAAAACCTCTTCACAACAAAATTTCTTTTATATTCGTGGGTACAAAGATAACGCATCCGAGCGATGATTTATGGTGTAGAGCACAAAAAGTTTATTATCTTTGCTCAATCAAACATCTACCAACAATGAATATTCGCCCTGCAACAAAAGATGACATACCGCAGATGATGCCACTCTTCGAGGCAGCAAGTCGTGGTCTGCGAGAGATGGGAGTTAACCAATGGCAAAACGGTTATCCGCAACCCGAACTTATTGCAAACGATATTGCAAACGGGGTGAGTTATCTCTTGGAGGATAATGGCGAGATAATTGGCACTGCCGTTATCTCCTTTGCGGGCGAGCCTACCTATAATTATATAAAGGGCAAGTGGCTGACCGACGAAGAGGCGTTTGTGGTTATCCACCGCCAGACTATCCGCCCCGACCACCGAGGCCAAAGACTCTCCGACCTCTTCTTCGGCTATGCCGAGCAACTATGCCGCAAGCGCGGAGTGCGAAGTATGCGCATCGACACCCACGAGGGCAACCTGCCGATGCAGAGGGCTGTTGAGCGATATGGCTTTGTGCGCTGCGGAGTCATCTACCTCGACAACGGCGACCCCCGCCTGGCCTACGAAAAACCACTTGACGAATAGAAATTACATTTTAACATTATAACACCTAAACATCTATGAAAACTAAATTACTTCTCACTTTGGCACTGCTGCTATCGGTAGCAATGGCCTCGGCGCAACCAGCACTTCAAAATGTCTATGCGCGTGATTATCAATCGCTAAATGGTTCTTGGAGCTACATTGTTGACCCGTTTGACAATGGTTATTACAACTACCGTCTCGACGTCAACCCCAATGGCTTTGGTCGCAACCAGAAGCCCTCATCCCCTTCGGAACTTATCGAGTACGACTTCGACACCGCACAACGTATGGAGATACCCGGCGATTGGAACACCCAAGATGAGCAACTCTTTTTCTATGAGGGCTCGGTGTGGTTTCAACGCTACTTCTCGTTTGATAAATCTGCACAATCGGGTCGCACATTCCTCTATTTTGGTGCGGTGAACTATCTCTGCAATGTCTACCTCAACGGTCGCGAGATTGGCTCGCACGAGGGAGGCTTCACCCCCTTCTGGTTCGATGTGACCGACAAGTTGCGCGATGGCGAAAACTTTGTGGTACTGAGAGTTAACAACCGTCGTGAGCCTCACTATGTGCCCACCGTCAATGCCGATTGGTGGAATTATGGCGGCATTACCCGCGATGTGCTTCTGGTCAACACGCCTCAGACCTATATTGCTGACTATACCGTGCGTCTTGCTTCGGGTCGCTACGACCGCGTGGAGGTCAGCGCATCGCTCAGTGAGGCGGTGGCAGGTCGCGAGATAACAATCAGCATCCCCGAACTCTCGCTTAGCAAGACGCTGAAAACCAATGCTGAGGGTCGCATCAGCACCACCCTCTCGGTGAAGCCTGAGTTGTGGTCGCCCGAAAATCCGAAACTCTACGACATCACCTTCACCTCGGCAGGTGAGGAGGTGGCCGACCGTATCGGCTTCCGCCACATCACCACAGAGGGTAAGAAGCTGTTGCTCAACGGTAAAGAGGTATTCCTGCGCGGTATCTCCATACACGAGGAGGCTCCCTACCGCCAGGGTCGTGCCTTTGGCGACGAGGATGCTGCAACGCTGCTCGGCTGGGCTAAGGAGTTGGGCTGCAACTTTGTACGCCTGGCGCATTACCCCCACAACGAGAAGATGGTGCGCAAGGCCGAGGAGATGGGATTTATGGTGTGGTCGGAGATTCCCGTCTATTGGACTATCCATTGGGAGAACGCCACCACTTACGCCAACGCCGAGAAACAGCTAACCGATATGATTACCCGCGACAAGAACCGCGCCGCCATCATCATCTGGTCAGTGGCCAACGAGACACCCCACAGCGACGCGCGCGAACTCTTCCTCAGTCGCCTCGCCACCAAGACCCGCGAGTTGGACCCCTCGCGCCTGGTAAGTATGGCTATGGAGGTAACGGGCACCAGCCGCAACGTCAGCCGCGTGGAGGACCCGATGAGTAAGTATGTGGATATCATCAGCTTCAACCAATACTTGGGCTGGTATGGTGGCACTCCTGCCGACTGTCTGACCCGCACCTACGATATCCCCTACGATAAACCTGTCTTTATCAGCGAGTGGGGCGGCGGTGCTCTCTATGGCTACCACGGTGACGACGCCACCCGCTTCACCGAGGAGTACCAAAACCTCATCTATAAGAATACCGCTGTGATGCTCGATAAGATCGACGGTCTGGTGGGCTGCTCGCCCTGGATTCTGATGGACTTCCGCTCACCCCGCCGCCAGCTACCCCATATCCAGGACTTCTTCAACCGCAAGGGCATCATCTCCGAACGCGGTCAGCGCAAGATGGCCTTCTACACCCTGCAAGAGTACTACTCCCGCAAGGCTGCCGAACAAGCAAAGTAAATCATCTAAATATATATAAAGAGCCTCGACCCAAGTTTGGTCGAGGCTCTTTATTTTACAACAAGTGTGCTACCACTTCGTCTACCTCGTTGGCGATGCTGAGTCTTAGGGCGTTGTACTTGCCGCGTGTCACAAGGTCGGTGAGCAGGGGGTAGACGGGCATTTCGTGGGTCCAATAGTCGGAGCCGAGGAAGACCATAGGGGCGGAGGGGCCGAAGGTGGCGTAGTGGTTCTGCGCGGCGTCCTGGAAAATCTCCTGCATAGTGCCTGCGCTGCCTGGCGAGTAAATCACGCCGCCCTTAGCGATAGCGAGCAGGCCATCTTCGCGGATTGAGTTATCGAAATACTTCGCCACATGGCTCGCAAAGGGAGTGGCAGGCTCGTGGCCATAAAACCAGGTGGGGATACCCACGCTCGCCCACTCCTCGCCACGAGGCCATCTTTCGCGCACCTCCCACGCAGCGGCAAGCCAACCGCTATCCTTATATGTAGGTGCTGTTGCAAGCACCGCAAGTGCCTCATCGACAACGCTATCCTCCCTGCCCGCAAGCCACGCGCCGAGGTGGGTAGCCTCCATAGCACCCGGACCGCCACCCGTGCAGAGCAGTTTGCCACGCTCGGTGAGCCTCTTCGCAACAAGGGCCACGGTGCGATACATCGCATCGGTGCGGGCGAGCGAGTGGCCACCCATCACCGCCACAACGCCATCCTCAGGGTAGCGGGAGAGCATATCGTGCAGGGCGACACTGATGGAGTTGTCGTGCATAGCGCGCGCAAAGGTCTCGCCGATAGAGTCGCACTCCTTGCCCGTGGAGATATAGTGGCGATAGACACGCGTATCGTAGCACTCCTCGAAGCTCTCGGGAGTGGCTGGGTCGTAAGAGTCGTACAACTCCTCGGGGGCATAGAGCGAGGAGCGGAAGGTGTGGTAGGGCTTTGGGAGCGAGGGGAGCACATAGCACTCGGCACCCATAGCCAGGTAGTGGAAAGGCGAGAGGGTGCAACCGAAGAACAGACAACGCTCGAAACGACACTCGGCAGCCTCAGTAGGAAACTCCAGGCCACAAAAAGCATAGCCACGCAACACCCCACCCTGCCCGAGCAGAGCGAGCAACTCACTCATAGAATCCACCTGTTGATGTACGGTCTTCATAGTAAAATAAGTTTGGTTTGTAGCAAATATACAAAATTTCAAGATGCAAGATTCAAAATGCAGGATGTTTTTTGCCACAAGAAAGATAGCGCACCCTATCCCCTGACAATAAAAAAAACTCCCGAGAGCATCTGAGCGACACTCTCGGGAGTTACTATCATTTAGAATCTCGGATTCTACTGCTTGGGATCCATAATGATCTTCAAGACATTGTTATCGTTGACGATGCGGGCTGCAACGGCCTTGATATCATCAGCCGAGAGGGAGTCAACAATCTGCTGGTAGCCGGTCATCTCGTCGATACCGTGAGTGTACCAAATCTCAATCCAGCTCAGCCAGTTGCCGTTATTCTTCAAGTCGGCAGCGTGCTGCTTGGTCATATACTCCTTAATCTTGCTCAACTCCTCGGCGGTGGGACCCTCCTTAGCGATGCGCTCAATCTCGGGAATCAGCATATCACGCAACTCGTCAGCCATCTCGGGGTTGGTATCGAAGGTAATCATCAGCGCATACTGAGTTGTAGGCTTATAGGTCAGCTGGCTCTGCGAACTTACGCCGTAGGTGCCACCCTTCTCCTCGCGGATGCTCTTGGTATAGCGCATATCGAGTACCTGGTCGAATGCCGAGAACGCCAACTGGGTCTTCAAGTCGTTCTTGTCAAGGTTACCGGTCAGCACATAGTAGATAGTGGTCTTGGGCTGAGCCATAGTCACTGCAAAGCGATTGTCAACGCTCTTGGTAGCGATACGCACGCCCTCGTCAACAAAGGTAAGTTTGGTCTTGTTGGTGGGCAGCGAGCCGATATACTTCTCTACCAGAGGTTTGAAGGTCGCCTTGTCGATGTTACCCACGAAGATGTAGGTAAAGTCATCGGGGTCGGAGTAGAGTTTCTTCTGTGCGCTCTTGAACTGGTCGAGAGTGATAGCCTCAATATCGGCAGCGGTCATCTGCGCACGGCGGGGATTGTTGCCATACATAGTAGCCGAAATCTGCTTCGACAACTCGAACGAGGGATCGGACTCGATATTGCGATACTGCTCAAGCATCTGGGTCTTATACATATTGAACATACCCTCGTCGTAGGGCTGAGTGGTAAGCATCAGGTACATAACCTGCAACATAGTCTCCAAGTCGCGAGGAGCAGCCGAAAGGCTCATACCGTTGCTGAAAGTATTCACAGTGAGCGATGCACCAACGGTGCTACCTGCCAACTGCTTCATAAAGTCGGTATAGGAGAACTCGCCAACACCCTGCAAAGTAGCAAGTGCCGAGTACATCGAACCTACGGTCATCTCATCGTCTGCCAGCACGCTACGGCCACCGAGCGACATGATGCTACCACGCACCTCGTCGGCACGGAAATCGGTCGAGCGGATAACCACCTTGATACCGTTAGCCAGAGTCCAAATGGTGTTACCCATTGCATCGGTGCTCTCGCTTGCCACCTTCGAGCCGTTGAGAACAGTACTCTCGGGGATGAGAGGCTTCTTCTCGCCATCGTCGGTGTTACCCTCAATCTCGCTTGCCATAACCTTAGCAACTACGGCCTTAATCTCCTCGTTGGTAGGATAGGGCAGGCTCTCCTTCTCGGGCTGCGAGATAAGGATGGTCTGGTTGTTGGGAGTCAGACGCATCTGCTGTACGAACTGGTTTACGGTCATCAGATCAACAGTGCTCAGAATCATACTGTCGAGCTGCCACTCGGTCTCTGCATCGTAGAGAGGAGTGTTGTTCTGGAAGTTGCTGGTATAGCGGCTGATGAACGAGCTGCTCATACGGTCGTTGCGGTTGTTATACTGAGTCTGCATGCTGCTCATAAGGTTGGTAACAGCACGATCCAACTCGCCCTGAGTGAAACCAAAGCGACGGATACGCTCCATCTCGGTATAGAGGGCCTCCAACGATTTCAGAGCCTCGCCCTCGCGGGGAACAGCCAGGAACTCGGTAATCTCGCAAGTGCGAGCAATAGCACCACCTGCCACCTGAGCTGCCAAGAAGGGAGCGTCGGGCTGCATAGAGATATCCTGCAAACGCTCGTTAGCCATCTGACCGAAGAGAGCATCAAGAAGGTTATAGGTCTCGTAGATGATAGTGTTGTTCATCTCTGCGGGGAGTGCATCGCGCTTGATGATGATCTCCACGGTGGTCTGAGTGAGCTCGGGATCGCCGATTGCACCAACCACCAACTCCTCGTTACCGGGGATAGGAATAAGTTCGATAGGCTCGGGATTCTCCACTGCGGGGATATCGGACATCACCTCCTTAACCTTCTGCTCCATCATATCCACATCGAAGTCACCCACGATAACCAAGCACTGGTTTGTGGTGTTGTACCAACGGTGGTAGAAGTCGCGAAGCTCCTGGTGCGAGAAGGTCTTCAAGTTCTCCTCGGTACCGATAATGTTGCG
>JAGBTK010000061.1 GCA_017631375.1 Tidjanibacter sp. | reverse complement strand
CGAAGCCCTCAACAAGCATACCCTCAGGGTCGAAGTCGGTAAAGCCAAGAGGACCCTGTATCTCTGTCATACCTCGCTCCTTACCCCACTGCTCAACGGTATCAAGCAGGGTGCGGGCCACCTCCAAGTCGTCAATAAAGTCTATCCAGCCAAAGCGGACAACCTTATTGCCCCAAGTCTTATTGGCCTTATGATTAATAATTGCAGCCACACGGCCCACAATCTTACCATCGCGGTAGGCGAGGAAGTAGTCAGCCTCGCAAAACTCAAAGGCTGCATTGCGGTCCTTGCGGAGCGTATTGATAGTATCCCCATACAAATCGGGAACAAAACAAGGGTGACCTTTATAGAGGTCGAGGTTGAACTGTACGAAACGCTTAAGTTGTGCTTTTGTAGTAACCTTAACTATTTCTATCGGCATTAGCAGTAGTTATTTTTGGTTATTAATTAGGCTAAAGTAAACATTTTTATTCAAATCACCAAATCGGGGTAATGACGGCTTAGAGTAAAAAAGAGGCGCAACACTTCATTCAAAGAAAGCGTTGCGCCTATAAACATCAATAGTTCAGACTATTTGATACCCAATTTCGACTTGATAGCCTTGGGAATCGAATCTTTGTGAACGAGAACAAAAATGGTCTTAGCCTTTACATACTCCTCCGAGAGGTAGTGGTAGCCGGTACCATTGCGCTCAGTGCCCCACGAGTTTTTGGTCTTGTAGTACTTCACGCCATCCTGGTCGGTAGCGATACCGGTGATGTGCTCCAGGTGGTCATCGGTGGTCGAAAAGTTCTCATAACCCTTCTGACGGCTCTCCTGAGTAACGGGAATCTCAACGGGCTTAGTAGCCAACATGGTCTGTGCCGAGCCGAGGTTCTCCTTAACATTCACAGCAACGTGACGCTGGAAAGCATAGCCGGGCTCGCTAACATCGCCATCCCAAGCCACGGTGTAGCCGGTGTTGATAGCATTATCGATAACAGCCATAAACTCATCCAAGGGAAGGTTATACATCATCTGATGATCCCAGTTATCGGGTACCTCCACGGGAATCTGCTCATAGAAGGGGTGGTGAGTAAAGCTGGTAATCTCAACATAGTCATCTACATCCAAATCGAGGTACTTATAGAAACTCTCAGCGGTATATTTCTTACCATTATAGGTAAAGGTCTCTGGCACCTCACCAAGATATGCATCAAGCACGCCATCCATAATCTCAGCGGGGATAGGCTTCTTCATATCTACCGAAGTCTGGCTGATGGTGCTAACCCACTTAGCCAAATCGCCGTGCGAATGAGTAGGCGAATCGTAGTTGATGCCGTTATAAACCTCCTCGGGCATCCAACCCTTGTTGTCCATAACCCAAAGTACCATATGAGCGATACTACCCTGGCTTACATTACCTTTACCACGACGGTAGTAGTTGTCCTGCATACGGCGAATATAGTTATTGCGAACAATAAACATCTCCGAGAGGTCAAACTCGCCCTTACCTTTGCGCAACAACTCCGACTCCATAAACGAAGTAGTAGCAAAGCACCAGCAGGTACCTGTACTTGCCTGATTCTTAACCGAGGTTGCGGGATTCTCCTTGACTACAGTGAATTTATATTCAAACTCAGTGTCTTGTGCCATTGCACTGCCACCAATTGCAGCTGCAAAAAGCATTGTGAGGATAGATTTTTTCAGCATAATTTAATCTATTTAAGTGGTTAGTATTATGTTCGTTTTCGTTTCTTTACTGCCTCGTGCAGACAGCATCTCCACAAATATAGGTAATTAATCGGTCAATATGCACATCAGACCACTATTTTTCACATAAATTCTCTCTTTTGTTAAACCTGCGTCTCCTCTTCGTCGTAGGCATAGGCATCTATCGGCAGATTGTCGTCATAGTGAATAGCCACGTGGGCACCATCGCAAAATGGTTTGTTGGCTGACGCCCCGCATCGACAGAGCACTACCCTGTTTCGCACCTCCAACTCCTCATCATCTGCACCGACAATAGGGATACCGCCCCTCACCCACAGACCACCCGAAGCCATCATCGATGGATCTTCTATGAGCGCAATGGATGGCTCATAGTGCGGCTCAAAGGGACGACCACTCACCCTATCCCACACACTGAGCCGCCCACTCGGACAGAGCGAGGCTTGACGGATAGCCAGCTCACGCGAGGTGGGGTCGTCTGAGCGCTCCACATTGTGCCACACACGCCCCACAGCATCACAAAAGCGTCCAAAGGCGCAATATCGCTCGTTGTCGGAGAGAATCAGCGTAGGCCCTTCGGAGCGTTCTGCATCGAACAGCAACGGGGTATGGTCGGCGGCCGCCTCCTCGCCCCACTCTATCTTGGTGTGAGTGCCGTCGCAATAGGGCGCAACACGCGAATGACCACACCGACAGAGGGCGGTGGGATTGGCGGTTAGGGAATAGATCTCGCCCTGCCGAAACGACCAACTATCGCCTTCGGCATTGAGGATTATGAATTGCTGAGAGAGCGGTGGCCGACCATAGACAAGGAAAGGACCACGAGGGAGGATGCGCACCTTGTACTGTTCAGGCGCAATATGAGTCCCGGGTTGAATTTTGCGTGCCATAATTTTATATATTTACAAGACAGGCTGTGCAATAATCGTTCCTTCCTATCCGGAGCATTAACCCCATAAAAAAAATGAGCGTCGCAGACGCTTTTCTATTATAACCCAACCACACTTCAATCCCCTCAAAATAGTCATAGAATTAGGATAATTTGGCGCTGGGGGAAGCCTTGACGACCACTCACATACACAGAGTATGCGCGTGACCTTCAAGACTTCCCCCTACACCAAAGTCTCCAATTATATGGTTTTTTCTACTGTTTGTGGATCAAATCTACACTTCTACGTATAAAGTTGGTGAGCTGTTCGCCTTTCAACATACCGTTAGAGAGAAGGGCCAAGTCGATGAGCTGTTTCACCAAGGCGTTATTGCCACCAATCTGACGAAGACGATCGGTACGCTGAGTGCGGAGGTCGGAGATCTTCTTCTCGATATCCTCACGCTCTTTGCGCTCCTCTGCGGTCAGGTCCTCTTCCTTCTTATCCTTAATCACATCCATCAGGTGCTGACGACTCGCCTCTGCCGACTCAATCTTGGTATTAATCGAGGGCAACTTATCGCCATAACTCTTCTCCACATCGCCCAAAATCTCGGCTACCAGCGGGTGGTTAGCATTCACAGCGATAGTGTAGTTATCTGGCATCTGAGCATAGAAAGAACTCATACCGCCACCACTCACCTGAGCCATATCCTTCATACGACGCATAAACTCATCCTGAGTGATAGTTACGGGGGTGTCGGTGCTCTCCATAGGCTCGAAAGCGATATTGTAGTGAATCTTCTCATCTACGGGGAGTTGGCTCTCAAATACGGGACGCAGGATATCCTGCTGAGCGGTGGTGAGTGCCATCGAGAGGTGTTCCTCTTTGCGGATGAGTTTATCCACAACACCGCTATCCACTCGCACAAAGCTGCAACCCTCGTTCTTGCTCTCAAACCAATTGATGAAGTGGCTATCCAGAGGGCCATCCATCAGCAGAACATCGTAGCCACGAGCACGAGCAGCCTCAATGAAGCTATACTTAGTCTCGCTACTGTCGGCATAGAGATAGATCACATTGCCATCCTTATCGGTCTGCTCGGGCTTGATAAGCTCGGAGTACTCGTTAAGGGTAAAGTACTTGCCATCAACATTCTTGAGCAGAACGAACTCCTTAGCCTTCTCGGCAAACTTCTCGTCTGTGATGATGCCGTACTGGATAAACAGACGGAGGTCATCCCACTTCTCCTCGAACTCGGGGCGCATAGTATTGAAGAGTTCCTGCAAGCGGTCAGCCACCTTGCGGGTGATATAGCTCGAAATTTTCTTCACATTGCTGTCGCTCTGCAAATAGCTACGCGACACGTTCAGAGGGATATCGGGCGAGTCAATCACACCGTGCAGCAAGGTGAGAAACTCGGGAACAATGCCCTCCACCGAGTCGGTAACAAATACCTGATTGCAGTAGAGTTGGATTTTGTTCTTCTGCACCTCGATATTGCTACGAATCTTGGGGAAATAGAGAATACCGGTCAGATTGAACGGGTAGTCGATATTGAGGTGGATGTTGAAGAGAGGATCTTCGCTCATCGGGTAGAGTGCGCGATAGAACTCCTTGTACTGCTCCTCGGTAATATCGTTGGGCTTACGAGTCCAGAGGGGATCGGTATCGTTGATAATCTCGTCGCGGTCGGTATCAACATACTTGCCATCCTTCCACTCCTTAACCTTGCCACAAGCAATCGAGATGGGCAGGAAGCGGCAATACTTGCGCAACATCTCGCGAATTTTATCCTCAGAGTTGAACTCCAGGCAGTCATCCGCCAGGTGCAGAACAATATCGGTACCGCGACCACGCTCCGAGCTCCACTCCTCGAGGGTATATTCGGGAGTACCGTCGCACGACCAATGCACACCGGCCTCTCCCTCGCGCCACGAGCGAGTATATATATCTACCTTATCGGCAACCATAAAGGCCGAGTAGAAACCAAGACCGAAATGGCCGATAATCGACTGATTCTTATACTTTTCCATAAACTCCTCAGCCGACGAGAAGGCAATCTGGTTGATATACTTATCAACCTCCTCGGCACTCATACCGATACCTCTATCACTAATGGTCAGGGTGTGTGCATCGGTATCCACCTTAACCCTGACGGTGAGGTCGCCGAGAGTACCGTCAAACTCGCCAATAGAGGCCAAAGTTTTGAGTTTCTGAGTAGCATCTACTGCGTTGGAGATAAGTTCGCGAAGGAAAATCTCATTGTCCGAGTAGAGGAATTTCTTAATAACGGGGAATATGTTTTCAGTTGTTACCCCAATTTTTCCGTTCTGCATCTTTTTTCCTATCTTTATGTTTGTAATACTAATTATCGTTTGTAAGGTAATGGGCGAGGTGAAGACAAAAAGAGTCTATACCTCTCATTAAAGTATAGACTCAAACTATGTGCCAACACCATACAACTGACACTTCGGCAGTCGTAGATGTCAAATTGGCAAAAAACTACTCCGTTCCGAACAGCTCCACAAACCACTCGGGAGCACGGCAAGGACGACGGCTCGCAGCATCCATAAATGCGAGTTCTGCTGTACCCGTATGAATCAGGTCGCCGTGTTGGTTGAAAATCTCGTGATAGAAGACCACGCGAACACCTGCCATCTTCTGGACGGAGATGCGGATAGTGAGCAAATCGTCATAGAGAGCAGGGCGCAGGAATTTAGACTGAATCTCCCTGACAGGCATCATCACACCCTTCTCCTCTAACTCGCGGTAAGTGTAGCCCTTGGAGCGAAGCCACTCCGTACGCGCTATCTCATAATAGACCACATAATTAGAGTGGTGTACTACGCCCATCTTGTCGGTATCCTTATAGCCGACCCTTATCTGTACATCAAAAAATTCACGGCTGCTCATATCTCAATTTTAGTACTTATCAATAAACAAAACTTGCGCCTGTCGCTCTTGCAGAGGTTGAGAAATCTGAATCGCTCCGTCCTCGCGCACAAGGCACTCGCACTCATAGCCATTGGCTAATACACGGTAATGATCGGGCGGAGGAAGCAATTTCGCTGAGTGGTTGCTATGCCACATACCGCTTTCGTCCTGATCGATAATTGCCAGATAGGGATCGCCCAACAACTTGGCAGCCAGAGGCATATCACCCTCAGCAATTACCCTGCGCACCTCTGAACTACTAACAGTCATCCCATCCACCAACTGACGGCCAAAAACCTCAGCCTCGAAACCACACTCCTCTGCCAGACTCGCGATATTATGCGCCCCACCCTGACCACCACGCCCAAAGCGGTGGTTATAGCCAATGAGCATATACTCCATAGCAAAAGAGTCCTTCAACCACTGCACAAAGCACGCAGGGGTCATCTGGTTATATTTAGGATCGTCAAAGGGGATATAGGTTTTATAGTCAATGCCCAATTTTGAGAAAATTGCCTGTTTCTCGCGGGTAGTGGTCAGCAGACGAAAATCACTATCGGGAGCAAGCACCAATCGAGGGTGCGGATCAAAAGTAACCACAAGGCTTGCTGTATTGCGCTCACCGGCAACCTCTTTCAATCTATTTATCAGCGCACGGTGTCCCAGATGCAGGCCATCAAAAGAGCCCACAACAACCGACGAAGGACAAACAGGTTTAAGTCCTTCTGATTCGTTTGGCTTAACCGCGCTGAAACTCATAACAGATTATTAGAGCTCGTTCTCCTCGCGCTCCTTGACAAAGTAGGCCACCTTCTCCAGAAGAGTGGTGATATCGTAGTTCTCCACCACGATACCGGCAGGGAAGTTCAGTGGCGACGAGGTAAAATTCAACACACCTTTAATACCTGCATTGACGATTGGAATAACACAATCTGCCGCCGCACGAGCAGGACACGAGAGAATGACCATATTGATATCCAACTCAGCAACAGCCTGCTCAAAGTCGGACATAGCAATACAGGGGACATCATCAATCGTAGTGCCTACCTTCTCGGGATTGGTATCAAACGAGGCTACAATTTTGAGTTTTAAGCCTTTACCATTGAAATACTTGGTAATGGCCTGACCCAAGTGTCCCATACCGATAACACCGATATTCTGATCGGTTGATGCGTCGAGGATTGCGCTGATAAAGTCAATCAGCACCTGCACATCATAGCCTTTCTTGGTATCGCTCGAAAATCCAATCAACATCAAATCTCTGCGCACCTGAACAGCAGTAATGCCGTGTAGAGCTGCCAAGACGTGGGAAAAGACATGGGTAATACCCTGACGGCGCAGGCGTATCAAGGTACGACGATACTCACTCAGTCGCTCGACAGTCTTCTCGGGGATATTGGTTGGAATGTTTGCCATCGGAAGATATATTTAATAGGTATTAGAAAATCAGTTTAACGATAAAGGAGTTCTTGCCACCCACTTCACCAATAACATAGAAAATGCGCTCCTCGGCAGCTCCATTCTCTATATCCTCCCACACCTTCAAAACCACCTCGTCGCCAAGTTTAACCTCGGCATTGTAGTTGACGAATAACTCTTTCAGAGGAAGTTTGGATGTAATATCAAAACCGATTGAGTCGAGAGCCCACTCCACATAATTGACATTATTCACATGACCATTCATATCCAGATCGGAGTAGCGGGCAATATGGCTACCCACCTGCTGAGGCTCCGCACCCGAAGGGAGTACAATTTTAGGTGCCTGCTCGGCAATTACATTCTCACTAATGCATCGCTCCTCATCCTCGGCAAGCTCGGTATATTTGGTCAGGCGGCGTGAGTCGATATCGATTACCAACCACGAAGTGGTAGCCTCAATGGCAGCACGGCCTGCGTTATCAGTCACCACGAAATCACGGAAATAGAGATAGCCGTTAGCCCCCTTATGCCACGACTGCAAATTCACCTTATCACGCCACTGGGGAGTGTGGTTGAAACGAACATACAGACGCGAAAGTACCCACGCCTTGCGAGTGATGTGCATCACATCGTAGCCAACACCCAGATAGTTTGCGTGTTGGTTTGCTGCCTCCTGCGCCAAATTGAGAAAGGCTGTGGGGAGCATTCGGGAGTTAATATCGCTCTCGTAACAAGCGACCTCTAAATCTTGACTATATTTTTCAATCATTTTCTTCTTATTTTACTCTTCATATGGCTCGCGAGTAGAGATGAACTCTCTTGCGCGATCTGTAATTTCATCCTCTCTGTCAACCCAACGACCACGCTCTACTAACATCTGGCGATAGTTGTCTATCGATTTGGTGATAGGGAACTTAGGCTTATCCATTGCCTCGTATTCGCTTCTTTCGGAGGGAGTAATCGTACGATCAAAAACATCCTCAAGAGTGGGTCTTAAGTCAGGATTCCACGAGAAATGCTCGAAGAATTGGGTCTGAGTTTCGGGTATCTTGGTTATAGGATAGATAGTATACTCGGGATTCTGTCGCCAAACGATAGTCTCTACGGTATTGTCCTTAATGTTGAAGGTAATATCGGCACACTCTGCCACAAGGAAGCCCTGTACTGCACCATCCTTATCATCTACAACATAGTAGTATGTCTGAGCATTGCCCACGATATCTGCCTTGTACATCTTGCCGTCGCGGAAGAAGTTCTCGATAGTCTTACCCGTCACCTGGTTGTAGCGAGTTGTATCAACCTCGGAGATCATCATAGGGAATGGCTCACCGGAGAAGAGCGCACGCTCAACCTTCTGATCTTTGGTAAAGACATCCACCCTCTCACTAATAATCTGATTCTGCTCGTTCCACATAATAGGATCAATATGGAGCTGGGCAGTTGAATCAACGGTAAAGGCAATCAGCGAATCACAGACAACCTGCGCATCAACCGAGTACATCTTAACATGCGGGAAAGCAACAATGACTCTTTCGGTGCGTTTCTCCTCAGTAGCATCTTCAGAGGTTGCCTCTTCATCTGTTTCTTCTTCGGAGGTCTTTTCCTCAGTTACCGCCTCTTCAGCAACTTCTTCTTCGGAGGTCTTTTCCTCAGTTACCGCCTCTACAGCAGTTGCTTCTGCGGTTGTTTCCTCTGCAGTGGTTTCCGCTTCGGTTATTGCTTCATCCGTTATCTGCTCGGCTATCTCCTCCTCTGCCACAACATCTTCGACAACTCCCTCGTCGGCAATCTCCTCGCCATCGTCTATCTCCTCTGGAGCGGCGCTATCTTCGGCCACTTCATCCGGTTGTTCATCTGCTTGTTCTCTCTCCGCTATTGCCTCATCAGCCAACTCGGCATCCTCAGCGACATCCTCAACACCTTCGGTAGCATCTTCTGCTCCTTCGGCACCATCCTCTGTCACCTCGCCCTCTTCTCCCTCCTCAGCAGGAGTTGCAGGGTTCTCTTCTATCAACAACTCCTCCTCATCGCCTGCTATGCCTTGCACAATATCGTCAATCTCAGCCATAGCTGTTGAGTCGGGGCGATTGAGCTTAAAATAGCCAAGCGAATCGACAGTATAAATAAATATAGAGTCGGAACGCATATAGACGGTATCGGCATTCTCGGTCTTATAACTCAACAATGAGGGGCGGTCAGTGAGCAGTGCCTCGCCATCAGCACCGGTATATCGGCCATAATCGCCAAATACTATGGTCTTCTCCTTGTCGCTGCGTACCTGAATGTTATTCCACAACTCTGCATCCTCGCTTGCAAGATTATAATCAAGGCTATCTGCCCACACCTCATAATCAGGCGAGAGGATATATGCATCGCCACGGAAATGATAACGCTCCTGCTGATAGAAATACTCGCCACTATCGGCACTCAGAATCTCACCCTTGCGATTCCAAATCACACTACGGTCATAAAACTTGGCGATCTCCGATTCAAAATTATATCCGACCGAGTCGGAGCGCAGCATATACTCTTCATTGCGAAGTTCCACATTGCCCACACCCACAATTTCGCGGTCATCGGCATAGTAGTAACCCTTATCGGCCTCCATCTGGTTGCCCTCCTGTTCCATAGTCGCACCACCCCAGAACTCACCGATATTATCCTTAGTATTGAACTTGAAGTTGTATGTATAGACCGTAGCATTACCATCAATCAGCTTAATCAGCGGAGAGAAAATCTCAGCCGTATTTGTCTCGCCATTGTAAAGCGCACGGTCGCCATATACATAGATTGAGTCTTTATTAATCACCACATTATCAAAGCACTCCACACGGTTTGCCGAGTAGCGCACAAGACTATCGCAGGTGATAAGCGTGCCATTATGGAAGAGCATAACCTCACCCACCATAGCCATCACCGAACTATCACCCACCTGTACAGGACGCAACAGACGTGAAGATATATCGACAGGCTTACGCTCCTCTTTCTCGTCGCTCTGTGCCATTAGGGGCGCAACGGAGGTAGTCAGTGCCATCAGCACCAACAGCAAAGTGGGGAAAATGGTATTTTTCAGCAACTTCATCTAAGGCTATATTTGTAGCATACCCCACCCTAT
>JAGBTK010000060.1 GCA_017631375.1 Tidjanibacter sp. | reverse complement strand
TGGATAGACTTTATAGATGACTTGGAGGTTGCTCGTACCCTGCTCAATACCGTTGAGCAGTGGGGCAAGGAGCGCGGTATGACTGAGGTGCAAGGTCCTCTGGGCTTCACCGACTTCGACCCTGAGGGTATGCTTGTTGAGGGCTTCGACCGCGTAGGTACGATGGTAACCATCTACAACCACCCCTATTACCCCAAACACCTTGAAACACTTGGCTATACCAAGGATGTCGATTGGGTGGAGTATCTGCTCAAATTGCCCGAGGAGAATTGGGAGCGCACAGAGAGGATTTCTAGCCTTGTTGCCAAACGTTTCAATCTTCACTCTGTTGAGTTGAAATCGCGCAACCAACTTGTCAAGAAGTATGGCAAGCCTTTGTTCGACTTGGTAAATACCTGCTACTCTGTTCTTTATGGTTACTCAATGTTGAGCGATAAGCAGATTGAGCAGTATATTGCAGCCTACCTGCCACTTGTTAATCTGAAACTTGTGTCGCTGATTGCCGATAAGGATGACAACTTGGTGGGTATGGGTATCACTCTTCCGTCGTTTACTCGTGCTCTGCAACGCTCGGGTGGTAAACTCTTCCCCTTCGGCTGGGTACACTTCCTGAAACCTCTGCTCACCAAGAAGCCTAAGGAGATTGATTTCCTTTTGGTGGCTGTTCATCCCGACTATCAGAACAAGGGTGTTAATGCTATGATTATCAATGACCTTATGCCTCGTTTTATCGGTATGGGCGTGGAGAGTATGGAGAGCAACCCCGAGTTGGAGCACAATGTTAAAGTGCAGCAGCAGTGGGAGGCCCTCGACAAGGAGCAGCACAAACGCCGCCGCGCTTACCGCAAGGAGATTCAGTAACGCAGATTGATATTAATGAACAAAAATCCCGACCTTCATTGAAGGTCGGGATTTCTGTTAGGTGGTCGGTTGCTACACACGCTCCAATGTAACGGTGAAGTGGCGCATCAGTTCGGCCTCCCAGGCGATGCGGACACCACGGGTGATATCATTGCGACGATCAAATACATTTTTCAGTGCCACCGCAATTACATCCATATGGTTGTTGGTATAAACTCTTCGTGGTACGCAAAGGCGCAGTAGGTCAAGTCCGCCAAAGCGATTCTCGCGGGTTACGGGGTCGCGGTCGGCAAGGATATAACCAATCTCGCAACCTCGGATACCGGCCTCCAGATAGAGTTCAATGGTCAGTGTCTGTGCGGGGAACTCCTCCTTAGGTACATTGGTGAGAATCTTTGATGCATCGACAAATATTGCGTGACCACCGGCAGGTCGCTGATAGGGAATACCAAACTCGTCGAGTCGGGCAGCCAGATACTGCACCTGACGGATGCGGGTATCGAGGTTATCAAACTCGGTATTCTCATCCAAACCAACTGCCAGAGCCTCCATATCGCGACCGTTCATACCACCGTAGGTGAGATAGCCCTCGAATGGGATGCAGAAGCGTTTCGCGCCCTCATACCAATCCTCGTGGCGAGTTGCGATAAAGCCACCCATATTTACGATACCGTCCTTCTTTGCCGACATAGTCATACCGTCGGCCAGCGAGAACATTTCGGCAACAATCTCCTTAATGCTCTTATCTGCATAGCCCTCCTCACGGGTTTTGATAAAGTATGCGTTCTCGGCAAAACGAGCCGAGTCGAGTACTACACGCTTGCCGTAGCGATCGGCAATGGCACGCACCTCGCGCAGATTCTGCATCGATACGGGCTGACCTCCGGCCGTGTTGTTGGTGATGGTGACAATGATGAAGGGAATATGCTCTGCGTGCTCGGCAAGTGCCTTTTCAAGTTTTGCGGGATCTACATTACCCTTAAAGGGGAGCTCGAGCTGGGTATCCTTAGCCTCGTCAATGGTGCAGTCGAGTGCGGTTGCCTTGCGGCTCTCTATGTGGCCCTTTGTGGTGTCGAAGTGAGAGTTGCCGGGGACAATATCGCCCTCCTTGACCAGGTGGCTGAATAGTACGTTCTCCGCAGCACGACCTTGGTGGGTGGGAATTACATATTCAAAACCGGTCAGGCGATTGATGACCTCCTTGAGGTGGAAGAAGGACTTTGCGCCTGCATAGCTCTCGTCGCCAAGCATCATAGCTGCCCATTGGCGATCGCTCATAGCACCTGTACCCGAGTCGGTGATACAGTCGATATATACCTGCTCTGAGCGGAGCTGAAATACATTGTAGTGAGCTTCGCGAATCCACTGCTCGCGCTCCTCGCGAGTGCTTTTGCGGATAGGCTCAACCATCTTAATTTTCCAAGATTCTGCAAATGGTAGTTCCATAGTATTTTTAGTTTTAGATATTCTTTGTAGGCAAAGATAACTTTTTTTTGGAGTAAAAAAAATAGGTTGGGAAAAGATATCCCAACCTATTTATGAGGATTATAGTGCGATTATTCGTGGTTCATAACACCCTCCCACACAGCACGAGCCAGAGTGTGGTCATCGGTGTCGCCGTCGTAATCCCAATACATTGCGCCCTTCATACCCTTCGCGGCAATATAGTCGCACTTGATAGCAATTGAGCGAGGATCGTCATAGGTGCATACAACATCACCGGTGGCAATCTCTACAATATAGGGTGCTTTCGCTATATCGTCCCACTCGGCCGTGAATTTGTCGGCGGGGAGATTTACAAGGTTCTTGTAGTCGTTAAAGCCCTGTAAAGCTCCGCTTGCGCGACCGTAGAAAGGCATACCGAATACCAACTTCTCAACAGGCACACCTGCCTCAATATGCGCCAAAATACCCTCCTCGCAGGTGATGCCGGGCGACATCTCCGAACGATACATACCTGAGTGGTGCTTAGGTGCCGAGGCCATATCGTAGGTCATAATGTTCACGAAGTCCATATATTGGATAGCCTCTTTGAAGTTGACATACTCGCCACTTGCGACAGATGCCATAGTGAGCTGTTTGTCTTTGGGAAGAGCCTCGCGCAACTCCTTCATCAGTAGGGTGAAGTTCTCGGTATCGTCGGGCGATGCGGAGATTCCTGCAGCGTTATTGGTGGGGTACTCCCAGTCGATATCGATACCGTCAAGACCAAACTCATTTACCACGCGCAGGCAATCCTTAGCGAAGGATTTGCGGGTAGCATCAGTAGCAGCCATCTCGCTGAAACGACCGCTTCCCCAACCACCTACCGAAAGCATAACCTTCAGCTCGGGTTTAACCTCTTTCAGGTCAACAAGAGTCTTTAGACGCTCGGGATTGTCGATACGAACACCATCAAACGAGTTGGTAACATGGCCAAAGGCATAGTTGATGTGTGTGATGTGTGCGGGATCGGGAATAACCGAGCTCCACGAGGTGACATAGGCGATAACCACCTTGTCGCTCTCAATACTATTCTTCTCTGCGCTACAACTGCCAAAAAGGAGAGCGGATGCTGCTATAATTGATAAAAAAATTCTCATACGATTGATGTTTTAGGTCTGAAATGTGTTTAACGAAGGAAGGGGTTACCCTCAGGATCGCACTCCATAATCCAACGGAAGCAGTTGATGAACATATAGTTCTGCGTAGAGTTGGTGAATGCGCGGCTGTCGTGTCCCATATTTACATAAACCATACGGTAGTTGCGGTTGGTCCATACTACGGGAAGATCGCCATCGGGGATGATATCTTTCAAGCCCAAAGGATAGTTGTCGGGCGAGAGGCTAACGATAACATCGATGTTCTTGTTCTCGCGGGGGCTGGGTTTCCACTGATACCACTCATTCTCGGGAGCGATGAATGTGGAGGGCAGACCCTTTGCTACTCGGTGGTCGGATTTGTCAACAACGAGTTTCGCGGGCATCGAGGGCCAGTTGTTGCGATAGAAAACGCCGCCGCCAAGGAAGTCGAGGAACCAAGGCCAATCGGTGTGACGGTCGTTGTATGCCGACACGTGGAAGCCGAACCAACCACCACCATTCTCCATATAACGCTGGAAAGCGGCGCGCTGCTCAGGTGCGTGGGGCACATCGTTGAGCATCATAATCATACGATAATCTTTCAACTTCTCGTCGTTCATATCGGCCATATTGGTTGTTACATCAAAGACAAAACCATCTCCGATGGTGAGCCCCTTGAAGTATTTTACTGCCTCCTCGGCAAACTGAACGTGAGCCTCCTCAACGTGGGGGTTGTAGAATGCAAGCACCTTAAAACGGGGGAAACGAGGACGCTCCTGTGCCGATTGAGCAAACAGGCTGACACCCAGCAAGAGTGCCAATACAGTAATTAGTGTCTTTTTCATAGTGTTTGATTATGTTTAGGGTTAGAATTATTCTTACTCTGCACACCAAATCAGTGCATTGGAGAGCATCTGTACAAATGCGGGCTCGTCAAAGAGCTTGGGCGAGTGACCGAAGAGGAAATATACATTCTTCGCCTTCTTAGCCTCATTGCTCCATACTACGGGGTGGTCGCCCATCTTGATGTTGGATGCAGGCTCATAGGTGTTCTCGTCAACTGTGGCGAGCACCAGCGCGTTCTCGCGGGGCGAACGGTCGAAGATGTACCACTCATCATCAGGCAATACAAACTTCTCGGTTACACCTTTGGTTACGGGGTGGTTGCTGTTCTCGATTGTCACCTCTGCCGATGCGAGTTCGGGGATGTAGTTCTGATAGCGGATGCCACCAAGGAAGTCGGAGAACCACTCCCACATAGGCCAGCCGTCAAACTCGCCAAGGAGTGATGCGTGGTGGAAGCCAATCCAGTTACCCTTACCCTCGTCAATATACTCCTCAAAGGCGGCTTGTGCCTCGTCGCTCCAAGTGTAGGGTACATAGTCGAGCTGGAGTATGATATCGAACTGCTCCAAATACTCTTTGTTGATAGGGTCGGGGTTGTGAATCTCGGTCACTACCATATTGTTCTCTGCTGCGAACTCGGCTACCCACTCCACGCCACGAGCGGTAAATGGGCCGTGATGACCTCCGCGCTCTGTGAGCAAAAGTACTTGGGTAGGCTCTTTTGGGGTACACGATTGAGTGGTGAGTGCACTCACCACAATAGCCGAAACGGCTACAAGTAGTCTGATAATAGTTCTCATTGTTTGATATTTTTAGGTGTGTTACTCTCTACAAAGTTACAATATATATTTGCGATAACCTAATCCAAAGAGACCGTATTTGCTGAATTTTGCTCGATATTTTGTCTTTTTGGGCAAAATGTAATATATTTGTTTTGATAACACCTAATATTAACTTTAAAAAATCAAACTATTATGAAGAGAACACTTCTTCTGTTGATGGCAACAGCCATCTCGGCTACTCTAGTAGCACAACCTCGTAATAGAGCGCAGGCAGAACCCGAACCCGGTGCTCCCGTAGGTCAGGCTTGGGTAACTACCGGCGACCGTAGCCAACTCTTTACTCAATCGGCACAGCCTCTCCGCTTCTCGTCGCGCGCAGCACGCGGTGCAGCTATCGTTATTGACGACCAACACCGTATGCAAAGTATCGACGGCTTTGGTTTTGCTCTTACCGGTGGTAGCGCCGAGCACCTTATAAATATGTCGCCCAAGGCTCGTGCTGCTATTCTCCAGGAGCTCTATGGTGCTGGCGAGAAGGATATCCGTGTGAACTATCTGCGTCTTACGCTTGGTGCATCGGATATGAATAGCTTCGTATTTTCATACAACGACCTTCCCGCAGGTGAGGAGGATTTTGAGCTGAAAAAGTTCTCGCTCTCGCAGGATTTGAAGGATGTTGTTCCCGTGACTAAGGAGATCTTGAAAATCAACCCCGATATTAAAATTATGGCATCGCCCTGGTCAGCTCCTACATGGATGAAGACCAATGGCAAGGTTAAGGGTGGCAAGCTTCGCAAGGAGTGCTATGATGTATATGCACGCTACTTTGTAAAGTATGTTCAGGCTATGGCTGCCGAGGGTATCCGCATCGACGCTGTTACCGTACAGAACGAGCCTCTCAACTCGAACAACACTCCGAGTATGGTATGGACTGCTGCCGATATGGCAGAGTTTGTTCGCGATCACCTTGGCCCTCAGTTTGCATTGGCAGGTATCGATACCAAGATTGTGATTTTTGACCACAACCTCGATCGCCCCGACTTCGCTCTGGAGATTTATGCTGACGCAGAGGCTTCTAAGTATGTGGATGGTGCTGCATACCACCACTACGCAGGCGAGATGACCACTCTCGGTTATATGCATACCGCACGCCCCGATAAGCACCTCTACTTCACTGAGCAGATGACTGTTGAGACTCCCGGTACTCCTACCATCGATATCGCTGCGCAGGTTAAGCGTCTTATTATCAATGTAACCGGTAATTGGAGCCGCAATGTGCTTCTCTGGAATCTGGCTGCCGATCCTCTGAATGATCCCCACACTGACGACGGTGGTTGCTCAATGTGTCAGGGTGCTATCACTATTGATGGCGATGAGGTTTCGCGCAATATCGCTTACTATGTTATCGCTCACGCCTCGAAGTTTGTAGATGATGGCTCGGTGCGTATCGGCTCGACCCAGACAGGCGACCAGTCTGTTAGCCTCTTTACTGACGAGCAGCGCAAGGATGTGAAACTTACCGTGTTGAACAACAATGTTGAGGTTATGCCCAATGTTGCTTTCCGCACTCCCGATGGCAAGACCGTTCTGATTGTTGCTAACGATACCTACAACACTCGTTCATTCTCCATTACCCACAATGGCTACTCGGCAAATGTACAACTTGCCCCCGGTAGCGTTGGAACTTATGTTTGGTAGAAGATAACTCGCCCAAAAACTAAAAAGTGGTATGCCCCGCACGGAGCATACCACTTTTTTATGAGTTGTTTGTTAGACTCTATTCAAATACAAAGTTGCTGAAGAACGACTCCTCGTCTTTATCTCTTTCTTACTGCTCGAACTTTGAGCTCGGATGTTCTATCTTGCTGGGCGTTGTAGTTGGTATAACTGTTGTCAGTATAGGTGTATGAGTAGGCAAAACCGTTACTTCCTGACTCAGGATCGGATCCGGATGTTGAAGACCAATAGGTGCCGTGGAGTGGCGAGATTGGTGTATTCTCCGAGCCTGTACCTGTCTCTTTCAATGTTTTGGCCTCACCAATTGATGGTAGATACCATTCAATAATATCGGCACCTGTTTCGTTTATGCCACCTATACCATTACCTTCATTCTCCTTATGGAGAATTGTCTTGGTAATTATTTCAGAGCCCTCCGAAGTAGTAATTGTTGTGCGCAACTCTCTCATTCTATTGCGGGTCAGCGCTTCAAATGCAGCATAGTAGCCTGCATAATCGTCTTCGTTCTCTATTAGTATATTCTTCTCCCAATTTTGATCTTGCACCATTGCAGTGTCGAGTTTAGGCTCCAATCCTGTAAGGTCAATAGCTCCCGTATAGTTGTATAGTGCAGTAGTGTTGGCCAGACCATCATACTCTTTACCAGCGTGATTATGGACATCATTCAGAGCCCCATAGTCGAGGGTAATGCTTTTGACCATATCCATATCTTGCAATTTTTCGATGGTGACAAAGCCTACCGCAGCATCTGCTCCGCTCATATCAGGAAGTACCTCGTTGGTGATAGAACCTGTGAATAGAAGTCGGAGAATCAAAAAAAGTTTCTCTAAGAAACTGAAATCGTCCCACTCTGTTTTACCCTCTAAGTCTGGGTTAGTGTAAATTACTTTACGGTTATAACTAAAACCATAAGGGTGTGCGGTGTCGTCTTCGAATCTTTCCACGCCAAGCCCATTGCTATTCCAGCTCGGGCATAACTGCTTAAAAGTACCAGTAGCGAGGGTAATAGTACGCGAAGAACCGTTACCACGGATAGTTGCGGTGAGTTCGAGTTTGCCGATTCTGTCGGTAGTACCATTGTTTTCGTCGAGGAAGAGGTAGATAGTGCCTCGGCTGTCGTTGGCAATCTGCTGTGTGCTTTTACCCAACAACTCACTATTTGTTAGTTCTGGACCTGCCTCGGAACCTACAGTGTATCTTTTGCTTCCATCGGAACCTACGCTATATGTGACCTCCCATAACTCGTCTGTAAAGTAGCCTTGCGATTGCATCTCTGTTAGACTCGTCTTGATGAATATGTCTCTTTTATCGGCGGAGGAGTTACCGAAATCCAACCACTCAGTCCTGGCGGTAATATTGCTAATAGTAAAGCCTTTTTCTGCCAAATAGGCGTCAAGTCCTTTGAGACTGTAAGGCATATCCACACGCACATAGTGAGCATCTGCGTCGGGAGGGGTGGGGATAGTAATCTGCAATGTCTCAGCCTCAATATTAAGGATATAGGTCGTGGTCTTTCCTGCCTCCCACGTACCACTAAGCGGAATGCTAATGGTGTGTGTAGTTTGGGTGAGTTGCTCTGTATAACTAATATTTACCGTTGCACCATTGAGCGATTGAGGCATAACAAGCATAGTCATACCATTATCGTTACTTGTAATATAACTACCCTCAGTCATACCATAGGTATCAATGTTTGGAGTGCCATAAGTGGTGGTGATAATGTTGTATGTAGTATTGCTACCACCAGAGTAGTTCCAACTATCTGTATTGGGGTTGTAGGTCATATTTATTGTACCACCCTTTACGCCAGAAATGGATAGTGAATTGATTCGCACAGCCAACATTTTGCCCACCTTAAACTGTACGGCGGCGAGGAGGTGGTCGAACTGCAACCCGACTGCTGGTTGCTCCTCGGTGCAATCTACCACTGCGGGGTGAGCCACCATAACATCTTGTTGCTTAGCAATATTGTTTGTGATGGTGTAGGATATTGTTGGAGTCTTGGTGGGTAAGATGGGGAGATCTATGCTACTTGGAGCCACTGCAAAGAACTCCATTTCGCCCATACTTGGCCAGTAGTAGTCTGTAGCATACTCGCCACTGTCGGAGTTAATAACGATACCCTCCTTGTGTCGCAGGAAGAAGTTCATTGGGTTACCGCTCTCGGGGTAGAAGTAAGCCACTACGCGATAGTCCCACGCGCCGGTCGTGAAGGTCTGCGTGCCTCGTGTTGCGGGGCTTGCCGTACCCTTACACACATTGATACCATCGGTAGTTACCACATCGAGGCTCTGCTCGCCTTCGGTGGCTTGCAAATGCAGGGTGGGGGTGTTGTCGCTTAACATAGCACGACTGCCAGTTGCTGATTTGCTCTTGACCTCGCTTGCGCTGAAACCTATGCGCTTGCTTGTTGAAGGGAGGTAGTTATCTGTTTCGTCAATCACGCACGAGGTAAAACATACCAATCCAATCAGCACGAGTGCCAATTGATAGAGTGGTGATTTTATCTTGTTGCGAGTATTCATAGTTCAGTTAATTAGTTTTCTTTTGGTGACTGTGGGCAGGGATCAGCCGCCCACAGCCTATTGGTCTATATTACCCTATTAACCCATTTAGGATGGTAATATAAGTTGTAAGGATTAGATATTGTCACCAGGAGTGTGAACGAGAGGATAGTTGTCATTGTCTTCCTCTACGCCATCATTGTCACCATCACCGTTGCCCCAGTTGTTAACAGTTGCAGAGAATAAAATACGCTGATTCTCCTCCTGACTGATTTGGCAAAGAATCTTATAATTATAACCCGCTTTAAGTTCAATGTCAATGGGCTGGTCGAAAGTGATAGTGTTAATTTTATTGTTGTTGTAGTAAATTTCTGCTTCACCGGTGATGGTGTAGGTGTTTTCAGGAGCAGGGATGATCAGGCTCTCGTGGCTGAAACCGTCACGTGTCTCCTCAATTTTTATGCCGTTGTTAATGGGGAAAAAGAGGTCAAGATCACCAGTGTGATTTGTCCATTGGGAGGTGGCGAAGTTTATAGTTGCATTAGCCTTTGCTGCAATTTTTAAATCTTTTACCAAAATAGAATAGCTATTTGTACCGGTGTTGTAGTTGTTCTGGAAGTCAAAAGATACCTTGGAAAGCATATGATTGAAAGTAAATGCTACTGTGGCTGCAGCACCCGATGGGAAGTCTGCACCCACACTCTTCTCTACCAGACCCGAGTATAAGAGGTCGGACTGGCCATCGATGTTGGAGTCTGCCAATGTGTATGTTGCAGTAGCAGGCATATGTTCGGTGAATGTCATATTTGCCAAACCGTGAGGAGCTGGCGCAATAGCAGCAAATTTGTAGTTGCTGTTGCGATGCCAATAACGAACACCCTCATACTCCCAACTACCATTTGTTTTCGATACGGTATTACCATCAAAAATTACTGCGCCGTTCTGAGTTCCATAAACCATAAACTTCGAGATGTTCTGGGTGGTAATCAATGCTTTGGTACTATTATCCACAAATGCATTGTCAAAACCAATCTTTAATTGGTTGCCAGGATTGATAGTCTCAACCTTGCTACAACTTGCTAAAGTTGCAACCGCAAGTGCCATTACAAATAATTTTTTCATGATTGAAATAGTTAGAGTTGTTAATAAATAATGGTTAATTGTTGTTTTATTATTCTTTGTATCTGTTTTAATATCAAGTCTATATATTTCCAAATGGTAAAATAATATCTTCGCCTTCGCCCCAGCCCTCGACATCGACATCGAAACCACCGCTTGTGGTAGCATCCTCGCGATTGACCTTGATGCCTGTCACTGTAATAACGCCTCCGTGGGGCTGTGCTGCAACCTGATCTGTAACGTCAAAGTCCATACTCAGGAAGGTATCGTTGATGAGTTTAAGTTCCAAATTGAGTGCGTAGGCGCGGTCCTGAGCACGGCTACCGTCGGTAACGTGGTCGTTGACAGGGAAGTCGGGAATACCAAACGACTTGACAAGCGAGCGTGCGCCAAAGTCGGTAACCTCGCAGTCAAAAAGGACCGTAACGGGGTCGCTGGCGGTATAGCCCGTATGCATATATACCGAACCGGCCATACCCGACAGAGCACCACGCGCCATAGTTACATACTTCAAGCCCTCTTCAATCTCAAAGCGCACCTTATAGGTATATACAAGGGGCTGGATAGTGATGTTGAACTCTTCGGGGGTCAAAGTCTTCTCCGCGTTGTACTTCTTGATAAATGCACCATAGAGCATATCGGGCTGGTTTACGGTGTGCTCCTCCTCGGTTTTGCTGAATGAGTTGCCAAGGTAGGATGATCGCGAGCGGGTACGAGTGGTTGCGCGGGTGGTTGCGCTATTCTCCAGGTCGGTGAAGACAATATACTCGGTGTCGTTGTTGTAGAGCAGGATATCGTTAAGACCCTCGCTCAGCATAACGATACCGCCCTCGGGGTCGATGTTCGACTTGTGAGGCTCGGAGTAGCTGTCGTGGTAGGTAAGCACTCGCAGACCGGTGGGCAGTTCGGGACGCATCTGCTCATAGGGGATATAGTGCTGAGGCCAATTCTCCATCCACTTGTAGGGCAGCGAAGAGGAGTCCTCCCAATCACGGCGATAGTCAGCCTTGATATCGATATGGTAGCGCAAGGCGTGCTCTTCGTGGTTGTAGCACAAGTCCTTATACTCGCAGGAAGTTAGCAGTACAAGAGCTGAAAGCAGTGCAAGAGTGATTCTTCTTATCATTTGTTGCCTCCTTTCTGGTTAACGTTTCCCTTGCCAATTAACCACACAAGCGATACCTTAGCCTTAGTAGGCCCAAAATAGTGTAAGCGGTGGGTGCTCAACCATACATAGTGGTCATCCGTATAGACATACTTTTCATACTTACCTGTCAGATAACCAATGCCTAATGACATATCCAGGTTGAGACGTCGACCGATAGGAATTGAATATCCGTAAGATATGCCGATGCCAACCTGAGGTGTTTTACCTAAATAGCCATACAACTTGCCCTCTACGTCGTAGGTGAGAATCTGGGCAAATGCACCAAAGTGATGGCCAGACATTGTATTATACTTGTTGTTGGGATCCCAATAGCGGCGCACTTCAACCGAGCCACCATAGTTGTAGTAGTAACGACCCATAGAACGCCACCAAGCACCGTGGTAGTTGGCAGCGATAGACCACTCGTCGTTAAGCATAACCTCCGCACCAATCTGAGGGATTAATGCCAAGTCCGACAGAAGGTTGGTCTTGATAGCCATATGCAGATTGCTCTCAGGCTCGGTAACCACTGGAGCAGGCTCGGGCTGCGGATTAGGGATAGATTCTGGCTCGGGGATAGGCTCCGGCTCAATGATGGGGGAGTATGTGGAGTCACCACGCTGGAAGTATACGGTAAGCTCAATGCTGTCCTTGTCAATCTGTTTAATAATCTCCCCAAGGTGGGAAATATCCTGTGCTTGTAGCGCGAATGCTGAGCAGAGAATACTCAGTAGGATAATGGGGGTAATAAACAAACGTTTCATTTATGTGTTACATATGTACTCTTTTTAGAAAAGTAGTAGTGATCAACAACAAAATTACAATTAACATTTCGTATATGCAAAATTATTATAACTTTTTGAACAACGTGTGGTGTAGTTACAGTTTTTTTTTATCACAAATAAAGGGCTAAATGTCGGATATACAGTGAGCTATAAAGATGTAATTTTATTTGAAAAATTTTAAGTGTTGCAATAATAAATTGTAAGCAATTTAATGCCATTTTATGATAATTTTATCCTATCACATAAAGCGCAGAAAATCAGTGAGATAGACCCGCCGATGGGGGGGGGTAAAGGTAAAATTCATATTTTTATTGGCTGAAAATGCTTAAAATTGACAGCAAAATCTTGAAATTCATTATAATTTGATAGTGGGGCGAAATTTGGGTGGTTTTAGCCATTATTTTCGCCACAATGTTGACTTTGTTCGCCACCAAAACCCCTTTGCAGTACCTTCTGACCGATATGTGATAAAGTGTAAGTAAAGGGACAAAAAAAGGCAGTCCACAAGGGACTGCCAAATAGGTCGAAACCTGATATTCTGCTACTCGAACTTCAACGCCTTGTAGGAGTGAGGTTTAAGAGTTACGCTATAAGTTACCTGTGCGGGAGCGGCAGGTGCAGGACCAAACGAGAAGGTCATACGAGCCTTGCCCTCGAGCTTCTCACCGGTCAGAACATCGGTAGCGGTGTTCTTAGGAGTGCTCTGAGCAACCACGTTGAAGGTAATCTCCTCGTCGTGGAACGACTCAACAACGATAGTGTTGTTGTCGTAAACATAGAGCGAGATATTGTTGGGACCCTCGATGGTGTAGGGGATCACGCGCTTGCTGACGGTCGAACGAATCGAGTTCAGAGCGTTGTCAGGCAAGTTGTAAAGGTCAGCAAAGTTGTCGGGCACTACCAAGAGGTAGAGTGTACCGTTCGATACGCGACCACGGTGCATAATAGGCCAGCCAAGACCCGAATCCATACCCGAGATAACCTCCCACGAGTCGTTGGTGAAGTACTGAATCTGCTGCATCAGAATAGGCTTCTTGGTGGGAGTGAGTGCGCCCCAGCCAGCCTTAACCTCAGTGATGAGGGCCTTGCGGTCGGTGTACTCCATCTCAACAATCTTCTCGATGCCCTTGCCCTGCATAGCACGCAAGAAACCGGAAGTAATCATAACATCTTTGCCATCCTGCAACTGCTTCTGAATCTTAGCAACGATATCCTTATCGTACTTAGCCTGCTCGGTAAGGATGATGAAATTCTCCTCAGCGGGGAACTCGGGAACGATATCCATAGGAATACCAATCATACCAAAATAGTTCTGCAAGAAGTCCTCGCCCGACGAGTGGTAGGGCTTGTAGCTCTTGATGCCCATAGGCTCGCCCAAGAAACCAAGCACCTTATCTACCTCCTCAAGGCTGTAACCTGCAGCGCGTGCTACGGTGGTGGGTGTAACGGTCTCCTTGTTAATCTTTACGGGCTTCATCATTTCATCAAAATCGAAGCTGGTGCCCTGACCTGTCCAGGGAGCACGGTTGCGCTCGCTCAGAGGAGTGAGCATCGAACGATAGTCGAAGAGAGTGATTTCGGGTGCCTTAGCAAACATAGTAATCCACAACTGCTCGCTGTAACGGTCGATGTAGCGCATACCGCCGGTATCAACCCAACCGCCACCATTGCGACCGGGAGCCAAGTTATTGTAGTAACGCCATACGAGGTAGCCAAGATAGGGCTGCAAGTGCTGGTCGCTGCTCACAGCATCGCGAGTCTCGGTACCGGTATATACACCGTCAAACTGCTGAGGACCGTGCTCCAAATCGAAGCCGAGGCCGTGGAAGTGGTCGTACCAGTTGGGGTACTTGATAACCACCTTAACATCAGGATTAACCTTCTTTGCAGGGCCGAGGATAACCTCATCGGCAGCCTTGTGCATCAACTCCAAGCGATATTCAGTCCAGGTGCGGTCGCCCTTAGCCTCAATACAGAGGTCGCATTTGCAGTCGGTGAAGAAGAAGTCGTCGAGGATAACCTCGTCGAAGAGTTCAGCAGAGAGTTCGATGATCTCCTGTGCCTTAGCCCTCTCTACGGGGTCCTGGTAGCAGTAGGTCTCGAAGTCGTTCATCTCGCTGATGGTGTAGGTGATACCACCTGCCACCTCAATACCCTGATCCTCGAAGAATTTGATGATTTTCTTCATCTCAGCCTTGTCGATGATAAGCTGGTCACGGTGGGTCTCGAGGTAGATTTTGTCAACCTTTACCTGATCGGAGATGGTTTTCCAGCTAGTCTCAAGCCACTCACGGTCGGTCATCTGCTGCACCTCATAAGCACGGGTGTAGATGGCAACCTTGAAGTTCTCATAGTTGTCTGCCTTCTTTTTTGCCTCGGCAGGCATAACTGCACACACCACCAAGAGTGTTGCAATCAGTTTACTGATAAGTTTCATTGTTGTTATTGATTGTGTGGTTAGTAATTGTTTGTGTACAATTTGTATGTTAAAGATATGTTTTTTTATTTTAAAATACAAGTAGAGGCAAAACTATTGCGTACAATATATTGTTTGTATAAGAAAGGAGTGAATTAATTCACTCCTTAAGCTGGGTGTCATTGAAAAAAGGCAGTCTGTTAGACCTTATCAGAATACCCAATCTGAATCAGGAACAACAAACTGCCATGCTTATATTAGTACTCCTCCTTTTCGTTGGGGAAATCCTGACTCTTCACATCCTCAATGTAGTGGCTGAATGCATTGCGCATCTCGTTGCCAAGCTCAGCATAGCGACGCAAGAAACGGGGCGAGAAATCGCCTGTGATACCCAACATATCGTAAGATACTAATACCTGACCATCCACACCAGCACCAGCACCGATGCCGATGATGGGGATGTTTACCTCGCTTGCCACGCGTGCAGCAAGTTGTGCGGGTACCTTCTCGATAACCAGAGCAAAGCAGCCTGCCTCCTCCAGCAGGTGTGCATCGTGGATAAGTTTGGCAGCCTCAGCCTCCTCCTTAGCACGAACAGTGTAGGTGCCGAACTTGTGGATAGACTGGGGAGTCAGACCAAGGTGGCCCATAACGGGTATTCCTGCGCACAGGATACGCTGTACGGACTCAAGAATCTCCTCACCGCCCTCGAGCTTGATAGCGTCGGCCTGCGACTCCTTCATAATGCGGATAGCCGAATCGAGAGCCTGCTTCGAGTTACCCTGATAGGTACCAAAGGGCAGATCTACTACTACAAGTGCTCGTTTGGCACCACGAGTGACAGCCTGAGCGTGATATATCATCTGATCGAGAGTGATAGGCAGAGTGGTTTCGTAGCCCGCCATTACATTAGCGGCCGAGTCGCCCACCAGAATTACATCGATACCTGCTCCGTCGAGGATCTTAGCCATCGAGTAGTCGTATGCGGTGAGCATTGCAATTTTTTCGCCGCGACGCTTCATCTCCTGCAAACGGAGGGTTGTTACGGCTCTTACAGTTCCTTCTGTTGACATTGTGTAAAAATGTTTATAGGGTTTGTATGGGGCAAATGTAGCCTTTTTTTTTGAATTATTTGTCCCCTTTGCCCTGTTTTATATCTAATGGTATATAACAAAATGAGCCTATCAACATCAGATAGGCTCGTTCATTTAATTTAAATT